>JAAVFV010000028.1 GCA_014800525.1 Bacteroidales bacterium | reverse complement strand
GAGCAACAAATGTGGTTCAAAAATGGAGTGAAAAATAGGTAGAAACGGGTTCTACCGATTAGATTGGCAATCTTCGGGCAAAAGAAAAGGCGCTCAAACTGAACGCCTTGACTATTATTTCAACTTATATTTACCTGTCTTTAACTGCGGGTTATTTGCCGATGCAGAATGTATAAAAAGCTAATAAACAGCATCTTAACGCCTTATAAAGTACAAATGAAGCGCCCCTTAAATCGCTCATTTTCAGTGTATTTACTGAAATTTGAGCCAAACAAGTGCAAGTCGCTTGCAATCAGGGGTTTCGTATATCACACTTGTACCAGTAGATTCGTGTTTCCGAAATCAAAGTTACTAATAATCCCACAATCGGCAAAAATTAACTCCGACAATTTAGAACTTCAAAATTCATTTTTTGGAAGAGTGTCGTACTCGCTGAATTTTCTTATCATTGTCATAATACATATATGGTGATTCTGGTAATTCCGGCAGCAATGACTCCCAGTTTTCAACCATTCCGATTGCTCTTAACAAACGTATCACAGTACCAAATGAAATATCAGTCATGTTACCGGACTCAAATTTGTAAAGAGTAGTCATACCCACTTTCGATGCTTCTGAGACTTCTTGACGCGTCATCTTCAGTCGCATCCTGTAGTCTCGGAATCTCAAACCGAGATTTCGGATTATATCAGGTGTAGGTAAGGATTTATTTGTTAGTGTCACCATAATGATATTTAAGCCTCAAAATATGGGATAATGTTCAATTAATTGATATTTATAGTAGGATTTCCCACCAGCCGTTGCGACGACCGTTTCGGCGTATGATGATACCTTTATCTACGAGGGTAGATGTAATACGCTTAACGGTAGATGCTGATTTTTTTATAGATTTAGCAATATCGGTCTGGGTGATTTTTGGATTTTCCTCGATGGTTTTGAGTACTGCTAACTCTTCCAAAGTACAATTCAAAGTATCAAATTGAGACTTTGGAGCAGTCGAGCTGATACTTTGGACAGAATTAGCCGGAAGAGATGCACCTACAAGCATATCACGATTACGGAGTTCATTCTTTTCACCGAGAATCACATTACGAAGGAATTTTTCGACAAATTCAGTGGTAGGTGATATATTCAATCCTTTGTATGATGCTCTCAAGAGGGCGTTGCGGAAATACCACGAATGTTCTTTGAACATATCATTGGTAGCCGGAATTCCCATTGAACGGAGATACTTTATCAGAAATACCGCAGTAGTGCGAGTGTTACCCTCACGGAAAGGGTGAATTTGCCATAGGTCTGCGATAAACTGAGATAGGTGTTTGATGATCTCACTCATCGGGCGATTTGAATAATCGAATTCTTTCTCCCGTGATAGGTCATATTCGATGGCTTCGCGTAAGTCAACAGCCGGTTGGTAGCTTACTGAGGCATTCCCTCCAAGCACCCATTCCTTTTTACTAAGTTCGACCTGTCGCAGCTGTCCGGCGAATTTGAAAACACCTTCAAAGATACGTCGATGAATAGAAGTTAGTCCAACTAATGAGAATGCAAACGACGGCTCACTGAGAATCTTAGCGATGTTGACTGACGCTTTGTCTCCCTCTTTATCAACTTCATCATGTCCTGATTTTGTTTCATAATATACCTTGATGCGTTCACGAGCCTCATCAATGGTAATGTCTCCTTCGATGTGTTGACGCGCAGTGTCGAGTAGATATGTTGAAACTTTCAACCCATCTACATCTTGAAGACCGATTGCCGTTTGCCAAGCATCAGCCTTCTCCCTCTGTTCCGGTTCTCCGTGAACTATGTACTCGTCAAATTCGCTCATAACTTATTATTTAAGAATAACCCATCGACCGGTTTTGTCTGAACCTTCTCTTTTGATGTATCCCAATTTCTTAAGATCTCTGGTTGATCGGGTTACTGTTGATTCGGAAATATTGAGCATTTTCATTAGCTCGGAAGATACGATCTCCGGTTTATTGACAATGGCCTGATAAACCCTTTGCAGGGTCTTATTAAGTTGCGTTACACCGTCACCTTTGTTGTTTACACCGTCATTTACACCGTCATTATTACCTTTTACAGTGTCATTTTCTTGATACTGTAAAACTCTTCTGTTGAGGTTTGCGATGTGATGGCGAAGCATAACATCTTGAGCTATGGTTGAATCTTCATTCTCACGGCTGTCAACCAATGACTGGATATATTCTCCTTTGTCTTCTTTTCTTACGATGGAGGGAATGAGACCCAACTGCCGTTGAATCATATTCATTACTAATCGGGTGGTGCGTCCATTACCATCAACCCAAGGGTGAATAGTTACGAGTCGGAAGTGAGCCTCAAAAGTCAGACGGTAACAAGCGGCTATATCTGTCTTGTCTATATTGGCAATTTCGTCATTAAGCCATTTGCAGAAGTCTTCCACGGCACGTGGAACTTTGTTATAGGCAAGATAACTTCTACCCCCAATACCTGCACTGACATTGCACATGCGGAACTCGCCCTTTGATGAATCAAATTGTCCGGCAATAGTGGAATATTCGCTACCAGTCCTACGCATCACAAGTGCCGATAGCTTTTGCAATAGCCGGGGAGTATATGATGGATTCTCGGAGGCTATTTTGAAAGCATGAATATAAGCATCCTTCAGATCGACGTTCATCATCTGTTCAGTCAGAGAGCGTCCTTTTGCAGCAATACCTTCATCGAAAAGAAGTTGATTCTCAATCTCAGTAACGGTAGAACCCTCAATAGCCGTTGAATGTGTCACGATGGAGTAAAGGTAGAACTTCTGATAGTCCACCTGATCCTCCACCCCCGAAGCCAAATAAGCCTTCAGAGCCTCCTCAATCTGTATATTAAGATTCTTATCCATTACTTTATAAAAATTCTACCTAAATTTTAGTATTTTGTTTATTCCCTTAATTTGACTTATCTTTACACGGATTCTTAAAAAACGAATCCACACACACGAACTTAATCAATAATAATGTACAGACTAATATACTCTCACACGGAAATAAGTATGTAAGCAGATACCTTAACTCATTAATAATTTACCCAACAATATTATAAATATATCCCAAATATAAAAATGAAAAGTCCTGAAATAAGATAATATTGAAGAATTTCTCTATTTGGATTTTAAAGAGAATCAATAATTATCTCTACTAATTTATTTCTAAAAGAATCCAAGAATATTAAGTCAAATAAAACTGGGTCGGAAATAAATCCATAGTCAATATAGTCTATGATATCATCATATTTCCAGATTTTATGAGATACAGTCAGACTATTCAGATCTGCATCATCAATAGTCTTTACATCATAAAACCCATAATCTCTTAATGTAACAAAGACCTTATAGAAGTTCGGAACCGTTCTGACTAATGGAGATTTGAGCTTCCACCATAGAGAGGTATATATCGTATATTGATTTAGATATATGAAATTTCCACTATAAATTTTTTTCTCCACTGAATCTAATATTAATAGGAGAAATATCTTAAGTGAATAAGCATCCGGATGACCATACATTGCATCTAATATATCCCTGAATTTCGCTAACCAATCTTTAACAACAAAATCTTGGTTAGTCAGATCTCCTTCAAAGAAATTCGGTGCCGTTTCGAACTCATTATTTTGAATAGAGATATACATATTAACGAAGTCCTTATATGATAATATGGAATATTTATCTTTGAGTTTCTTGTATACTCTATTAACTATATCCTGCTCCCTTCCAATACGTATTTCATCACTAAAGTATCTTTCAATCTCTAATGGAATATATATAGTAGGTTTTTTCATAAGAGTCGTGAAGATAAATGATTAAGTGGTTGGATTAAAATCCGTAATCCAGAAATTGGGCATAGTGGTTTTAAACTCAGGGTCAATATAGTGGCATTGCTCCTTAATGATACCACGACGACGTATGGCCGGTTGAAGACAGTACATATCAAACTCATCAAGGTCAACCTGCGAAACGCTTGTCCAGTGAGGGAACAAGAGTTTCATATATCCAACTGCAATCTTTTTGACCGCCTTGGTATCGCGAGTATCGGCATCCTTATCTTTACCCACAAGTTGATCAAAGAGCAACCCATAAATGTTTTGTGTTCGCATAGAGTGGAGTATCTCAGAGAAATACTCTACGTTCATTGTCCAACCTTTATATATGATTCCTTCGTTGATGCGTGGCAAATGCCATCCTTCGATAAAGCAGTGAAAGCGGTCAAGTAATGCTGACTCTCGAAAGGATTGAGGCAGGGAGTCAAAGTAACGATAATTGATTGGACGTTTGTTTTCGTTTAATGGTATGTTACCCATTAGCATCAGCCCACATTCTGAAGAGAATTCATTATTATCAATGGTTGTCTTTCCGGATTCGAGATAAGACTTGAGGGCTGCCTGAATTTCAGCAGGCTCCTGAAAGATTATGGTTTGAATTTCGTCGAAAGCGGTGAAATCATGGTTTTTCATGATACCATTTTGCTGCCTAGCCTTATCATAGAATAGTTTAGCGCGTGTTACCTTACCACCGCTAACAAGCCATCCATATTTTGATAGATTACCAAATACAAACGATTTGCCTGTGCCTTTGGGCGCAAGTTCCACAGTATTAAGACGCGGTTCTACAAATATAAGCAAACGTGAAATAAATTCCAGTTTTTGAGTCATTGACTCAAAGCCATCAGCATCATATTCCATAGCTGAAAGCAAAACGTCTATCCATTCACGGGTTGTAAAAGCTTCTCTGGCATTGCGTAAATAAGCAATGTCTACCGATTTATATGGTTTAAAGGGCTTGTAATCCACCATCTCGACATGGTTTTTCTTACCATCGTCATCAGGAAGAACCGATAACTTGATAATCCCCCATTTTTCACCATCTACTAATTCACCCGGATGCTTAGTATAGACATACTCTGGAATAACACCTTCTGTCGTTTTTATTCCAAGATCTGGAATGCCAAATCGGCGTAATCCTTTCACGAGGTCGATATATACAATAAAACGGCAGAGAAGCGTAACTTCTTTACCTTCTCCTAATTTATCTTTGACTTCAGTTCCTTCTTTGGGGATAACTTGGTCAAGGAAGATTGTCAGTTTTTGACGGTCAACTGTTCCATCTGGATTGATGTAGCGTTTGAGAAGAAAGTCCTTTACAAACGAAGGCAGGTTTCTTCCAGCAAAAAGCGAGTTGGTTGACGCGGGATCTTTGTATATGGCCATTGGAGCAAACTGCTCGCGAATCTTTTCTGAAGTGGTAGTATGCATGGTCTAAATTTAGAATTCAAAAAGATCGGTATCTTCTGATGCACCAGTTGATACTTTAATTGTGTAGGTGTCGTATTTAACGCCGTTTATATAAAGTGTTAACTTTGTAGCCGTGTCTACCAAGTTAAGTCTCTCGCTATCGAAGACGTTACCACTTACATTTCTAAGATTGTAAGTTACACCGTTGTATTCCAATGTAGGATTATCAATTGAGGACAATCCCTTAATATTGAACTGTACAACTGGTTTGGTACCATCGATCTCATTATTAATAAGTGAGGCAGTGAAGTTCGTAGCGTTTTTATGCGACGATATAACTATTATCGGTACAAGTACTTCTTCTGGAGTACAACCACCGTGAGCGCCGTGTCCTTTGTCTACTTTATTAACCAAGGAACGGTGGGAAAGTGAACAAAGAGTTTTACCATCCTCAAGGATAATATAATTATTATCTTGACTAATATTTCCGGTAGTAACTTTGGCTATTCGTCCCTCGTGATCAGACTCAACTCCTGCGAGTTTCATGCCGTCCTCGTATTGTGAGAGATATGTCAAACCATGGTCCGAGATAAATGCGATTTTCTTCCCATTATAGTTAGTAAGAACATCTACTATGGCCTTTTCAACGATAGCCATTTCCTCTATAATGTAATGAGGATATGAGTGATGGTGGTGGGCGTAAGTGTCCAGATTTCCCAATTTAGGAAGTTCAACTCCAGTAGGTAGAAGCGATTGCAACTTAGGTTTATTTACTGAAGTAGTAGTGGGAATATCTGACACTGCCACGTGAATCTCATTAAGATAAACGTGTTCTTTGGT
>JAAVFV010000027.1 GCA_014800525.1 Bacteroidales bacterium | reverse complement strand
GGTGCGAAATCTTCGATCCGTGTGTCCGGCTTAATCGGAGGGCAACCCTCGCGGATGGCTGAACAGCCGGAGCGCGTCTTTTTCTTGCCTGTCTTGCGGTCGGTTGTCTCTACGGGCTTGCACTGCATGGCTCTTCCGGTCTTTTGCTTGACGAGGACTTTCATATCCTCAAAAAGCTCGGGCAGCGGCTTGGTGTAGGATTGGTTGCGCCAACTCAGGTTGAGATGGCGGAACTCATCCCAGAAGTATGTGTGCCCGAACTTTCGGGCAACCGCCTCGCAGTAGGCACTGTCGCGGCGGTTGTGCGCCTCGGCAGTGCCTACATTGCAGGGCTTGAACTTTATTCCTGTCTTCATAAGTCTTTAGCGGTGGGTGTTTCAAAATCGCGGGTTCTCAGACGAAGGGTCTGAGCGGAGGGTGTCGGGAGAAGGTCACTCCTGACGATGGGTTCTTAGGGATGAATGCCCTAAGCGGAGGGTGCAGGGAGAGGGTCACTTCCTGCTCGGGGGTGTCGGGGGTGAAACGCCCAGACCGGGTCAAGGGCAGAGCCATTGCGGGTTCTTAGGGCAGAGTCTTAAGCCCCTCGGGAGAGCCCACAACTACGGGAGCGAAGCGGAGTAGTTATAGTGGGCTATAACAAGGGCAAGCCCTGTCAGTTTCCCGGCTACCATAGACCGCAGTCACCCTTAATTGTCCTTATACTTTGGTTTACCCCATAATATACGCCTCCCGAAATAAATTAAAGCTGTCGGCTAATATACGAAGTCCGGGTTGTAAGAATACTTTCTTGAACTGTTCTGCACAATCATCCGCTTGCATTTCAGCATTGATATAAGGTCAGAGGCCTTATTGTTGCTGAGACGAATGCCGATAAGCGCGTATGCCTCCTTAAGGGCTTCTGTTAATTCATTATAGCCGTAGGTCGGTTGCTTGGAAAAAGCGGTTTCAAGGGCAATCCGGTGATGCTGTTCCGATATATCGGCGTAAGGGTCAAATTTCTGCCGTTTGGATTTGCTTCCTTCCCTATTGCCGATCACATAACCGTCCAGCAGTTCAGGAAGAGCCTCGCTATTGATACGGAATGCAAAAGGCTCAAAATCCATAGCGCGGATATGGACGCTTTTCACACAGCTTATGTCATGGTTCTGCGAGTCCTTCTCTACAAGCAGCACTGTCTCAGCCTTGTTGTTAAGTTCCGTGCCGATATGGCCTCTTGCGTTTTCATCGCCCTTGTTCTGGTGGAGTATAGCATGTATATGGATCTGCCTTTCGTCAGTCCATTGCATAAGCAGTGTGATTATCTTGGTGGATTCGCTCGGGCTGTTTATGTCATACACAAAATCACGTATGCCATCGATGATTACGAGACCGACATCAGAGAGATTGTAGATAGCCTGACGGGTTATCTCAATCCGTTCCTCAGGAGAATACTTGCGCAGGGCAAGAAACTCCAGATTCTCATGGTCTTTGTCTTCAGGTAGACCGCACATGCGCAGTATGCGCTTTATCACCTTCTGACAATGATATGAACTCTGCTCGGTATCTACATAAAGCACACGTCGTTTGTCATCAGGAAGTGATGCAGTATATCTCAGCACAGTGTCGTTCATAAGTGCTGCGGCCACAATCGCCGATACGTTGAAGGTCTTTTTGCTCTTTGCTTTTCCGATTGAGGCACTGAAATTGCCGAGTGTTCCAATAACTGAATCATTAGCCTTGATTATTTCCGGTGACATCTCATAAGTCTTTGTGACGCTCAGCCGTGAGGCGTGCCACATTTGGATGGCAGCCTCGGCTGTGAGCATCGGAGTTCTGCGTTCGTCCATCATCTTCTGCCTCCGGTTTTGTGTCCAGCAAGTTCAAGGGCAAGCTCTGCATCCACTATTATCTTGCGTCCGATCTGCTTTATCGCCTTGTCGATCTTTCCGCTTTTCTTGATACGGTTGGCTGTCGGTATGCAGCATCCGAACAACTGAGCTATGCCGGAGAGTCCATATACATATTTTGGAGAGGAGTCATCCACCGTAACCTCAGGCTGCCGGGGAGCACTGTCACTCGTTGCTGACTTCGAGAGGAATATGAATTCCTCGCCTGTCATTTGCCACAGGGGCTTGTTCAATAGATTTTCAATCTTCATATTAAGGAATAATTTTTGAGTTGTCAATCCCGGCGCCGGGGATTAATTTTGATTGCTGTCGACACTGCAAAATTACTCCTGGTAATGAGTGGTAAGGAGGTGGTGACTTAAATAAAATATCTTTGTAAATCTTTGATTATTAGCGATAATATAAATACCACCCAAAAATTTTGAGTGGTATCAGTGGTTGTTAGGTAATATCTGAACCGTAAATCGGATTACTATCTTATTTTGGATAGAAAATAGCCGGTAATCAGGGGCAACGGGTAGTGGAATTAGATTGAAAGTAGAGATTGCGTTAAGTTATCATTTGAACACAAAATTATGAACACAGGTGGTGGCAGAGGAGGGTGAAATAGAGTTGAGTCGGAGTTGTGTTCAAATTTGTGTTCAAAGAAAAGAAAAAGCAGCTACACTTGGAAGTGTAACTGCTTGATTTCCAATTTGTGGTCCCACTTGGGCTTGAACCAAGGACTCCCTGATTATGAGTCAGGTGCTCTAACCAACTGAGCTATAGGACCTAAAAAGCCTCCGGCCTTTTATTCTTTCTGCAAAGTTAATGATTTTTTTCCATTTACCAAAATCATTATCGGGTTTTCATCCCTTTTATGGATTTTTCTTGTCCCTACCCCCTCTCAAATCCAGTTAGGTAGTTAATATCCAATCCTAATTTTTCCGGATTCATTTCCCGGGCTGATGTCCGTCCCCTATCCCTGTATCCTTACTCGTACCGGAATCTTTACCTGCTCCGGAATCTTTAGCCGGGCCGGGGTTCGGGTCGGCCCCGGGCCGGAGCTTTACACACCGGCCCTTGTGGACCCGGATGGTGAATACCGAGCCTATGGGCATCTCAGGATCGAGATCAAACCGATGCGGCTGGATCCAGTAGGCATTTCCTGCATCATCATTCAAGCGCCAGGCTATACAAGGCTCGATGTAGGACTTGAAGCGTTTCACCTCCTCTCGCGTCGGAACCTTATGGAACGTCTTCCGCACCACTATCTCCGGCAGATGACAATACAGCTCTTCATCAGCCAATGGCATCAGCCGCACATACGCATCCGTGGGATCCGACACATCAAGATCCTCGGGAATCTTTTCCATCAATCGGTCATACTCCGAAGGGAGATGCCATCCTAACGGTTCGTAAACATCCTTTACCGTGGTCAGTTCCCATAACGCCCGCGCATAGGATTCATACCGGCACCATACCTCCGCCAGAGCCAGCCGTATCCTACCTTTCATATGCTCCGGGCCCGGTCCCCACAGGGCCTTGGCCAGCATCGCTACATGAAGGCGCGGATTATCCTTGAGATCGAGCGATGCCACCAGATCAGCCCATAGGAATCCCTTACCGGGAGCCAACAGCAATGCCTTCCTCACCAAAGCCGCGCTCTCCTCCTTATGGCCGTTCAGTCGATGGAGCGTGGCCCGCTGCGCCAGAAGATTGGCTGAATCCGGAAACATCTCACAAGCCCGGTCTATAATCGGTATCAATTGATCGCCGTTGAGGGCCGAACGCTCACCCTTCAATTCATCGACACAGATTGTGATGAGCTTCTCCACGGTCGACGACAGGTCCTTATCCTCCACAGTCTTCCTCCGCCAGTCGCCCTCACGGAGATTGGCCGGATCCCATAGCTTTAAAAAACGAATGATGGAGAAGCTGACAGGCCGCTGACCTTTCGAACTACGAGCCCTGAACGCCACATCTGCCGCATCCTTATAGAGCCGGATGGCCTCGGTAAGAATCATCGAGTGGAGTTTATGCGGCCGTGGGGTATGGAGTTTCAGATATTGCGCAAGCATTCGCTTTCTTCCCTCGATCTCAGCTTTCGGGGCCTGATGCAAGGCATAATATATTATCCAGCCGAAGGCATAATGGCTCGATTCAGCCACATGCCCGGCCTCATGATAAGGCAACACGGCATTATATACATTCAGCGCCTCACCACCTTTGGCGGCATCGACACCATTGGAAATGAAGGTGCGTAATTCCTGATCGTTCATGATGTGGGAGATTTTGGGTTAACGGAGCCCCTATATCTTGACAGTATCAGGATATAGGGGAAGCATTCTGTCGGCAAATATAAATAATATCATAAATTCGTACAATATAAGTAAGTATTAAAATTAACCGATATCAAGTAATTAAATTATCTTTTATACTATCTACGGCTTCTTTTGGGCCGCTTGTGGCTTGTCACTCAGTCGAATACATAAGTATTCTCCTTCGTTCCGCGCTCCAATCGCCTCCAAAATAATCTCGTATATAGTGTAAATTAATTTTGAACACTTACTTATCAGATCGTTTTTCTCATTCTTTCTAAAACCCCCTTATCAAGCAATAACGGGAGGATGCCAAACGTTTGCTCAATTATGGGATATTCAATTTCATTAAAAAGTCCGGCTCTCCAGGCCCAATCATTATTTATGAAGAAGTTCCGGATGTTTTTGGGGAACCGCCGCCGCAAATCGCCGCTCAGACGCGAACTGGCACATCTCACCATCCCCCTACTCATCGAAACCCTTCTGGTGATGACCCTCGGAGCCGTCGACACATTCATGCTTTCACGCCATTCCGACAGTAGTGTGGCTGCAGTCGGATTAGCAAATCAGATACTTTCATTTACATTCATCATCTTCGAGGTGATCAACCTCGGCACCTCCGTCTTATGCAGTCAATATCTCGGAGCCTCGCGCCGCGACCGTATGGAGACTGTGGTGGGAGTGGCCCTGGTGGTGAACCTCATCTTCGGGCTTGCCGTAAGCTTCGGCCTATGGATATTCGGGCGCCCGATCCTTGAGCGTCTCGGCCTATCAGGAGAAATGCTCGAATTAGGACGCACATATATCGAGATGGTCGGCCTCTTCGCTTTCGTACAGGCAATCCAACTTACAGTATCGGCCGTACTGCGATCAAACAACAAGCCTATCTATCCGATGGCCGTGATTCTGGTGGTCAATATCCTCAATATCATCGGCAACTATGCCCTCATCTTCGGAGCCTTCGGAGCGCCGGCCTTGGGTGTGAAAGGAGCAGCCATATCGACAGCCATATCGCGTACGGCGGCGATGGTGATTCTTCTCATCATCCTATTCGTCACCACCGTCCCCCGCTTCCCCTGGCACATCTTCCGCCATTGGCCAGGCCGCGAACTCCGCAATCTCCTGCGCGTCGGCCTTCCGGCAGCCGGAGAGCAGGTGAGCTATTATCTCTCTCAGCTTGTACTCGTATTCTTCATCACAGCCATGGGTATGGAAGCCCTCGCCGCCCGCACCTATTGTGTCAATATCATCATGTTCGTCTATCTGTTCTCTATCGCTATCTCCCATGCCGGAGCTATCTCGATCGGCCATCTCGTGGGAGGCGACAAATGGAAAGGAGCTTATCTGATGGGCAAGTACGTGATGCGGGTCGCCTTGGGTTGGACTCTCTTCTTCTCCCTGCTCACGGCCCTCGGAGGTACCTGGCTCATGACTACGCTCACCACAAATAAAGAAATTATCGCAATCGGTGTGGCTATACTCTGGATCGATGTCATACTCGAAATCGGAAGACCGATCAATATCTTGTACGTCAATGCCCTGCAGGCTACGGGCGATGTCAATTATCCCTTCTATGTCGGTCTGATGGTGATGTGGATCGTAGCCGTGGGAGGAGCCTGGGGATTAGGCGTGGCCGCCGGATTCGGAATCTTAGGAATGTGGTGGATGTTCGCCCTGGATGAAAATCTCCGTGGTATCATCTTCATACGCCGTTGGAATTCCCTTAAATGGCAACATAAATCTTTCTCCAAATAACAATGACTATTCACGAATTAAACCGCTCGGCCGTGAGCCGGCTTACTCCCCTCTACGGCCGTCATGAGGCCGAGGCGATGGTTCGTCTGATCTTCCATGCATTGAAAGGTTGGGAACTCACCGATATCGTCATTCATGCCAATTCTCCCGTCTCCGACTGGCTTCAGGAGAAATTCGACGAATTCATTCCCCGGCTTCTTGCTCACGAACCCGTGCAATATGTCTTGGGAGAAGCTTCTTTCTATGGTATGCGACTGAAAGTCAGCCCCGGAGTCTTGATTCCCCGACCCGAGACAGAGGAATTGGTGGATATGATTGTGAAGGGATATGGGGGGCGCGCGGATCTGCGTGTACTTGATATCGGCACAGGCTCCGGCGCAATCGCAATCGCCCTGAGCCGCAATCTCCCATTCTCGAAAGTGACGGCGCTTGATATCTCCGAAGATGCGCTGACCATTGCACGCCGGAATGCCGCCGAGCTTCATGCCCGGATTGATTTTATCCACGCCGATATTTTCGACTGGATGCCCTCAGCCGGAAATCTGGATATTATTGTCAGCAATCCTCCCTACATATGCGAGCAAGAGAAAGCCGAGATGGATGCCAATGTGCTTGATTACGAACCTCCCCAGGCATTATTTGTGGCTGATGCCACACCCCTTATCTTCTATTCCCGCATTCTCGAAATAGCCAGCGAGGCGCTGAGCAGCGATGGAAGCATATGGTTTGAGATAAATCCGCACTATGCTGAGCCTCTTAAGCAATTGGCGCTCCACCACCATTTCAGGAATGTCTCCCTTATCAAGGACCTCTACGGCAAAGAACGCTTCCTCACAGCCCTCCGCCCCGCTGACTGATATTCCGAATCCTATAAATGAAGTTATCGATACCTTCAATATGATGAAACGCAAGAAACCGGTCACCCCTGAAGCCGCACGCCTGAAAATGGCCGGGCTCTGTGCCCGCGGAGAACATTGTCGTTTTGAGATTGCTGAAAAATTGCGTAAGATGGAGCTTTCCAAAACTGATATCGAGGCAATCTTAGACTACCTTGAATCCAACCGGTTCATTGACTCCTCGCGATTCGCCACATCATTTGTGCGCGATAAGGTGCGATTCGCTGGTTGGGGATTCCGCAAGGTTCGAGCCGCCCTCGCCCTAAAGCGTATTCCACAGGAAGATATTATGGCCGGAATCGAAGAATTCGATTCTGATGAGTATCAGGCTATGGCCGTTCGTGTCGCCGGCTCGAAACTGCGAAGTTCGCATCTCGATTTGAATCTTGCCGAAGACCGTATGAAGCTTTTCCGCTCAATGGCCTCCAGAGGATTCGAAAGCAATCTGATATCCCGATGCATATCCACTCTCCGTCGCCAAAATCAGGAAGATTGAATTACACCTTACCTCAATAATCTCGATACCTCATGTCTCTTCTCGACATTCCTCGCGCACTTCGCGATTTCATATTCCCCACCAGCTGTCATCTTTGCGGCAACCATATAGAAACGGGGCAGATTCTATGCGGTATCTGTCAGGCAGCTCTACCTCGCACCCTATATCATACCAATCCCAACAACCCTATGGCAATGCGCTTTGCCGGGAAATTTCCCTTCGACCGCGCCACAGGCCATTTCTTCTATTCTTCCGGAGCCCCTATCTCCGAGCTGATGCAGGATCTGAAATACCGCCGTTTCCCATCCGTCGGCCCATTCTTAGGCCGTCTCATTGCCGATGAACTCTTTCCCTCCGCCTTCCTTCAGGATCTTGATTATATACTTCCCATTCCCATGCATTTCCTCAAGAAAGCACGCCGTGGATATAATCAGACCGAACTTATCGCCGCCGGAGTTTCCGAATCGACCGGAATACCGGTAAGACACTTTCTGAAAGCAAGTCGGCCCCATCGCACTCAGACGGCCCTCACCATCGAACAACGTATGGAAAACCTCCGGAATATCTTCACACTGGCTGAGATTCCCCGCTCCGGTGCCAGAATCTTATTGATCGACGACGTCTGCACCACCGGCTCCACCCTGACCTCAGCCGCACTTACCCTCCTCCACGCCCAACCTTCCCTCCGCCTGTCACTTCTTACAGTCGGCGTAACCTACTGACTTATACTGCACACATCAATAGTGCAATATTCCTACATGTTTTTTACCTCCGAATATTTGGATTTTCCCTTATAGAATTGTAATTTTGTAGATTATTGCATATACAAATACTCTCCTCTATGAATCTCTCTTGAACTGTTATGAAGAAACCTGAACGTCTTTTAGCTGAAAAATTCCTCCAGGCAAGTGCCATCAAGCTGCAACCGGATATCCCCTTCGTCTGGGGTTCTGGATGGAATTCCCCCATATATAACGATCATCGTCGACTCCTCTCCTATCCCACACTCCGCAACCTCATTAAGATTGAGATTGCGAAGATTGTGATTGAGCAATTCCCCGAGGCACAGGCGATCGCCAGTGTCTCCACCGGTGCTATTCCTATGGGTACACTCGTGGCCGATGCGTTGGGATTCCCCTTCGCGTATGTGCGCGACACCCCGAAGGACCATGGTCTCGAAAACCGTATCGAAGGCAATCTCCGACCGGGATGGAAGGTAGTGCTCTTTGAAGACCTTATCACCACCGGCGCCAACTCCGTAAAGGCCAAGGAGGCTGTGGAGGCAAATGGTTGTGAGGCTGTCGGACTCATCACAGCCTTCAGCTATGAATTCCCTATGGCCGTGAAACGCCTCAAAGATGCCGATATCCGGGTAACATCACTCTTCACCTACGAAGAGATGCTCCAGGCTGCGGTCGATATGGAATATATCCGTCCGGCCGACCTTTCCGTGCTCGAACTCTGGCGTACCGACCCCGCCGGTTGGGCTCCTAATAACGATAGAAATTTCTAATTTCTCTCCCTTAATCTTAAATTATGGCTGAATACAAAAGCGAAGAGGTGGGCATCAACGCCCCCGCTCAGAAAGTATACGATAAACTCTCCAATCTCGAAGGCCTCAAGGAACTCCTTGCCCAGGTACCCGAAGATAGTATCCCCGCCGATCAGAAAGATCTTTTCAATCAGGTGAAGATCACATCCGACACAATCTCATTCCCCGCCGGACCGGTCGGAGACCTCACACTGCGCAAAACACGTTGTGAGGCTCCCGTGCTCATCCGTCTCGAAGGCGTCTCCACTCCCGTACCCATCTCCCTTACACTCCATATTTCTCCCGTTACCGAGATTTCATGTACGGCACAGGTGGATATTGACCTTCAGATTCCGGCGATGCTCAAGCCGATGGTTAACGGCCCCCTTAAAAAGATGACAGAGCAGTTTGCCCAGATGCTCCGCCACATTCCCTTTGAGTGATGTCCCGTTTGCAACGGATAAAAGCCATAGCATCCCGTAAAGCGTCCTCCATACTCGGACGACTGATTGATGCCGTATTAATCCTATTGGTATGTATCGCAATCAACAGTTGTCATGAAATCGACGACGACCGTATTCCCTCCTACCCCGTAAGCATTAATCTCGGGGAGGCCGCAATGTGGCATACCTACGGTGTGAGCGGCTACGGAATCCATCGTCAGTTTATCAAACAGCTCCGTGAACCCGCCGGATTCCCATATCTCGAACGCAGCTTCACAGGATTCGGAGGCGTATTGCTGATCGGAGGAATGGATCCGTTCTCCACTCAGACCAACATCCCGTTAGCCTATGATCTGGCATGCCCCGTGGAACGCAAACAGGATGTCCGCGTAAAAATTGACCCCTCCACCTACGAGGCTATCTGTCCGGTATGCGGTTCGGTCTACGATGTCACAATGTCGGGAGGCTCCCCTATATCAGGACCCGCATATAAAGACCGATACGGCCTCCGGAGGTATAAATGTCTCCCCGGAAACGGAGGATATCTCATAACCAACTAAGTCGTGCACTTCTTCGAAGCCCTACTGTATTTACTCTGGCGAGGTCTCGCCATTGGAATCATAATATCGGCCCCGATGGGACCTGTAGGCATTCTTTGTGTCCAGCGCACACTCGAGAAAGGCCGCAAAACCGGTTTCTATACAGGAGTCGGAGCCACCATCTCCGATCTTTTCTACTCCCTGCTCACAGGCTTCGGGCTATCATTCATTGAGGAATTCCTAGAACGAAATCAAAATATCATTCAGCTTCTCGGTTCGGTAGTACTGATTGGATTCGGAATCTACCTCTTCCGCTCCAACCCCACACGGAATCTCAAGAAACCCGACGAGCAACGTATATCCGCCAAACGGAATATCCTGAACGGCTTTCTTTTCACTTTCTCCAACCCCCTGATTATCTTCCTGATAATCGGCCTTTTCGCCCGGTTTAACTTCATGGGACCGAGTCTGCCATGGTTCACATACATTGGTGGCTATCTTGCCATTGCAGTAGGAGCGCTATGCTGGTGGTGGTTTGTCTCTTTCTCTATCGACAAGATACGTTCCCACTTTAATCTGCGTTCGATGTGGCTGATAAATAAAATCATCGGCGGCATTGTGCTCATATTCGCGCTTGTCGGCATTTTTTCATCAGTATCGGCCCTCGCCTCCGCCCGGGAAATCCAACCCCGATATCTGAATTCTCAACGAGGCTTCTCCCCATTAGGAGAAAACATCGATGCAAAACCCCTCCGGATAGAGAATCCCTCAGCTGATACTGTTGTCCGCCTTCTTCCGGCATACGGTATCCACGGACTTGAGCTGACATTCCGCGCCTCCAATATTCATAATGTGGCCGGGAAGACATACCCCTATATCATGTCCGACGGGCGCACAAAGAAAATATCACATCCGGCATGGGGCATACGGATAATTGATACCGGTCATCAGCGCCGGGATATCATTCTCAAGACCTCCGACCAAAACCGGGATGAGACCTATTTCTCTCCATTTATGGAAGTCGCACTTCAGACCCCTTCTGACACCATCACTCAGACACTGACCAAAGATCTTGATCTCCACAACGGCAGGAATGCCTTCTCCATCACCTTAGCCCGCGAAAAGTTAAGCTTCAGTGCCGGAAATCGTAAATACCGACCGATACTATCATCCATCCCCTGCCGGGAAGGAATTGACAGTATCGGTTTTGTGATTTACCCCGGAGGAGCCATAGAGGTCGACTGGATTGCTCTCGAACCCCGACCGACCCCCGAAGATTTTGAGATCACACGGTTTGGAGATCCCAATGTGCGCCATACATACTTCAGCCGTTCCACAGACCCGAAAGAAGGAATATGGTCAATACTCGACCACACATACGATGATGCCATTCTTCCTCCCGGCGGCGACTATCGGTTGGCAATGGTGAGAGCCGATGACGGCTATCAGTTGATTTATCTTGACGGGGCGCGGGTAAACTCCGACCTCTGGGGTCAAGGTATGATTAAGGCCCGACTCCACGAGTCAGGCCTCAGTAATACTTACAATGTGGAATGGATCGATGCCGATGGCCAACTGATCCAGGGCGAAGTGAAGGCCCGCTATGAGAACCCGGTGCTCACCATCTTATTCCCCGGACAAAAGACAACAATCCGGATGCAGCGCATCTCTGAATAAGGCGCCATCAATAAGGATCACCAGCCTCCGGAGGCACCGCCTCCGCCTGTGGAGCCTCCGCCAAATCCCCCACCGAAGCCTCCGCCTCCACCAAATCCGCTGTCTCCTCCATGCCGTCCCGATCCGAGGATGGCTCCGGCAGCTATAGCTGCAGCTGCGGCATCCTCCTTGCGCGGAATCCGATATCCGGTCTTATGCTGATGATGACAGAATTCGCATTCATATACCCTTTCACCCAGGCCCTCACTGCGGGTGGTAGCCGGACGTAATACGCGGTCACTCTTCAGCCCCATGGCCACTGTGTGACAATTCGGGCATTCCGTATAACGCTTCTGATCGATACGATAGGGAAACCGCTCGATCGTGCCGCAATCGGGACACTCCCATACGTCATAATCAACCGTGTTCAGACGCTCCTCCAGATCCTGCGACGGACTCAGAAGCTCATTATCCTCCTCTTCCCCGAGGCGCCGCATCTTAGCGCCGCATGTGGGACACACACGCCGCCGCGTGCGCAGCGAACGATAACGCCATAAAGCCAGCAGGAAGATGAGCAAGCCCGGACCAAGAGTGAGAATACCACACCAGAAATAGCTCTTCAGATGATTACGCCAGCGCAATGCCCGCTCATGATTGTCTCCTTTGCGATTAAGCCAGAGATCCCGGCAGAAACAAAAGATTTCCATCACTAACAGCACTCCGGCCACAATCTTAATAAAACTCCAGAACACCTCCGGTGACAATGTCTCAGACACACCGGAATAATTATCCGGCTCACGGCTCCGGAGTTCCTCGGCCACAGCAGGGTCGGTCATAGCGCCTGCAATCATCGCCGTGGCATCCTCCACTGCCGCATCAAGATCTCCGGCACGCATATTCGGCACAATAGACTCGGATATGATATTGGCGCACGCTATATCAGGCAATACTCCTTCGGCGCCATAACCGGTCTGAATGCGGGCCTTATGCTGGTCGAGGGCAATCACGAGCAACACTCCATTGTCGCGGTCGTTCTTTCCGATTCCCCAGAGTGTGAACAGCTGCTCGCTCCATTCCTCAATCGGAATATCCCCGATATTTGGAGCTATAGCCACGGCTACTTCAGCCGTGGTCTGCTGACGGAGGGCCGCAAGACGCTGATTCACCTTCATTGTAGCCTCCCGATCCATGGCATTCGATGGATCAGACACATATTCCCGGCGATCGGCCACCTGCACATTCGGCATCTCCTGAGGAGTCCATACCTTCTGTGCCAACACAGACAGCACGCCGAGGAGAACAAAACCGATCACAATCAGTGGCCGTGAGATCCTTATCCAAACAATCGATATATTATCTTTCAATTTCATCTGTTTTAAAAAAATTTTAGCTCCGTTATCCCCACAATCCTATACCTTTTATATCATATCTCGCCCCCGACTTCATATCTATACCGCAGGCAGACTATGGCCGTTAAGTTTACGGAAGAGGTCAAGCGCATAGACATCTGTCATTCCCGACACATGATCCAGCACACTCTGTACCCTTTCGTACAGACTCTCTGCCCTGGTGTCATATTGCTTTGGAAAAATATTAAGAAGCAATCCGGAATAATTCTTCTCCGGATGAAGCACAGCATCCATCAGCACCTTCATCAGATATGACAAGATCTGATTACCTCCCAATTCAATATCCACCACCTCCGGCGCCAGATATATCTTATTCCAGGCCGTACGCGAACAATTACGATAGGCATCACGCAGTCGCGTATCCATAAGTTCTACCAATGGTCCGACATTCTCACCCTTCAGGATTCTTTCCTCATTGGCAACAAACGCTTCCGCACAACTCTCCACCATACTGCCGATTACACTCGACCGCAGATAACTCACCCTCTCATTCGGATCATCCAGAGTCTGCAATACCTTCCGCCGTTTTTCGCGTGTTGATTCATCGAAGAATTCAAGGAACAGGTCAGACACCTCCTGCTCAGATAGAATCTTCAGCTTATGACTATCCTCAAGATCCATTATCTGATAGCAGATATCATCGGCAGCCTCGGTGATATAAACCAATGGATGACGCACAAACCGTCCGGGCTCGACCTCGGGAATTCCAAGTCGCTCAGCCACCTTACGCCATATCTCCTCCTCCGAAGAGAAGAAGCCGAACTTCCCTTTCTTCGAAGCATGTAGAGAGGAATAGGGATATTTCACAATGCTGGCCAGGGTGGAATAGGTCATCGCCATTCCTCCTTTACGGCGTCCGGAAAACTGATGTGCCAGCAACCGGAAAGAATTGGCATTCCCTTCAAAATTCAGTAAATCCTGCTGCTGTTGCTCCGACAGTAGAGGCAGGATTTCCTGACCGGGTCCCTCACCGAAATAGGCCGCTATGGTCTTTTCCCCCGAATGGCCGAAAGGAGGATTCCCTAAGTCATGACATAGACAGGCCGCCGCTACGATATCCCCGATATCATCCAGCTTCGGCAACCATTCCGCCTCCGGATGCTTCTCACGTAAACGGATCGCCACCTCCCGGGCCATTGAGCGTCCGACGGTGGACACCTCCAGACTATGTGTCAGACGATTATGCACAAAGATACTTCCCGGAAGCGGGAACACCTGAGTCTTATTCTGCAGGCGCCGGAAAGGAGATGAGAATATCAGACGGTCGTAATCACGCTGAAAATCCGAACGCACATGATGGCGCTGATCCGAGAAATCTTCCATCCCGAGTCGCTGATCGCATATTAAACTATTCCAATCCATCATAATCTAATTGTGTGGAGAATACCCCATGTGTGTAGAGAATACCCCGGGTGTGAGGGAATGCTCTACAAATATAACACTTTCACCAAATTTGCACAACACCCCCCTTCCAATCATCAATCCTATATCATACCCTCTATTTCTACGGCAATATTCACCCCATACATGCGTTAAAAAAATATGCTGAAAAAAATCTTACCGTGGCCATGGATGTTGCCCTTAACGTTGCTGATTCTTATGCTTTTCGTCGCTCCCACAGCATGGGGACGTCCCGGCGATAAGATTCAGAACCGTCCCTATGCCGACCTCAAACGCTGGCATCTGGGATTCTCTGTCGGCACCCACTTCCAGGATCTCGACTTTACCCATAACGGGTTGGTCACTCCCGAGGGCGAACAATGGATGGTGGAAGTGCCCGCTTTCGACCCCGGCATCTGCGTCAACGTCCTCGCTGACCTCCGACTCCATAAATACTTCAATCTCCGTTTCTCACCGGGTATGTATTTCGGCAGCAAGGGAATCCAGATGCGCGAAGTCAATTCCGGTGCCACCGAGCGTCAGGATATAAAGACAGCCTGGGTGGTGATGCCTCTCGACCTAAAGATTTCAGGCGACCGTCTCCACAATTCACGCCCCTATGTCACATTAGGCGGTATGCTGGCATTCGACGTGGCCAAGAAACGATCGGATTTCCTACAGTTCAACTCCACCGATTTCTTCCTCTCTGTCGGACTCGGATGCGATTTCTATCTCCCCTTCTTCAAATTAAATCCGGAGATAAAGTTCTGCTTCGGTCTGACTGATATCCTGAAGCACAATCGTCCCGACCTTGATGAGAATCCCGACATGTATAAAATCACTCAGTCGCTGGGAAAAGTGAAATCAAAAATGGTGGTGATCACATTCTATTTCGAATAGATCTTTCCCATTAAGTAGCTACTAAAAATTAATGAACGAATAAAACGAAGTTATTTTCGTGCAGATTAGTCCGCGGAGTGAAGTAGCATAGCGGGCTATGCGACTGAACGACAAGGGCTAAGATGCCGAAAAGAACAAGTTTTATCGTTCAAGATTTTTCAACTACTTTGTAAACATATATCGTTTAATTTTTAGCAGCTACTTAAATTTCTCAGCGTATCCAAACCGACCTGAAAACGAGATGAATAAGATAAAATATCTTGGTTTCCTGATAGCGGGTCTCGCCATTCTCCTCCCCGGACTGAGCGCCAGAGGACAGAACGACGTGCTGCTCACTCAATCCTGGGCCGTGCCAACATATTATAATCCGGCTGCCACTGGCTCCACCGACTTCGTCAGAATCCGTGGTGGCGCCCGCCTCCAATGGGTCGGAATCGAGAATGCCCCTAAAAGCTTCCTTGCCTGCGCCGATATGCCTTTCCAGTTTGGGAAACAGCGCATCGGAATAGGAGCCGATATGAGCAACGAATCCCTCGGCCTTTTCCGCAACACTCTGGTCAATATCCAGGCAAGCTATAAGAGGAAATTCCTAAAAGGCACACTCTCCATCGGCATCCAGGGAGGATATTACTCCTCGGCATTCAAGGGATCCGAAGTCTATCTTCCTGAAGGTGACGACTATCATCAGGGAGTGGACGAGGCTATCCCCACGCAGGATGTGGCCGGACACACATTCGACCTCTCCGCCGGCTTATATTATTCTCATAAATATTTCAATGTGGGAATTTCGGGTCTTCATCTTCTCGACCCGACTGTGCGTCTCGACAAGGAAGGAAGCGAAGGAACCACCTCCGACAACGAGGTCGACCGCTTCGAAACCCGTCTGAGCCGTACGCTCTATTTCACCGCTGACGGCAATATTCCCCTAAGAAATACGTTATTTGAATTGCAGCCCGCACTCCTGATAGCCTCCGATTTCGACTCCTGGAATGCTCAGGTCGACCTCCGGGCCAGATATAGAAAATTCATTTCCGTGGGGCTCGGTTACAGATGGAAGGAGGCACTCAACATTTCCCTGGCTGCGGAATTTAAGAATTTCTTTTTCGGATATTCTTACGGATACCCTCTTTCTGCAATATCCAAAGCCTCCTCAGGCACCCACGAGATAATTCTCGGATATCAGATAAAACTTGATTTCAGCGGCGTAAACCGCCATCGACATAAGTCGATCAGATTAATGTAGACTACCCTCCCGGTTTCCTCCGGATTAACCTGACTAACGAATAGACAATGACAAATACCATCAACAATCACCCCTCATATCAACTCAGACAGCGTCGCGGCAGAAAATTCCTCCGCTATTCGCTGATCGGAGCCATGACCCTCTTCTTAGGCCTCTCTCTGGCTTCTTGCATGGGAATGAAACGTGGAGGAGCCGGCGGTGAAGTCACAGGTATCGGCGGAAGCTCATTTGCCGAACCCACTCCCTACGGTATGGTGCTTATCGACCGTGGGTCGATCGCCATGGGCCCCGCTAAGGATGACTCTATTGCAGGCATCAAGGCTAACCCCAAGGGAGTGTCGGTCGATGCTTTCTGGATGGACGATACCGAAATCACCAACTCCAAATATAAACAGTTTGTGTTCTGGGTTCGCGATTCCATCATCCGCGAGCGCCTTGCCGATCCCGCATATGGCGGGAATGAGGTATTCAAGATCGAGGAGGATAAGGAAGGGAACCCCATCACTCCTCATCTCAACTGGAACAAGCCCATTCCATGGCGTAATCCCAATGAGGATGAGGCCCGCGCCATTGAAAGCGTATACCGCACAAACCCCATCACCGGCGCCCGTGAGCTCGATCCCACACAGCTCAACTATCGCTATGAGATCTACAACCACACTGCGGCTGCCAAGCGTAAGAATCGTCTCGATCCCGAACGCCGGGAGTATAATACTGATCTCCCCGTGCCCACCGATCTCCCTATCATCTCCAAAGATACGGCCTACATGACCGATGAGGGTCGGATTATCCGCGAGACAGTGACTCGCCCTCTGACAGGTGATTACGATTTCCTAAACACCTATATCGTGAACGTCTATCCCGACACCACCGTATGGATCAATGATTTCGATAACGCCTACAATGAGCCCTACACCCGCATGTATTTCTCTCATGCAGGCTACAATAATTATCCCGTTGTGGGCGTGAGCTGGGAACAGGCTAATGCCTTCGCCAACTGGCGTACCGACTATCTCCGTCGCTCTTTAGGTAAGGAGGGAATCTATGTCGAGCCGTTCCGTCTCCCCACCGAGGCTGAATGGGAATATGCCGCAAGAGCCGGAAATTCGGAGAATCCATATCCCTGGGAAGAAGTGCTTCCGATGGATGAACGCGGCTGCTTCTATGCCAACTTCAAGCCTATGGATGGCGATTTCGTGCGCGACGGTCATGTGATCACATCCGCAGTCGGAACCTTCAAGCCTAATGATTTCGGACTCTACGATATGGCCGGAAATGTGTCGGAATGGACCTCCACGGCATACACCGAGAGTGTGGGTAAACTCACCTCCGATCTTAACCCCGAATACCGCTACGATGCCGCCAAGGAGGATCCTTACCGTATGAAGCGTAAGATCGTGCGGGGAGGTTCATGGAAAGATGTGGCTCAGAACATCCGCTCCGACCTCCGCACCTGGGAATATCAGAACGAACAGCGTTCCTACATCGGTTTCCGATGCGTCCGCTCGCAGATCGGCTTCGCAAAGGGAACAAAAAAACAAAAGAAATAATAGCATATGGTCAAGATTCGTAAATATGCCAATGGCATCGAACGCTTCCTCCACGGCGCCAAAGGACAGCGCTTTTTCAATATCGCTTATTCGATCGGCGCGGCTGTCGTGATCTGGGGCGCGCTCTTCCATATCCTCCACCTCCCCGGAGGCAGCACGCTGCTCTGTATCGGTATGGGCACCGAGATCGCCATGTTTATCCTTACAGCTTTCGACCGTCCACCGAAGGAATATGCCTGGGAAGAGGTGTTCCCCGTACTTGATTCCCGCGACGAAGCCGACCGTCCGGATTTTTCCGGTGGCTCGGGCGTAGTGGTCACCGGTGGTGCCGCTTCTCCAGCCTGGTCGGGGGCCGGCGAAGGTTTCGAAGGAGGGATGGCTCCCACAGCGGGAATGGTGGCCGGAGCAATGGATCCCTCGGCTGCCACCGGCATGATGGGGATGCCCGGAATCACAGCTCCCGCAACTCAGTCGCCTGAAGATATCGCATCCCTTTCGGAGGCCACGGCTTCCTATACTGAGCGTATGCAGCAGATGGCCGAGCAGATGGAACGCCTCAATGAGACCACCGAAGCCCTCAACCGCGTATGCTCCACTCTCCTGGGATCATATCAGGCCATCACTCTCAACTCCGAGACAATCTCCGGGAGCTCCGAGGGGTATGTGACTCAGATGCAAGACCTCAACCGCAATATAGCCGGACTAAACACTATCTATGAGATTCAGCTCAAGGGAGTGGCATCTCAGCTGGAATCCATCGATCGTGTGAACCGAGGACTCAAAGATATACGCGATATGTATGAGAAAGCTGCCAACGAATCCTCACGCTATTGCGAAGAGACCGAAAGAATGGCACGCTACATGAAGCAGCTTAATTCCGTATACGAAAAAATGATCACTGCCATGACCATCAATATGGGAAATCCCATGATGGGCGCCGCTCCATCTCCCTTCAGCGAGCGCACCGAAAGCAATGATCCACAATAACCCGACTGATCAGACACAATTTAGAGACAAATGGCAGGACCAGGAAATAATGTGACGCGTATGACGCCCCGTCAGAGGATGATCAATCTTATGTATATCGTCCTCACGGCCATGCTCGCCCTTAACGTCTCGAGCGATGTGCTCAATGGATTCAGCCAGGTCCACGATAGTATATCCCGAACCACCCGCAATCTTTCGGCCCGTAACGAAGCCCAGTTCAGATACCTCGAACAGCTCAACGAGAAGAACCCCGAGAAAGCCGGTGTCTGGTATGGAAAGGGAGTCGAACTCCGGAAGAAATCGGAGGAGATGTTCGGCATTATCGAAGGCCTTAAATCCGAAATCGCACACACGGCCGATGGTCCGGAGGGCGATTATAATAATCTCCAGCATAATGATGACCTGGAGGCTTCTTCGGTCACGATGCTTAACCCCATGTCGCGCAAGGGCGAGAAGCTCCGTAAGCAGATTGATGCATATCGATCTTATGTGATGGAACTCATCGCTGATTCGGCAAAGAAAAAGACTGTAGCAGAGATGCTCTCCACTACAATTGAACGACGCCTCGATGGTCCCTCAACATGGGAACAGAAAACGTTTGAGAAAATTCCGGCTGTGGCCGCGGTCACAATGTTGGCAAAGATTCAGAATGATGTGCGTCAGGCGGAATCAGAGGCCTTGGCAAATCTTATCACAAATGTCGATATCGGAGATATCCGCGTAAATGAGCTTAACGCGTATGTGATTCCGAATTCCACGATGGTGATGCGCGGTGGCAAATACTCGGCCCACATCGTGCTGGCCGCAATAGACACCACTCAGCGTCCGGCAATCTACGTCGGAGGTTCACGTCTTTCGAATCCCAATGGTCTGTATGAGTTCTCGGCCGGAAGTGTCGGCAACCATGAGTATTCCGGATATATCGAAGTGGCACGTGGCGACGGCACTCTTGCTAAGCATCCTTTCAAATCATCGTATACCGTGATTGAACCTATGGCCACGATCTCGCCGACGATGATGAATGTGCTCTATGCCGGAATAGCCAATCCGATCTCCGTTTCCGTGCCCGGTGTGCCTATGAATGCCGTGCAGGCCTCCATCTCCTCCGGAACCCTTACCCGCAACGGCGATCAGTGGGTGGCTCATGTGAGCAACGTCGGCTCCGAGGCCACCATCACAGTTACAGCCCAGCTCGACGGCCGCTCCATGAATGTAGGCTCCATGACATTCCGCGTACGCAAGCTCCCCGATCCGACTGCTTTCATCGCCCTGCGCGATGGTGCGGGAAACGCAACCCAATATAAGGGCACTCCAAAGCGTATCTCCAAGGCGGCTCTGATGGGGGCCGACGGATTAGGAGCCGCCGTGGACGATGGTATTCTGAATGTATCATATCAGGTGGTATCGTTCAATACCGTCTTCTTCGACCAGATGGGAAATGCAATGCCGGAGCTCTCTAACGGCAGTCGGTTCTCCGACCGTCAGAAGGAGCAGTTCAAGCGACTGAAAAACGGAAAGTCATTCTTCATTTCAAATATCAAGGCTAAGGGACCGGATGGTATTACCCGCGATATCTCCCCCATGGAAGTGGCTCTCAATTAATCATCCAAATTCTCTCACACTCTGATTCAAGCAACCCCTCTCTCAATCAAGCTAAGGCAATGAATATATATCGCAAAATACTCGCATTCTCGCTTCCTGCCGTAATGGCACTGGCCACTCTGGCCCAGGTGGAATCTTCAGGAGTGGTGAGACGTAAATCCGATAAAGACCGCAAAACGGAGAAGAACGCCACCGGAGTCACCGACCGTATGCAGGATTTCTATACCGTCAAGACTCCCCATGAGGCCGACCTCGCCTATAAGCGAGACATTTACCGCCAGCTCGACCTCTCGAAGGATGCCAATTCTCCTCTTTACTATCCGGAAGATGCGGTCGATGGTAAACAGAATCTATTCCGTCTTATCCTCGGTCTGGTGGTCGATGGTAAGATTCCGGCGTATGAATATCTTGATGGCCGGGAGGTTTTCACCGATCAGTATAAGGTAAAGGTCGGCGAAATGCTCGATCGTTTCGGTGTATATTATCAGCAGGGCCGCGGTTCGACGGAACGCAATCCGAAATATGTCATAGAAGAAGCCGATGTGCCTTCCTCTCAGGTGATGAATTATTATATCCTGGAGAAATGGGAATTCGACCGTCGCACCAACCGTATGAACACCCGTGTCGAGGCTATCTGTCCGGTCCTCAATCGTTATGCGGATTATGGTGGTGAGGCGCGTTATCCGATGTTCTGGGTAAAATTCGATGCTCTGCGTCCTTATCTCGCCCAGCAGTATGTGTTCCTCTCCGACGATAATAATCTTGAGCAATATAGCCTTGATGATTATTTCAACCTCGGCATGTATGATGGCGAGATCTATAAAACCCGAAATCTGAAGAACCTCTCCATGGCTCAGATGTATCCTGATGAGGATCTGCTCAAGCAGGCTCAGGACAGTATCGACAATCGTCTGCGTTCATATGGTAAGAATCTTTATGTTCCCACCCGCGAGGAATATCTCGCGCAGAAGGAGCGCGAGGAAGAGATTGCAAAAGCAATAGCCGCCGGCGACACTATTCCGGGGCGCACCGTGGTCTCGGATGCCGATAGTGCCACTGAGAAGAAGAGCGTCCGCTCCCGTCGTGCATCCTCTTCCACAAAGAAAAAGAGTGTTCCCAAAGCAAAAAAGCCTAAGGTTTCATCCTCATCTTCTTCAAATGGGAATGCTTCGGCAGCCAAGTCGGTGAGACGACGCAAGAGATAATCCCCATTCAGGAAGATAGTCGTAGATCGTTAATTCCTTAAGTAGCTGCTTATCTACTGATGATTTATCATCCCTTATCGATAGTGGTACCGGTCAGGAACCGTCCTGATCTGATCATACGCTGTCTCGACAGTGTCTATAATCAGTCGTATCGTCCGATACGGCTTTTTGTGGTTGATAACGCCTCCACAGATTCCACCCCCGAGCGTGTCCGCGAATGGATGGAGTCGCATCATTCGGATGATTTCCAGACCACCCTCCTCTTCGAGGACCGCCCCGGAGCGGCCGCGGCCCGTAATCGTGGGCTGCGGGAGGTCGATACGGAGGTGATGCTATTCTTCGATTCCGATGATACCATGCGCCCCGAACTGGCCATCACCGTTATGGAGGCTTTCGACCGCGAGAAGAAACTTGATATGGTGGTATGGCGTGTGGGGTGCGTAAATGAGAAGGAGGAAGTGATTCCCGCACATTTCGCTCATCGCGACATCCTCGGCAATCATCTCTATCACGCCGTGCTCTCCACTCAGGCTTATGCCGTGCGGACTTCCTTTTTCAAACTCGCCGGTGGATGGAATCCCGAACTCCGTGTTTGGGATGACTGGGAATTAGGACTGCGGCTTCTGGCCAAATCGCCACGAATCAAGAGTGTGTTCCGCGTCCTGAGCCATGTCTATCCCCAGGTGGATTCAATCACCGGCACGGAATTCCATTCCCGTAAGGGCCAATGGGAAGGTGTGATTGATCTGATGGAGCGCGAGACCGAATTATACCCGGAGGCGGAAGCCCGGCGGATAAAGGATATACTTACCTACCGTCGCGTTATCTTAGCCGCCCATTATGCCCGCGAGGGATTTTCTCAAAGTGGCCTTGAGCTTCTTGAGAAGGCACTCGCCGACTCCAATCTCCCCAAATGGCGCAAGCAATTGCTCCGTATGCTCTATCGCTACACAGCTAAGGGAGGACGCGGAGCCTATCTTCTCTGGAAATAAACCTCACTGCGAACCTTAGACCCCATCGAATGAAAAAACTATCCTTTCTGATTCCTTGTCATAATGAGCAGGCTAATTTGGATGCCCTCTATAGCCGGCTATGCGATTTCGTGGTCTCCACCACTGAAATTCCTGTATTCTCGGATAATCCCGAGGAAGTGGCATCGCGGCTGGAATTTATGGATATGAAGGATTATGAATGGGAGTTTCTTTTTGTCAATGACGGGTCTACCGACGATACGCTGCCTATCCTCACCCGTCTCAGTGAGCAGGATTCCCGGGTGACAGTGGTGAGTCTTTCTCGCAATTTCGGTAAGGAGAATGCAATGTTGGCAGGTCTGGATGAGATTGATTCGGATGCGGTGGTGATTATGGATGCCGATCTGCAACACCCCATCGGAATTGTGCCTGAAATGATCTATTGGTGGCGCAGGGGATATGATGATGTCTACGGGCATCGGTCGGATCGAGGTGCCGAGTCCTGGCTCCGCAAAAAGATGTCGCTTTCCTTCTATAAGATTCTCGACCGCCTCAGCGATATCGATACCCTACCGAATGTAGGCGATTTCCGTCTCCTCGACCGCAAGGCGGTGCGTGCGCTTACGTCCCTACGCGAGTCGCAGCGCTACACCAAAGGTCTCTTCTGCTGGGTCGGTTTTAAAAAGAAGGGGGTCGACTTTGTTCAGGCCGACCGATTGGCCGGAAAGTCGTCATTCAATTTTATCAAGCTCTTCAACATGGCTGTCGACGGCATCACGGGGTATACAACATTCCCTCTCCGTATTGCCGCCCTGGCCGGTACACTGGTTTCCCTCCTTGCTTTCGTCTATCTGATTTATATCTTCATCAAAACCCTTATATGGGGTGAAACGGTCACCGGATTCCCTACCCTGATATGTGTCATTCTGTTTTTAGGGGGGTTACAATTGCTTGCCTTGGGAATCATTGGCGAATATATAGGCCGTATCTTCAATGAAGTGAAACATCGTCCGCCATATGTGGTCGACCGTATCATCCGTCGTGGAACTATCCGGAATGAAAGATAAGGGTTATTGCGATTCCTCCCGTCTGATTCCTCTCATGCTCATCATAGGAATCGGCATAGTCTATGGCTTCCTCTCCTCATGGGTGGTATTCATGGGTGACGATGTGGCATATGCAAGCGGACTGGAATTTTATCAGGAGGCTACAGGAAATCCCGCGTGGCGCTATCCTTTGGCACATCTTATGAACATCAACGGCCGTCTGGCCGATGCTTTTAATTTCATTTTCCTGGAGTGGATGCCGCGCCCGATGCTTTCCCTTATCAGCGGATGTTTCATGGCAGCTTTCTATTGGCTGATTATGCGGCTGTCATTCCGCCGACAAAAGGTGGGGCTCAATGGACGCTTGGGATTGATTGCCATCATTGTATTCGGATTGGCATGGTGGAATGCCTCCCTTATGTATGTAATCCAGATCAACTATCTCTGGACGTCCACTCTCACTCTCTTTTGCCTTGCGCTTCTTTTCCGTGGCCCTCTCAAGGGCTCGGTTACCATCTGCCTTATTCCTCTCTATATATTTGCTGCCGGTTGTCATGAGGCCTGTGGCCTTCCGGTGGCTCTGGCTTTGATTCTTTGTCATAAGTTGCCACCGGTCAGGGAGTGGTGGGCCGATAATCGTCGCCGGTTATGTCTGGCCTATATCGGAGGTTCGATAATTCCGCTTTTCTCCCCGGCTCTCTACTCCCGTCTGTTTGATAATGGTGAGCAATTCGCTCCTGATGATCCTATGTGGCTGGTAGTGGGGAAGAGTGCGTATATCACTCTGTTATTAATCCTTGTGCTTGGCGCCGTGTTGATCCTTAACAGGAAATTCCGTAGTAATGTGTGGGGTTCTGATATTCCCTTCTGGTCGCTGGCGGCTCTGGGTTCTATGGCTTTCTGCGCGATAAGTGGTGTTGTGGGCCGTAGCGGCTGGTTCACTCAAGTGTTTGCTCTCATCGCTCTGGTGCGCATACTGCTGCTTTTACGCTCAGGAAAGCGGGATGTATCCACACCCCCTTCCAAGGCTGGAGAAGGCTTCTCAGGGCTTCTGAAGCTTAGAATCATCAATTGGTGTGCATCCCTTATGATAATCTCAATAGTGGTTTTTCATTTCGGAGAATTGCTGAGGGTACAACATAGATATTACGTTGCCACCAGGGATGTTATTGAGGAATATCGGGCTCATCCGGACCGGCCTGTATTCCATCATTACATTCCCTTCAATGAACCGCCATGGTGGATACTCAATAAGCATCTCGGGATGCTGAATCCCACCGACCCGGTGAATCTCGAAACCGAACGAATCCGGGGAAGTCGGGTAGCCACAACTTTACTCCTCCTCCCTCCCGAACTAAGAAATATTGATATATCTTCCGTTCAGCTTCCACTCCACCTTCCGGATGGGATCATCGCCTACAATCGGGAGGGTCTGACTGAAATCCGCCATACGCTCGACTCATCTCAGCACCCGATAGCTGAGATACCCTTCATTCTCTCAGGCGATTCACTCCTCATTATCCGATCTCGCGATCTGATGCCCGGAGAGCGCTGAAACAGGGAAGCGAGTTGAAATCGAGATGCCAGCGGGTGTAGGCCACACCGGTGGCTCCGAATGAATATTTCTGACGGAGAAGACCCGCATTCAGATAATGACCCCCTTCCTCATTGGAGGTTCCGAAATCAAAATAGCGGTTTTGGGTAAACATCCCCGATTCAATCAATCTGCAGAATAACAGGGTCAGGAGGTTCGATTCACGTCCGGCCGTCGTAGTAGCGATATATTGGGTATGTACAGTCTGTCCGCAATCATATAACACCACCCCGGCCTGAGGGCCGGGAGCCTGATCCGGAAGATAAGCCCCATAGGCCTTTATGTGATCAGGGAAGGTGGCCATAAGCCTGCGCATCTCTGCCGAGCTATGCACTGCTCTGGCCCCATATCGCTCCGCCAGACACGCATCCACCAGTGCCATTATTTCTTCAGCATTCTCTATCTGCCGGATTTCAGCTTCTGTTTTTTCCGCTTTCCTCAGGGTGCGGCGTCGAAGGGTATTCAATCTCAATCCCTCGCTCATATCAAGGGTAGAACTAAGCAGACATGCGCTCAGGTCGGCACCGAGACGCCATAAGGCATATATATCCTCCTGGCTGGGGCGATCCGCATAAATCCATGGCAGGGGCTTATAATCAAGCGCCTTTATTCCCTCCCTGCGCCACACTGCAATGGCTTCATTGAAAATCTCAAGAAGCATCGAACCGTCAAGATGATTCGGCGGTAGAATCCAGCCTCCATAGGTAAGACCCTGATGAGAATGCAATATGCCGTCTTCAGTGAGATTTGCCGGAAGCAGGGCCATAAGTCGGGAATCATTCCATACCACCCAGCTGCAATCCGCAAAACGGTCGGAATGATAATCCATATAGTCGCGCCGGAACAGAAATGTGGAATTCCGGGAGCCGTCTACAAACGAATCCCAGATCTCTTTCATCTCCGGCCTATATCGCTCTATCCTCCACATACCTAATTCTATCAATCCCAATTATTGGCATCCTCGTATCCACTTATCGGATCCAGTCAGTCGGGTTAAGCTTGTCGCGGTTATGCCATACCTCGAAATGTATCGAGCTCTTACCGGGAGTATCTTCCTCCGGAGCCACGCTGCCAAGTGTCTGACCCTGCTTCACATTATCGCCCACCTTCACCGAACTCTTTAGGATATTGCCATATACAGTATAGTAATCCCCATGATTCACAATAATCACCGTGTTATAACCCGGGACGACATATACACCCGACACCTTACCTCCATATACGGCCTGTGCGGATGCTCCCGCATTCACCTGAGCATCTATACCGGGATTGTCGTACATCACGCTCGGCAATTCCGGTAAGGGATGCCGCCCGAAACGGCTTGTGATCCGGAACGCTCCCGACACCGGACGGGGCAATGATCCACGCATGGAGGCAAAGCCTGATCCTGACTGAGTGGTGTTGACCGGAGCCATGGTCGCTCCATCTTTGGAGGCCTCTCCGCGCGGACGCCGGCGTCGGGCATCTGCAAATTCCTTACCGGTCTTTTCGGCCTCCTTGGCACGCTTCTCGGCTGCTTCGGCCACAGCCTTCTGACGCTGCTTCTCGGCCTTGGCTTCTTCAGCCTTTCTGCGAGCCTCAGCGGCCTTACGCTCGGCTTCTTTCTTCCTGGCATCGTTCTTAGCCATTTCACGGGCTTTAGCTTCCTCACGCTCCGCCGCTTTACGTGCCTCTTCCGCAGCCTTCTCGGCTGCAGCCAGTCGTGCGGCCTCCGCTTTACGGGCCTCCTCTGCCTTGCGTGCGGCTTCCGCCGCACGTTGTGCCGCAAGCCGCTCTTCCTCAGCTTTCTTAGCCGCCGCAGCCTTACGCGCTTCCTCGGCTTTACGCGCTATCTCAGCCTGACGCGCTGCTTCGGCGCGTCGCTTTTCCTCGGCCTTTCGTTGTTCTTCTGCAATCAGAGCAGCCACCCGGCCCTTCAGTTGATTTGCCTCGCTCTGTTTCTGGGCCAGATAAGTCTTGAGAGCTTCGCCATTTGCCTTCAATTTGCTCACCATAGCATCCTGCTCGGCATATTGCTTACTCAATGATGCCTGAGCCGCCGATTCTTCTCTGAGAGCCACTGCACGGTCGGCCTTAGCCTGAGCCAATTGCTCCTCATGAGCCCGAAGCTGATCCACCTTCTCCGATATATCCTTGTTCCTACGTCCGCGCCATTCTGAGAATTCTTTCAGATAGCGCATACGGCGCATTGCCTCTCCAAAACTTTTCGATGAGAAGATAAATGCCAATGAGGATTCCGATTTGCGTTTCAGACGCATGGCTTTCACAGCCTTGAGATATTCGCTCCGCAGACGCTCAATCTCTTTTTCCTCTCCTGATATCCGGGTGGAGACATCAGCTATCTGATCTTGCAGAGACTTCACTTCCTGCGAGGCCTTAGCCAATCTTCCTTTCCCCTCTTCTATATCTCCCTGAAGACGCGACAGATCGGCCAGACCTTTCTTCACGGCCTCATCATTCATCTTGATTTCCCGTCGCGTTTTGACTATCTCCTGCTGAGCGGCAGCCTGCTGTTTCTGCATTTCCTTCACACTCGGCGATGGTTGGGAGCTCTTCCCTCTACCCTTCGCTGGAGCTTTCGCTTTTCCTTTTGATTGGGTCTTCCGGGCCGAGACTTTTGCCGGTGTATTCTTCTTATTGGTTTGCGCCACGATCTCAGGCGCGCCATTGCCAAGCAATAAAAGCAATGACACGCCTACAGTCAGCAGACTGCGGCGCACGCATATAGGAATTGGAGTCGGATATGGATTTCTTCTATTCATGGGTCAGGCTGGGCCGGTAGTTCCTGCTTTGGAGACCGTTCGGTAAATGCTATGGATTTCCAGAGGATTTTCAGAAAGATTTTAAAAATTCAGAGAATGGAATTTTCCGGTATTTCGAATCGATTTTCATTGACTGCGGAAGAGTCACATTCCATTTCGGGGCCTCAAGATCCAGACGGAATGTGAGAGGAGTCTTGAGATTCACGGTAACATCGATGCTTCTGCTTCCTTTTGTATCTTCATCCATATCGAGAAGACAAAGAAGCTTGGAACCGTTTTTCACAACAGCTGTCTGAGTCAGTACGCCTTCAGTAGAGATACGGTAGATAAGACGCATCGCCGCGGTGACATCATTTATCGAGGCATCGGGATCAGACGACGGACTCATCAGAAGATCCTCGCCATCAAGTTCGCGGATGGTGTTGACCACATTTTCCTCCGATAGTTCACCATAGCCCGGCACCACCACACGTCCTAAAAGAAGCCCCTGTACATCGGCGCAGAATGCCGTATCAAGTTCCTGCACTCCGGCAATGGAAGTCACGGCATAAGTCTTCTTCATCTTGTTGATTGCTGTAAGTGTATCGCCGGTCAGTTCCACACGCAACACTTCTCCCAGGAATGGCGCTCTTGCTGAAAGAATCACATCCTGATTTCTCTTCATATAGATTTTCACACTCGGAGAGATAGGGAGTTTCGACAGACGCAGCTTTCCGGAAAGCTCGGCTGTGGTCCAGGGAGTGCATCGTTCGATAGCTTTCCCGGTAATCAGGGTCATTGTCTCAGTGGGTTGGTCTGCTGCCGCCTTTGTTGCAGCGTTCATGGAAATGATCGACAATAGGAGGAAAGCTATGGGCAGGAGTATTTTATTTCGCATTGTTTATCTTCTTTTGAATTTCCGTGGGGTCCTGAGCCAGGGCCGCAGCCTTTGTCCATGCCTCTATGGCCTCCTCTGTCTTTCCGTTGGCCATAAGGATATCCCCGAAATGATCCCAGAGTTCCTCACCCGTGGCGGCATCGCCTCCGGCCTCCGATATTGCATCGCGCTGGAAGGTTTCGGCCTCGGCATCACGATTCAGTTTATGGAGTATCCAGGCATAGGTATCAAGGAATGTCGGATTTTTTGCATTCTCTCCATCCAGACTGCGACGGCTCATCTCCTCCGCTTTCTTGAGGTCGCCCTCATTCTCTGACAGGAAATATGCATAATTGTTTAATCCCATAGCGTTGTCGGGATTCAACTCCAGGGCGTTGTCATAAGCGATGAATGCGCGGTCCACTTTCTTGGAATTATAGAGACAGTCGCCCACCGATACAAAAAGATCGCTCAGCTGTTCGTAGGCCGCCAGGGGCAGGCTTGCAGGGAGAATCTTCAGGTCAAGCACACTATCGGGTTCTATTTTCGGAACTATCAGTTTCATCAGACGGCCATAGATTTCAATGGCCTTGTCGTATTGTTCACCGATTTGCGCGGCGGTTGCTCCTACCAGATGGAGATGACCGGTAGGTTCAAAAGCAGTAAGTGCCTCCTCATAGGTCTCCACAGCTTCTTTCTTCTTATCGGCGCTTACCTGATATTGTATCTTCTGAATCCAGAGATTCTCATCATTATGACGCAGATCAATGGCATAGCTCACCTTCTCAATGGCATCATTGAAATTGCCTTTGGCTGCCGTATACCGGGATTCGAGATCGAGCACATCCGGCTCATGAGGATATTGCTGTTCGAGCACTTTGAAAAGATAGTCTCCGCGTGAGGTATCCGATTTATCGTAGATAAGCTTCTGAAGATACTGTGCCAACAGAGCCACTTTATCTTCAAGCTCATAGTCATCGGCTAAAAGAGCCTCGTAGATTTTCTCGTCATATCTGGTCGTATCTCCCTGCTCGCGATAGAAGTTGGCCAATGCCATCTTCACTCTTCCCGATCCGGGAGCCGTCTGCTCTGCGCGTGTATAGTATGCCAATACAGAATCTTTCTCTTCCATCAGGTTGAAGAGGTTGGCTTTCAGAAGCTGGAAAGAGGCCTCATGCGGATTGGCGTTCACAAGCTCCGTGGTCTCCCGCAGAGCGCCGGTAGTATCATTACGCGAAAGCATGTAGGAGATTTTCTTCAGGGAAAGCTGCGGGGAAGTTCCTTCTATTATCTGATAGCGGTCCATGGCCGAATATGCGGCGCTATCCTTTCCCATGTAGAGATAGAGATCCGAGAGGCTGAGAAGGGTATTGGTCCGTTCGGGTAACAGCCTCACGGTCCGTTCCAACACTCTGGCCGCCTCATCGAGCGAATCAATCTTGGATCCCACATAGGCATAGAATGTCGATTCCTCATAGTCTTTCGGATATGCTTCCACATAGGGGCGCATCAGGGAGAAGGAGCGACCCAATTCAGCGGGCGACTGTAGAGTATCCCAGTTTAGGCCGAGCCGTTGCTGCCCATAGGAAAATGAGGCTTCCGGATATGAGGGATCTATTTCATGGGCATGCCGATAGTATTCAAGGGCTTCGGCATTCTCACCGCGTGCTGAATGCCGTCCTCCCTCAAGATAGTAGTAGCGTGCCTTTTGTCTTATGACTTCAGCCTGGGATTTCCCCTTGTCATGGGCTGCCGCAGGTTGAAGTCCGGCATACCATCCTCCGAGGATGGCGCCGAGCGTGATGGCTATCGGTATGAGTCGTCTTATTCTCATCAGTTGGTTCCGGTGTGTCCGAATGCTCCGTCTTCGCGTTTGGTGTGGTCGAGTTCTTTTACTTGTTCCCAGGTCACATGGGAGTATTGTTTGATCACCATCTGGCAGATCCTCTCCCCGTCGTTGACCGTGAAGTCTTCCTGACCGAGATTTATCAGAATGATTCCTACCTCCCCGCGGTAATCGGCATCCACCGTGCCGGGAGAATTAGCGATGGTAAGACCATGTTTCAAAGCCAGTCCGGAGCGGGGGCGGATCTGACATTCATATCCCTGTGGAAGCTGCATATAGAGTCCTGTCGGAATCAGGGCACGTTCGAACGGTTTGAGGGTTATGGGGCCATCCGGCAGAAAGGCGCGTACATCCATTCCGGCGGCCTCGAATGTGCCGTAATCGGGAAGGGGATGATGGCTGCGGTTGATTACCTTTATCTTTACTCTATCCATTGTTTGCTTATTTTCTTAGAAGTTGTCTGAACTTCTCCAATAGTTATAACGCATCTGAGGGATAATATATTAAAAAAACAGGCTGCCTCTTTGCGGGAAGCAGCCTTTTTTCCTTATTTGATCCGAGTTTATCCCTCCTCGATTGCGTCGTTAGGACAAACAGCAGCACAGCTACCACAGCTGATGCAAGTGTCAGGATCGATTACGTAGATATCGCCAGCGCTGATAGCCTCAACGGGGCAAACGGGCTGACATGTACCGCATGCGATGCAACGGTCAGTAATTACATATGCCATAGTTGTAGTTTTTATATTGTTATTATTGTTTCTGAATTACACTGCGAATTTACACCTAATAATTGAATCTTCCAATTTTTCCCTCACTTTTTTTAGGTATCAATCCCTAATTTCATCTTCTATCCTCTCCCCTATGAGCTATATTCTTCACTCCGGCATACTAATTTATGAGTATATCTCAGTTTTTTTCGTTAATTTTATTCCTGCTTTCATCGTTTTCAATGAAGCAGGCTAAATTTATTATAATATGGATTCCGCTCCACTCATCTCTATCATTACCATCACCTACAATGCCGCTACGGTATTGCCGACCACTATGAAATCCGTTGCAACCCAGTCTTTCCGCGATTTCGAGCATCTCATCATTGATGGTGCCTCAACGGATGACACCCTCCTCGTGGGCCGTTCCAATCCTGATACCCGGATAATAAGCGAGCCTGATAAGGGTCTCTATGATGCCATGAACAAGGGTCTTAAGGCAGCCCGTGGAAAATATGTTATATTCCTTAATGCCGGAGATGCGTTTCGGGATAATGATGTGCTGGAGGATTACGCTCAGGCAGCCGCCAAGGATGCCGACATCATATATGCTGATACAATGATTGTCAATGCCGGGGGCGTCGACATCTCTCCACGCCATTATTCTGTGCCTGACACCCTGACCCACGACAGTTTCTCACGCGGTATGCTAATCTGTCATCAGGCCTTTATGGTGAAACGCAATCTTGCGCCCGAATATAACCTTGCCTACCGCTTCTCAGCCGATTACGACTGGACCATCCGTTGCATCAACAAAAGTATACCTGAAAAATGTATCAACCTGAAAAGGGTGGCAATAAATTATCTCTCCGATGGTCTGACCGATCGCAATAAATGGGCCTCTTTACGCGAACGCTATCATGTTATGGCCGACCATTACGGACATTCCGCCGCTCTCCGCCGCCACGCCACACTGATATTAGCCAAGCTTATCCCCTCTCTCGATCGCCGCTGATTATCACCTCCCATCACTGAATCTACTGATTTTCCCTAACGACTATACAAAAGACCCGCGGAGCATCCTCCACGGGTCTTTATTTATTCATCTTGTTGGATGGAGTCTTAGTTCATCTTTATAAAGGCCGGTTCCCAGGCTTTTACGCTCACGCTGTTGGTGACATTTCCTCCATGAATGAGGTCGAGTCCGGTGCCTCCGATTGATACATTCGTATCCGTGCTCGAGAAAATCACCACAACCTTATTTCCGGTCTGGGCATCTGTCTTGGTAATAATCTCCACACCCTGACGCGAATTGTCGCGCTGAACGCTTCCGCGCCATAGTGCCGGATTCTCGGATCGGGCCTTGAACACCTTGGCAACATAATCGTGTACCATCTGCTCATTGGCACTGAATCCCGAAAGACGACCCGAGGTGCGTGCCCAGTTATCCGGATTTCCATTTCCGGTAGACTTGCCGCTCTTGTCACCGATTTCATCTCCATAGTATGTGCAAGTCGGACCCGAGTAAGCTGCCACTACCGCATGGCGTGTCATCAGTCCCTTAGGATTGGAATTGATGTCGACATAATCGCCCACACGGTCTGTATCATGATTACTGAGGAAGAGTGTCGGATTCACTCCGGCATCGCGATAGCCACGCCCTGCGGCATCGTTTGAAAGGAACCATCCGGCTGTGCCTACACCGCTACTCATTGATACCAGATTATCCTTACCGTCAAAATCCATCACACTCTTCAGACCATCCTGCTGGGTGGTGGTGATATTTCCGGCCGAAGTCCAGTCTTCTCCTACCATGTAGGCAAGTGTTCCCCACTGCTCACCACGTGCCTTACGCTCGGCAGCCACTTTCTCTGCCTCGGCACGAAGTTCCTTCCAATAGTTATGACCGCCCTGATAGACCTGATAACACTGGTCGAGTCGCCAGCCGTCGACACCACGTTCCATCCAGTAGCGGATCACTTCCTTGAAGTATTCCAACGATCCGGGGAACACAATATTTCCGGCTTCCGAACCTCTCACATTCTGTGTGTTGGCCTGGGTCTGAATCCATTTCCCATTAGGAGAGGCACTGTTTACGCCTCCGTGATGACCGAATACACCGTCAAGAATCACATATATTCCACGGGCATGTGCTTCACGGATGAGTTCATCAAATTCAGCCTCGCTGCCGAATTTCGGATCGACCTTGAAATAGTTGGTGCAGAAATAGCCGGTTGCCTGCAGTTTTTCTCCACCCTGACCATTACTTGAATCAAATATCGGAGTCATCCAGATGGCATTCATGCCAAGTTCTTTGATATAATCAAGAGAATTGATGATACCGCGCAGGTTGCCGTTCTTGCGGTGACCATTCGGTCCCCACATATCGCTGTAGCCCGATGCGCCACCCTCACCATGCTGGAACGATGCCACCATGATCTGATAGATCGACAGCTCTCGCCAATCGCCTGTGAGAGTCACCACAGGGGTGGTGTCATCACGTGTAAACGAGGTTGTATAGTCAGAGGTGCCGATGCTGTTGGAGGCAGTCACTGTCATGGTGCCCTGCTGGCCATCATTCAGGAAGTCGACCACCGGTATATGGTTCTCTCCATTGGAGAGGGTCATTGTCTTGCCATTGAAAGACCCGGAGATAGAAGTGGCTTCGTTGGTGATCACTACTGTGATCTCCCCCGAACCCTTCACTGTTCCTCCGGCGGGAGTAACAGTGATTTCAGGCTTCTTCGGTCCGGGAATCTCGCTGGTCGTACCATCGGAATGATACACCTTCTTATTCTGGAACAGGAGATCCTTTCCTCCGGCTCTCTCGTCATCGCCATTATTACCCCATGAGATAATTATCTTCGTCGGAGTCGGTTTCCCTTCAGGGAGCGACCAATAGAGCATGCCGTTCTTTTCGGTCATCTTGTCGCCGGGCCAGTTTCCGGAAAGGGTACAATTCTCATCTCCCGGTTCTTGCCAGGCCCAGACATATGCCGGAGCCTTGCTCATATCATCGAAATAGACGTACACAGCGTCCTCCACCGGATCGTCACCCCCACCCTGCTTCTTGGTATAGGTAAAGGTCTGGGTATTCGAGCCGGCCTGATTCTCGGCATATGTGGACAAAGTTGTGGTCTCCGTGAACGTAAGGGGAGCCGTATACACGGGAGAGGTAGCCGTAGCGGTTCCTGTGGTTGAATAGTGGATCTCGGTTCCGGCCGGATTCACACTCAGACTCACAGTGACATTATCCGTGAATTCTCCGCCTGCAGGAGATGCACTCACTGTCGGCTTTGTAGGACGTGGAGGAATCGGAGGTGTCGGACCATCTTCAATCGTTCCGTATTCTTCCACAAGCAATACCGGTCCGGAAGCAGTAAGCGTTACCATTCCTCCGGTCACAGTAGCGGTATTTTCCGTATTATAGCCATCCATTACGCGCGTTCCCTCCGGGAAGGCATCGCCTACATTGAGGGTATAGGTCTGACCTGCTGAGGTATTAAGACGGATTGCTACCGCATTTGAATAATCTCCCTCTGAGAATTTACGGATAAAGGTGCCGTTATTCTCGGTCTGAGAGCCGGCGCCCACAGCCGGATTTCTGCGACGGAACTGACCGATCTTCTGCCAATGCAGATTCACATCATTATCCACCGCATCCCAGTTGAAGTCGCCGCGTGTCACCATGCCGGCATCCCCGGCTCCATTCACTGCCGGACGTGAAGTCTCATCGCCATAGTAGATCTGGGCTCCGCCGGGACAAAGCAGCAGCATTGTGCCGACATTCTTCTGATCTCCCGGACGATGGAGACCAGTATCATGACTCGATACATAATTGAGCACCTGCCGGCCCGAGTTTCCGTTGCAGAAGTTGGCATAATAATTCCAGTCGGTAGTCGACGGTGTGCGTCCCTGACCACCCTCCGTACCGTTAAATGCGAAGTTGATCATCGAATCAAAACCTCCCTGAGAGAAATAGCCGACATCGCCATGATCCCAGCCCCATGCCTCGCCTGTCATCCAGAATTCATCGCTCCAGTCTTTGGCATATTCATCTGCGCGGTCGCTCGCACGCCAGCGTGCCAATGCAAGCCGACAAGCCTGCTTAAGCTGATTCCAGCGTGATAATTCCACATGTTTCGCTGTATCGCAACGGAACCCGTCGATTCCGAAATATTCCACCCAGCCTGCAAGCCAGTTGATCACATAATCGGCGGGAGCTCCTTTTCCGCCCACACGCCATGCCTCAAGATTCGGCAGACGATAAGCGTCATATTCTCCCCCCTTCTCCTGATTCCATTTTGTCTGGAGGAAGCCCGGAATCTCGACGGATGCCGTGCGCTCAGTCACCACATCCGGAAGTCCGGACAAGGACATCGTCTTATCATCTCCACCTGGAACCACAAACCCTGCCTGACGTCCCCATTCACGGTCGCCGAAGGCTCGCACCCACGGCCCCCACCATTTCCCCCAGTTGCCTGCGGTCTCGGCGTTAAAGCTCACGGCGCCATTCCCCCACATCGTGTAGGGGCGTCCATTCGGTACATAACCCGCCGTGGGATTGCCATTGAAATTTCCGAAGCCATAGTCCACACAGTCGTCCAATGTGGAATAACCTGTATGATTGAGCACGATATCCATCACCACCCGGATACCGCGGCGATGAGCCTCTGTCACAAAATTGCGCATATCCTCGATTGTGCCCATATTGCGGTCCATAAAGGTCCAGTCGAGAGTATAATAGCCATGGAACGCATAATGAGGGAAAGCATCGTCCTTTCCTCCCGTCCAGCCATGCATCTGCTCATAGGGAGCTGTAATCCAGATGGCATTCACTCCAAGCTTGTCGAGATAATCAAGCTTCTCGGTCAAGCCTTTAAGATCACCGCCATGGAATGTAGCCACATCCGAACCTCCCGCATTCTTATGACGGTGATAGCTCTCATCATTACTCGGATCGCCATTATAGAACCGGTCGGTGATCACAAAATAGATATTGGCATTCTTCCAGGTGAAATAATTACGGCGCAACGTTTCCGGTGTGGTCAGCTTGATAGTGTAGACATCCGTATCAGCTCCATCGGTCACAGTATAGGTAATCACATTCTCACCGCTCTTGAGGCTTCCGAGGGAATGATTCGAGAAGTCTCTGCCGTTCACGGCAATCTTCACTTTTGCATTCGGCGATGTCGGAGCTGCGGAGAAGGTGGCCAGAGAGGCGGCATCCTCATCCAGCTCTATTTCATAGATCTTGGTCGATTTATTGAATCCCTCCAGTACATTCCGTCCTCCAACCTTGATTTCAAGGCGTTCGAGGGTTGCGCTTGCCGCCTGGCAAAGGCTGCCGGAAGCAAGCATCAGGGAGGTCAGTCCCGCAGCTTTAGCAACGCGGGAGAGTCGTTTATTTCGTTTCATTGAAGTATTAGAATATGGAGGAGTTATTTTCTGATAATCTTTATTATTCCTTCTGTCCCGTTAGTGGTCGTCACTCTCAGAAGGTAGAGGCCCGGCTGAACGCCGCTCAAGTCAAGACTCACGGTCTGCTCGCCGTTGAATGAAGTCTGATATGCTAAGGCTCCGCTCAGCGCATAGGCCATGCAGGCCGCCACACCATTCTGTGCTGTCACGGTCACAGGGCCTTCTGTGATGCAAGGCTCCACAACGATATTATTCCCCTCTTCAGCCGTGGAATGGATTCCTACTGTCAGATTGAAGAATTTATCGCCCAGCAGACATTCCTGACCACCCATTCCCTTGAGCGCAGGATAATTGCGGCCGTTTTCCTTGCGCCATTCCCAGGTATTAGCGAAGTCCCAGCCGGAGAGACTGCGGAATGTGACTTCATCTGTCAGTTCGCCATTGCTCTTCTGAGCGCCATGGTCTCCATGGGTGGTCCATGATGAATGTCCCGGCTCTATAGCTTCCCAGCTGAAGTTGCCGGTGGAGCGGTTCTCTGAATTATTATTCCCTCCGAAGCGGGCTCCATAAGAATTGGAAGAAGTGATCATAGCATTGAGGGCTGCGCAATAATCAATCGTACCATAATTGGCGCCTACCACACCTCCTACATAATCATGACCACTAACTGATCCGGCAGCATATGCATTCCCAATCTTACCACTGTTCTTACCCACAAGTCCTCCGATGGCATAATCCGCAGTATTGGTCACAGTGGCTCCTGAGTAGCAATCAGTGATAGTTCCACCCTGATTCTCTCCGACAAGACCTCCGGTGCATATCGAACTACCTGTTACCGCACCCGCCGTATAACAACGGGAGATCGTACCATTATTCACTAAACCCGCGAGAATACCGGTATAGGTGGTGCCCCTGACATCTGCTCCTACCACACCGAGCATCTCTACCGTACCACCATCAATTGCTCCGAAAAGGCCTGTGGCCGAACCGAATTTAGTGGACGAAATAGTGAAATTAGAAATTGTATGCCCGTTTCCATCAAAATGGCCTTTGAATGGAGTAGATGTATTGCCGATAGAAGTTGTGAGTCCCGCTGCGTCAATATCAGCATCAAGACGTACGTAAGTATCCGCACTCCAATCGGAAGCGGTAGTGGAAAAATCCTTCAGATCCTTTGCAGTCTTGAGAATAAAAGGAGAAGCCTGAGTTCCTTCACCGCCCGAGTATGCTTCACGAGCTCCCTGAACTACATCCACAAAAAGATCGATAGTCTGTCCTCCTGTAGTGTTTTTTGCAATGAAACCGAGCTTAGACACACAAGTTAATTCCTGGTCGGTAAGATTATAAAAATTTTTAATGTCTTCTACTGTGAATGTATATACACCCTGCTGACTTGTCATTCGATACTTGGCATCGTTAGCACCATCCCAAGAAGTGGCGGGTTTATCTTCGCCATTTACGACTGCCCATGAATAGCAGAAAACATCTTGGCCGAAATCATATGAACGGATAGTAACTTCAACCGGCTTATTCGACACCGCCGGACTTGGATTTGATGAGATGGATGCCGGGCTACCATCGGCCATAACCGAAAAAGAAGCATACATCAACATCAAGGGAAAACATATTTTCCTCATGATAAAAGTATAGGTTAAATAAGTATTAGTTAGGCTAACAAACTGCAAATTAAGCGATAATTTTCGAAATCACAAAATAAAAAATTCAAAAAGATGCCCAGTGCCCCAGCCCAAAGCCCTTCCCTCAGCCCAAAGCCCTTCCCTCAGCCCAAAGCCCCCTCAGCCCAAAGCTCCCTCAGCCCAAAGCTCTTCCCTCAGCGCGAAGCCGTTTCCGTCCCGACTCTGTCGGCATCCCCGTCAGCGCGGAGCTCGTTCTGTGCAAGCCCTGAAAGGGATTGAGGCAGCCAGTGCTATCAGCAGCCGGGAAGAGAAAAAGAAAAGGCCTGAGCCCAGCTCAAGCCTTATAAAAAAAGAAGGCCCAATCTTTCGATTGAGCCTTCCTCAAGGGGGCGATTACCTACTCTCCCGCTTTCGCAGTACCATCGGCGTGATAAGGTTTAACTTCTCTGTTCGGAATGGGAAGAGGT
>JAAVFV010000026.1 GCA_014800525.1 Bacteroidales bacterium | reverse complement strand
TGACTGCTTCCGCCCCTCTCATCGGTACCAACCGAGAGGTTGCTACCTCTTCGAGTGACGAAATCAGCTCAAAAATCTCTCGCAAATGTGAATAAAAAATAAGTTTAAACGACTTCAATGATTAAAAGGGTTAGTGGCACGATATGCTTCTAACCCTTTTTTCTCAGTAGTATTCCCGTGCCAATACCGATGATTAACTGTCGCCAAGATGGCTTATTAACTGAGAAAATTAGCTATCTTTGCAATTTACTCATCGAATCCTAATGATATGGGAAGAAAAGCAGTGAAATATCCGATAGGCCAGCAGTCTTTTGAAGTGCTGCGTAAAGGTGGTTACCTTTACGTGGACAAGACAATGTATCTCAATGAAATCGTGAACGGAAGTCAGTATTATTTCCTGGGCCGTCCACGTCGGTTCGGTAAGTCTCTCTTTCTTTCAATCATGCAGGCTTTCTTCGAAGGGAAACGAGAGTTTTTCAAGGGGCTTCACGCCGACTCCATGGATTGGGACTGGGAACCTTATCCTGTGATATATCTTGATCTCAACCCTCAAAGATATCAGGAAGACGCTGACTTCTCCGACCTGGATATTATAGTGGATGAAACGCTCAAGATTCATGAGGAGAGATTAGAAATTACCTCCCCGAATGAAAATCTTTCCGCCCGTTTCTCTTTCCTTATCCGCAAACTATCGGAGGCTACGGGGAAAGGGGTTGTCATATTAGTGGATGAGTATGACAAACCATTGGTGAACAATATTAATGACCGCCAAAGATTTATAACATACCGCAATAAGTTAGCCGCACTCTATTCTAACTTCAAGAGCTCGGTGCCTTATCTCCGGTTGGTATTTCTCTCAGGTGTGAGCCGTTTCGGTAAACTATCTGTTTTCTCCGGACTCAATAACATTAGCGATATCTCCTTTGATGAGGATTACTCCGCCGTATGCGGGATAACAGAGGAGGAACTGATTGAGAATTTCAAGGAGGGTATAAATGTGCTGGCCGAGAAATATAAACGCACTCCCGAACAAGAGATAGCGATGCTTAAACGTCATTACGATGGTTATCATTTCTCCGAGGTCTGTCCTGACGTCTATAATCCTTTCTCCCTACTGCAGGTTTTCGCAAAAAGAAATTATTCAAATTTCTGGATTTCTTCAGGCACTCCAACGTTATTGGGAGAACAGCTGAAACGAATGGATAGTGATTTAGAGGAAGTGATACACTCTATCTGCGACAAAAACACTCTCGAAGGACTTGATATTGATAATATCTCCGTAGAGGCTCTGCTTTATCAGACAGACTATCTCACAATTAAGAAATATGAAGAGGATTTTTCTCTCTACTATTTAGGGTTGCCTAATGAGGAGGTAAAGAAAGGATTCTTTGAGTTTCTACTCCCATATTATTCTTCACTCTCAAAGGCTAAGGTGGCTCCCTTTATTTTCAATCTTGTAACCGATATAAATAATGGTCGCGTGGATGACTTTATGAAGCGGCTTCAGTCCCTCTTTGCCGGATTCGGCCATGACCTCAAGTTTGAGGAGGAGCGGAATGTGGCCAATGCGATGCTTATTGTATTCTCTCTTATAGGGATGCACGTGGATGCCGAGGTCAGGACCTCCGACGACAGAATCGATATCCTGGTGCGCACGACGGATTATGTCTATATCATGGAGCTGAAATATGATAGGTGTGCCCGGGAGGCCCTTGAACAGATTGAGCGGAAGGAAAATGCCCTTCCCTGGACGGTTGATTCCCGGCAGGTTATCGGAATCGGAATAAACTTTTCCTCTGAGAAAAGGAAGATTGATGAGTGGATGGTGAAGAGATTGTAGTTTTTCTGTTGAAGTTGCTTAAACTAATTTTTTATTATTAGACTCCATCCAATAAAACCATTGGATGGAGCCTTATATATGCTATGCATTATCGTAAGAGACCAAGGATTGTGGAGATTACTCAGTCTCTACTTCCTCGGATGCTTCTACCTCCTCAGCGAATTTGGTGAAACCGGCAGCCAGAAGAATGTTATACCATGTGAATAGCTTCTTAATATCAGCTTCATATACGCGATCGCGGTCGTAATCCTCAACCACCTGCTCAAAAGCATTGCGGAGTCCCTTCTCTGCTACAAGAGCCTTGACATCAATGGTCTCGCCATTCTTCCAGGCATATACCTTATCAAGGATCTCACCAAGGGGAGTATCTCCTGATTCAGTATACATTGCGATATCACCGAGCGACACCACCTTATCGCGGAGATGAATCGGGGTGCGCTTGCCTGTCTGAAGGTCTTCAGCAATTATCACTCCCTTTCCCTGAGAAAGAATCTTGAACAAACCGGGTTTGCCGGTTACAGACAATATAGTTCTTAACATTATATTTTCGTATTTTAAGTAAGTAAGCAGTTCTAAAAATTAAACGATATTTATGTGTCACAAGTAGTTGGAATATCTTTCATTGACACCTTAGAAGTGTCACTTCATCTTCAGGATATCTCACTATTGAAATCTATTTATCAGATCCTTAATCTGAACCAACAGCGAAGCACCCTCAGAATTATTGATTCTCATGATTCTATGACCCTGTAATAAATCTGTTTCAGCTTCCTGGGATGCATTCCGACGCCGGAGATCTTCCATTGATATTCCTCCTCGGAGGAATGCTCTTTGGAGTCGTAGAGATTCCGGAGCTGTGACCAACCATATTTCCTCGCAAAATTCCGCAAGCCCGGATGAAGCCAGAATCGCAGCCTCAACAAAACAGATATCACGATTCAATCCCCACTCACTGACATCTCTTCTCACTTCAGCATGCACCAGACTGTTGAGCCATTCACGTTCGTCGCTATTCCGGAAAGCCCGCTCGGCGATAAATTTCCGATTGAGTCGCCCGTATCCATTGAAGCACTCCGTTCCCCAACGGTTGCAGAGTGCCTCACGTATTACAGCACTTCTCTCCATTATTTCTTTGGCTTGGGAATCGCAATCATACACCTCATACCCCAGGATACGCAGGATACGCGATACGATGCTTTTCCCGGCTCCGATACTTCCAGTGAGTCCGATAAGTCTCATATGCAAGTTATGTTTACTGCCGAACAAGGGCGTATTCAATGTCTGTGATATCTCCAAGCTGCGGATTGACAGCGTAATCTTCAGTAGAGGTGATATGCAGAGGCAATCGGTTTCCTACCGTATGTTGCGTCTCCTCATAATCAACCGATACCTGCACGGGAATCACATCCTCGTAAAATTGAGACATCGGCACATAATACGACACCGGTACACTGGCCGGGAAGAGAAGAATAGACATTCCTGCCGGCACATTAGTGACTTTCACAGGAGCCTCTCCGTCTTTACGCACGAGAGGTTCGATTGGAATCTTAACCCTGATTCGCGAGGGAATGATCCGGGCACCGCGGATTGGAGTGAGTTTCACCTCCACTTCTGTGGTCTTACTGAGATTACGTTTCACAATCGTCTCCGTATAGACCCGATTGATTGAATCTATATCATCTGATTGGGAATATATGTAGGCCACTCTTTCCAGAGGCTCCGGTATCCCAGCTATCACATTTCCGGATGATGCCGATATATCGGCACGGACCACAATAGGAACACGAAGTCCCTTCGAGGTGGTGTATGGCAAGGAAAGGGAATCGACAGAAATCGAACTGATCTGCACCGTGGAACCGAATGTGGCTTTAAGTGCGGTATTCATATCCGACTGACTGAAACGCAATTGAGAGCCATCTACAAAATCCCGGAAATTGATATCGATCTGAGGCTGACTCATCACTCCTGCCCGGAGCAGATTGGTGCCCTTATCACGAAGAGTGACATGGATATCCTTCGGAGGCTCTATAATGAATGTGACCGAATCGGGAACATTTACAATCCGGAGACCCACATCGAAGGTCTTTGTCACGCTATCGTTCATCGCCAGAATCAACCAGAAAAGAGCAGCGATAACTATAAAGATACAGAACACAACGGCATTGTGGAATCTTCCTGAAGATTTCACACTCCGCCATTTCTGCAATATTATCGCTAATCTTCTTCCCATTGTTGTATCATCCGGCTCCGGTCAGTGAATCATTTACGAGCTTCCTCTTCTGTGGCTGCCGGATAGACCGAATTGCGATCAAATTTGACAGTGACGTTAGGAGCCACCTCAATAAGGAAAGTATTCTCCTTCACTTCACGAATACGGCCATGAATTCCTCCGGCTGTCACCACACGGTCGCCGGCCTTCAATGCCTCACGCTGCTTCTTAATCTCCTTCTGCTTCTTCGACTGCGGACGGATCATGAAAAAGTAAAAAATCACCACCATGGCCAGAATCATAAGCATTCCCGACCAATTGTTTCCCCCTGCAGGGCTTTGGAGTAAGAGGGTGTTAAGTACGTTCATTTCTTATCTGTTGTTATTGTAGTTCTTATTGTAGTTCTTATCGGTTGTTAATGAAGTGGTCTATACTTCATTGTTCTGTCTTTTCAATCAGGGTCGTTGGAAAGGATTTCTATCGACCCATAATCGGATAGGTTTATTTCATCAGACGGCCTTCCTCCTTGAGATACTGCAGGATACTGGCAAGAAGTCCGTGGACAAACGAACCGCTTCGGGCCGTGGAATAACTCTTGGCAATCTCCACATATTCATTCACACTCACCTGAAGAGGAATCTTGGGGAAGTTGAGAATCTCAGCCAGAGCGGTTTCAAGAATCACTACATCCATAAATGCGAGGCGCTCACGATCCCAGCGTTCCTTATGGAGAACATTATCGATATCATTACGATACACTTCTTTATTCCGCAACACAGCCTGGATTAATTCTGAGCCGAAACGCGCATCCTCCTCATCCTTGAATTTATCAAGAATAATATGATGCTCTCCCTCTTCAATTCGGCGGATGGTCTTGAGTACGAATGAGCCGATGATATCGAGGTCATCGTTCCAGAACACTGATTTATCCTCAAGAGTCTCCAGGAATACATCAGAATGGAATATTACCCGTTTGAATATTTCCTGCCAGAATGTGCAGTCTCGTTTAAGATCAGTCACCGGAGCCTCCATATAGTCCTTATAGATTTCCGAGGAGGTGATCTCCTGAAGTAGGCGCTCAAGCATCAATTCGTCTTCGGGGAGCCACGACAATTTCTCCTTCTCCACATAATTGCGGAAGGTTTCCGACTTACGCAATTCCTCCACCATCTGATTTTCCACAAACCGCATATTCGGGTTCAGGTCCTCATGTGTGGCAAGATATTTCTCGCGGTTCTGTTCCAGTTTTCGTTCCTGAAGATCGGTGAGCTGAACTGGGAGGAGAAGCAGACGGAAATATAATTCGCGGGCACGGTCGAGCGATTCCTGAAGAGCACGGTCGGCCAAACGGGTGTCGTCCTGAGAGGCCATGAAATTAGCGAAAGTCTGGTCAAGAAGCTCCTTTGCGCGTTCCACGCCTTTAAGGGTGAAGTTATCGCGTTTGGTATAAAGTTCGGCCAGGCGGGGATTATTGGCGATAAAAATCTCAAAGAGATCACGCCATACAGTTGCGTTCCCTTTATTCAGCCCGGCCTCTTCCTGCTTAAGCCAGTTTTTATAATATGAAGAATTCTTTATCTCCTCTGCAATGTCATTGGCCACTGTCTCATAGGGATACCCCTCCTTATTGTACTTAGCGACATAGCCTTTCAGCTGATCATCAGTGAGGATACGCTTTATGAAGCGGGTGTTGGCCAGAGGCTCATCTCCGCCACGGCGACGGATCTTATGGGAGATACGCTCAAGCATCATAAGCATATCAATATATAGCGCATATGCGAAACGCTTCTCCTTGGTGGGAGCCGTAGGACGACTCTCGAATGTAAACTGCTTTTCAACAAGCAAGTAGGAATACAAAGTCTGTATTACCTTTCTTCTGATCAATACGCGATTTATCATAATCTAACAGGCTCCTTCCTTGCGATCTCATTCGCCGGACGGGCCAATTACAAAATTACTATTTTATTTCGGTTTGGCAAAAACGACACCATCCCTTATCGTGGGATTATTCCGTTATCACGCGCTGGCGCACGGCTTCATATAACATCACTCCCGCCGCTACCGACACATTCAACGATCCGATATTGCCTCGCATTGGAATGGCTGCAAGGTCATCGCTCATTCGCAATACATCATCACTGATTCCTGTTTCCTCATTGCCCATCACGATCGCTACCGGCACCGTGTAATCAGCTTTAGTGTAGTCTTCGGCACCTTTCTCTGTGGCTGCAACAATCCGATAGCCATTATCACGAAGATACCTTACAGCCTCCACGATCGATTTCTCCCTACATACAGGCACATAGAAAAGGCCTCCGGCCGACGTCTTCAAGGCATCGGGAGTGACCGATACGCTATTGCGCTCAGGAATGACAATCGCATCCACTCCCGCGCAATCTGCCGACCGCCCGATTGCCCCGAAATTTCTCGTGTCGGTGATACCATCAAGTATCAGCACCAACGGATTCCTTCCCTCCTCATAGAATAGCGGAACAAGGTGCTCGAGACGCTGATACTTCACGGGCGATAGCAGTGCGATCGCACCCTGATGATTCTTCATCGTGATACGGTTGAGTTTCTCCTGCGGAACTTTCTGCATCGGAATATCATATTCCTTTATCTTTGCCATGAGTTCCCGAATCAGATCGCCCGTAAGGTCGCGACGTATCATCACTTTATCAATATCTTTTCCGGAATCTATCGCTTCAATCACAGCGCGGATTCCGTATACATAGTTTTTCGGGTCAATTCTATCGTTTCGTCTATATTCCATCTTTATTTTTTCTTTTTAAGGAATGAAGTGGTTTAAACTAATTTACGAATGTTTAAATTAGCTATATTCTTCATTCTTTTATTCCCCTTTGCGGATCTTTTTGACTGCTTCCGTCCCTCTCATCGGTACCAACCGAGAGGTTGCTACCTCTTCGAGTGACGAAATCAGCTCAAAAATCTCTCGCAAATGTGAATAAAAAATAAGTTTAAACAACTTCAGTTGCTAAAAATTAACATTCCGATCATCCGATCATTCTCCGTCAAGAAGCACTTCGGCTGTATGCAATGCTGATTCGCTGACCTGACTTCCTGACATCATCGAGGCTATTTCACGTATTCTTTCCTCGCGCGACAATGGGCGCACATGAGTGGTGGTCCGATCATCACCGTCGGTCTTATAGACCTTGAATTGTGCCAGACCTTTGGCGGCGACCTGAGGCTGATGAGTGATTGCCATCACCTGCATCTCCCTTCCCATATCGGCCATCATCACTCCCATCTTATCGGCCACTTCTCCGGACACTCCGGTATCGACCTCATCAAAAATAATAGTAGGGAGATTCATTCTTCCTGCAAGAATGCGCTTAAGGGAAAGCATGAGCCGCGAGATCTCTCCTCCGGATGCTATTTTGGCTACGGGTCCCGGAGTCTGGTTCTTATTGAATGCACACATGAATTCCACCTTATCCTGGCCTTGCGCCGTCAGTTTTCCGGGAAGCATAGATACGGAGAATTCCATATTTTTCAGTCCCAACGGGCGCGCGGTCTCATTAAGAAGACGAGTGAATTCCTCCGCTCCCCTACGCCGGGATGCACTGAGAAGATCGGCCTTCTCCTTAAGCTTTTTACCTTGAATCTTATATTGGCGTTCAAGCTCGGGGAGTTCGCCATCCCCCATATCTATCTCCTGCAATTTGTTTTTTATCTGTTCCCGAAGGTCGGCAAGAGCATCAGCGTCAGGAACTCTGAAACGCTTCACAGCTTCGTAGTATTTATGCATCCTCTCAGATGCCTTAGCCAGAGCTATCGGATCGGAATTGATCGATCCGGCATAATCCTCCAGACTCTCATTGATATCCTTTAGCTCGATATGGATTTCGCGAAGGCGTTCCATAAGGGTCTTTCCCTCCACATCTCCTTCGAATACACTCATATCTATACTATCGAGCATTCCGATAGCCTCCCCTATGCTATCCACGGCCCCTCTGTCGTATCCACCCAGAAGAGAGGCAGCCGATGAAAGACGATCGCGGAGATCATCGGCATCACTGAGAATTTCAAATTTCTTCTCAATGGCAAGGAGCTCTCCTTTCTTTGGATTGAGCTTTTCAAGCTGCTCAAGCTGAAACCGCATGAATTCACTATTCTCCCGCGCCTTCTCGATGCTGTCGCGAAGACGATGAATCCGCGACCGGAGATTGATGAATGAGGCGAAATCCTCTTCATAATCCTGAAGCAGATTACTATTGGCAGACATCACATCTATGATATGCAGCTGAGTGGAAGGATCATTGATATGGGCATTGGCATGCTGGGAATGAATATCAATGAGTTGTTCGGAGAGCGGGCCCAGAATTGTCAGTGTCACCGGGCGGTCGTTGATAAATGCTCTCGAGCGGCCGTTTTGAGAAATTTCCCTACGGATTATCACTTCTCCATCGTTCCATTCCAGATCATTGCGGTCGAAGAAGCCACGCAATTCAGGATCGACATCCGTAAAGATCGCCTCCACCACTGATTTAGAATCCCCGTCTGCCACGGCACGTGTATCGGCTCTCACTCCCTGAAGCATCGACAAGGCTCCGAGCATTATGGATTTTCCGGCTCCTGTCTCACCGGTCAGGGTGGTCAGTCCGTGTCCGAATTCAAGTTCCAGATGGGAAATCAGTGCGTAGTTCTTTATCGTTAGTTTCTCAAGCATCTCTCTTTTTCTTTTTCAAGCCTGAGAATCCGGATAGGATCAGGCTGTATGAGTGAAGTAATGAAGTTGTCTAAACTTCAATATAAAATTTATAAATATAGAAAATCCTACTTCTGCTCCGGATTCCGGATTTTATTCAGACGTTCCGATTCCGTGGGATATATTCCCTGCAGGAGTTCATATACTCCCTTCCGCTCGGTTTCCGGAGATTTAGAATAGACATTCACCAATTCATCTAATTTCGAATCCCTGAAAATAGAGAGGCCTACCGACATTGGCGCATTCGAATAGATACCTTTCAATTCATCGAGTGATTTGGTGATTACGGCTCTGCCTTTGTCGGGACTTGTAGACATTTCATCGAGTCCCTTCCTATGATAGTCGTAAAGGAGGCGTCGCATTCCGGAGGTGTTGGAATCGGTATAACTGCTCAATACAGCGGAACGATTCTTTGTGTCTTCAAATGTCCGCCATCCTGTCGCTCCACTACTCTGCATCTGTTGCACAATGCTCTGCATCTTCTCATAGAAAGGCTGGCCTCCGTTAGGAGAGAAGCTGTCGAAATCGAGGGCGAGAAACAAATAGGCATAGAAGTCGAGTATTGCCGTAAGATTTGATTCCTCATTGCTTTCATTGAACACCAATGGATCACCCTCACGATATTCAAATTCGATTTTCGAATCACGGAAGTTGAACAAAGTAGTGGTATACGAACTGTTATAGACCGGACGCGAAAGCTGCACCTGCAGATCTCCCTTTATCCTGTCATCCGTATATTCTCCGACAGTAAGGAAAATCCGGCATTCGATCTTCTCATTCGGGGCGAATGTGGCCTTGGAGAATTTTGTTTCATTCATATAGTTGTTGATAGCCGTCTGAAGAGTCTCGAACACACTTTTATTCGTGCCCTCAATCTGCTGACTATTCACCTCCACCTGACACTTCAGCTCCTGTGCCGCGGCGTCCCCGAAGCATCCCGCCATTGCTGACAGCCCTATAATCCATCCTTTACGATTCATCCTTATTTTAAGTAAGTTGATCAACAATATTATCCACTATATCGCGTGCCACTTCTCTTTTATCTTTCAGGGGATAGGCTATTTCCGAGCCATCCTTACGGATAATAGTCACTTTATTTGTATCCGTGCCAAAGCCGGCACCCGCATCCTCGAGAGAATTGACCACGATCATATCCAGTCCTTTTGTTTCAAGTTTGCGTCGGCCGTATTCCAGCGCATTGCCTGTTTCAAGAGCAAAACCGACCTTTATCGTATTGGCCGGGGCGCTTTTACTTATTGTGGCGGCGATATCGGGATTAGCCACCAGACGGAGATTCATTTCCGGGGTCTTCTCCCTCTTTATTTTTTCTGAATCCACCTCTGCCGGGCGATAGTCGGCTACGGCGGCTGTAAAGATCAGTGCATCCGCCCCTTCCATCTGAGTCCTGACTCCATCGAGCATTTCCAGAGCCGATTCCACCTTAATGCATTTCACACCTTCCGGAACCGGAACAGACACCGGTCCGCTCACGATCACCACTTCCGCTCCGCGCTTCCGGCATTCCCCGGCAATGCTATAACCCATCTTGCCCGTGGAATCATTCCCGAGATAACGTACAGGGTCGAGTCGTTCATGTGTGGGGCCGGCCGTGATCACCACCTTTCTTCCCTCCATATCTCTCTTCATTTCGCCGGCAAACCATGCCTCCACACGGGCTGCGATCTCTTCGGGCTCAGCCATACGGCCTTTACCTGTGAGATGACTGGCGAGTTCGCCGCTTCCCGGCTCGATAATCTCAACGCCATCTCCAATCAGTGTGCTGATATTACGCTGGGTGGAGGGATGAGCCCACATATCAAGATCCATTGCCGGAGCCACCATCACGTGCTCCTTTGCCGAAAGATAGGTGGTAACGAGCATATTATCAGCAATACCATTGGCCATCTTGCCGAGTGTGGAGGCTGTGCATGGAGCAATCACCATCAGATCTGCCCAGAGTCCGAGATCCACATGGCTATGCCATTCTCCGGTATTGGCCGTGAAGAACTCACTCACCACGGGTTTACCGCTGAGAGCGGATAAGGTCACGGGAGTGATGAATTCCTTGCCTGACGGAGTGATTACTACCTGCACCTCCGCACCCTTCTTGATCAGCAGGCGCAGAAGCATCGCCGATTTGTATGCGGCGATGCCTCCTGTGATTCCTAATATTATATGTTTCCCTTCTAACGGTTTCATCATATAGGTTTTCAGGATTGTCCTGATTTATTTTGCATGGGCCTCGGCAAAAAGGCGCGTTGCCACATCTTTAGTGTTACGGGGGAAGTCGCCCTGAAGCATCCATTGATAGAACGATGGCTCACGGCGGAACACATCTTTCACCTTCTTACCCTTATGCTTGCCGAAATTGAACACTGCCTCATTCTTATCATTGAGCACAAACCGCTCCGCAAGGTCAAGACCGCGTCCCACGCGGGAAAAGTCAGCAAGGAAGTCGACATCATTCTGCAATTCAGGATACCTTTCTATCTGACCGAGCAACACCTCATATGTGGCCCGCGTATCAGCCTGCGCACTGTGTGCATCGGCAAGCTCCTTACCGCAATAGAATCGATAGGCGGCCACAAGAGTGCGCTGCTCCATCTTGTGGAAAATATTCTGCACATCCACAAAACGTCGGCCCGACACATCGAATGTGATTCCGCAACGTGCAAACTCCTCTATCAGAAGGGGGACATCGAATTTATTGCTGTTGAATCCTGCAATGTCGGCTCCCTCAAATATTTCCAACAGAGATTTTGCCACCTGACGGAAAGTGGGAGCATCCTTCACATCTTCATCCGTAATCTTATGCACGGCCGTGCTCGCCTCCGGAATATGCATTTCCGGATTCAGCCGACGCGATTTGGATTCCTCCGTTCCATCGGGAAACAGTTTTATATAACTGAATTCCACGATACGGTCGTGAGCGATATTTGTCCCAGTGGTCTCAAGGTCAAAAAAGATCAGGGGGCGATTCAATTTCAGTCTCATAACACTTGCATCGGCATTTGAATCACAGTGAAGTTCTCATTCTCTTTCTGTTCCAGAGGAGTATACACTGCAGGACGCGCCGGATCTGCAAGACGTATCTCCACGGTGTCATCTTTCATGGTGTTGAGAACATCGATCATATATTCTCCATTGAATCCGATAGTCATCGGATTTCCATCGTAGTCGCAAGCCACAAACTCTTCTGCCGAATTGCTCGACATCAGATCTCTGGCATCTATCTTTATACCGTTAGAATCTATTTTCAAGACTACAAGGCTCGACTCCATGGAGGCAAAAATTGCCATGCGTCGAAGCGCTGCCAACATGGTCTGACGATCGATTGTCATTCCAAAGGGTGTATTCTCCGGAATCACGCGGTTGTAATTAGGATATTTAGCCTGAATGAAGAGACAGTTAAGAATATTGTCCCCTATTTCAAATATGGCTCCCTTTGTATCGAATGTGATCTTGATATCTCCTTCTTCCTTGCCTATCAGACCGCTTATCAGTGCTGCTGACTTTGAAGGCAGGATGAAGAGACTTTCAATCTGAGGAGGATAAACCGTATTGATATATCGAGCGAGTTTATGGCCGTCGGTGCCGACAAAGGTTATCTTCTCCTGAGTGATATCCCAGCATACTCCGTTCATGTATGCCTTCACGGGATCATTGCTGACTGCAAACAGAGTGTTGTCGATACCCGACTGCACCACAGATGCCGGCAGGATAAGTGTCTTTGCATCAGCTTCAGGCTTGCGTGCAAGAGGATAATCCGCAGCATCGACACCCATGAATGTGAAATGACCATTAAGGAACGATATATTGATCTCTTTATTGGAATCGTTGACATCGATCTCAAGTGGCTGATTTCCCAATTCCTTGATCACCTCGAGAAGGCGTTTTGCGGGAACGGCGATCTGGCCGTCGGAATCACTGTCAGTGATCTCCATATATGCTGTGAGCGTGTTCTCCTGGTCGCTGCCTGTGATACTTAACCGGTCACCCTCCACCTGCAGCAGGAAATTATCAAGTACGCTAAGGGCGTTCTTAGCCTTGATTACCTTACTGACTGTCTGGAGTTGATTTTGGAACGTCTTTCCTGAAACGTTGAATTTCATTGTATATGATTGATTGATTTCTTATTAATAAGCCGGGATTGAATATCTTATTTCCTGGAGAGAAGCTATTCAACCCGGGACTGAGGGTTTTCGAATGTGGTTGACAAGTCGAATTTCTGGAGCCAATGACTCTTATGCAAATATAACGAATTTTTTCCAAAAAATATCCGCCGCAAGGAGTAAACTCCCGCGGCGGATATCATATGTCGAAAATTCTTTCTCTTGGAAAAAATTACTCAGCCACTACATCAAAAGCGATTTCAGCTACAACGTCCTTGAGGAACTTAACAGTGGCAGTGTAACTACCAACTTCCTTAACGGGTTCCTTAAGCACGATAAGCTTGCGGTCGATATTGTGACCGAGCTTCTCGAGAGCCTCGGCGATCTGGATAGCGTTTACGGAGCCGAATACTGTACCTGTAGAGCTTGTCTTCGCACCGATAGTGAGTTTTACGCCCTCCAATGCTGCTGCAGCCGCTTCTGCATCTGCATGCATCTTGGCGATCTTGTGGGCACGCTGCTTCTGATCCTCAGCAAGACGCTTGAGCTCGGAAGGAGTGGCAATCACTGCCATACCCTGCGGGATGAGATAATTGCGGCCATAACCGTCCTTAACCTCAACCACATCATCTTTGTAACCCAGATTGGGCACATTTTCTTTAAGGATAATCTTCATTGTGTTGTGCTTTTATTAAAAACGATTATTACTATTATTTCATCAGGTCGGTTACGTAGGGAAGCAATGCAAGGTGACGAGCACGCTTTACAGCCTGAGCCACACGACGCTGGAACTTCAGGGAAGTTCCGGTGATGCGACGAGGAAGAATCTTACCCTGCTCATTGAGGAACTTCTTGAGGAACTCTGGATCCTTGTAGTCGATATACTTGATGCCGCTACGTTTGAAACGGCAATATTTCTTCTTCTTGGTATCTACCGAAAGAGGAGTGAGATAACGGATTTCGTTCTGTGCTGCCATTGTTTATGCCTCCTTTGTGTTGGCCTCGGCGTTTGCCTCGGCGGGTTTCTCATTTGCTTTCTGAGCTCTCAGCTTGCGACGCTTCTCTGCGTATTCCGCTGCATATTTGTCGAGACGGAATGTGAGGAATCGCAATACCTTCTCATCACGACGATAAGCTGTCTCGAGTTTCTTCACTACTGTGGGCTCACCCTTGAACTCTACCAGTACGTAGAAGCCGGTAGACTTTTTCTGAATCGGATAAGCGAGCTTGCGAAGGCCCCAGAGCTCTTCATTCACAATCTCGCAGCCATTGGCTTTCAGCACATCCGCGAATTTTGCTACCGCTTCCTTCATCTGATCATCAGACAAAACGGGAGTTAAAATGAAAACGGTTTCGTAAGTGTTCATTGTTCTGTTTTTGTATTTGTTTTTGCGGCGGTCCCGGCCGTAGGGATCTACCCTCAAGGCCAAAACCGCCGCAAAGTTAACTATTTTATTCGAATTATACAAATTTCATTCCTCAATCGGAAATCTTTGCCCTTTCGGAAGGGGCAATGCGATTGATGGTATGATTATTTGTAGAGATAATTTTCGATTTGCTCAGGAAGGAAGTTTCCGATGAAATCGGCATGCTTCGCTACTTCAGCCTGGCCGTATTTCACGAATACGTTAAGGCTCTTACGGCTCTCTTCGTCGCGCTGGGCATCGAACAGAAGCAGATAGCCCATCACGATATATCCGGCCATCTCCACGAGCCGGCGTGCCATGAAGTCGGAGAATTCCTGATTAGCCATTCCATTCACTTTCTCCACGGCATCGGCATACTGCTGGGTCATGAAATGGAGTACATTCTTTACATGCTCATCCTCGGCGGCCACCTCCATATTCTCCTGCTCCTTGATCCAGTTGAGATATGTGCCTGTGGTGACGTGGCGGATAGCGGCCACTACCTGAAGCTGAGTGGTGCCTTCATAAATTGAGGTGATACGTGCATCGCGATAGATGCGCTCGCAGGCGTATTCCTTCATAAAGCCCGATCCACCATGAATCTGGATACAATCATATGCGTTCTGATTACAGAATTCAGAGGTCATACCCTTGGCCAGCGGTGTGAAGGCATCGGCGAGTTTGCTATAATATTTGGCTTCTTTCTTCTCCTCTACATCGAGTTTACGCTCTTTTGCGATATCGTCATAGATTTTATAGATATCCACAAAGCGGGAGCATGCATAAAGGAGTGTGCGACTTGCATCGAGTTTAGCCTTCATAGTGGAAAGAATCTCCGCTACAGCGGGGAATTCGATAATTGCTTTACCGAACTGCTTACGCTCCTTGGCATAGTCGAGAGCCTCACGATATGCTGCCTCGCTGATACCTACGCTCTGTGCGGCAATGCCGAGACGGGCTCCGTTCATGAGCGCCATAACGTATTTGATCAGACCGAGCTTGCGGCTACCAACGAGTTCGGCGGGAGCATCCTTATATACGAGCTCACATGTAGGGCTTCCCTTGATACCCATCTTGTTTTCGATTCGGCGTACATCCACTCCACCGTTACGCTTGTCGTAAATGAACATTGAGAGGCCACGGCCATCTTTGGTTCCCTCTTCGGAGCGGGCAAGCACAAGATGGATATCGCTGTCACCATTTGTGATGAATCGTTTCACACCATTGAGCACCCATGTGCCATCCTCTTTCTGAGTGGCCTTGAGCATCACTGACTGAAGGTCGGATCCGGCATCGGGCTCAGTGAGGTCCATCGACATTGTCTCTCCTGCACAAACGCGGGGGATATACTTCTGCTTCTGCTCCTCGTCGGCGAATTCGTATATGGTCTCGGCACAGTCTTGAAGACCCCAGAGATTTTCGAAGCCTGCATCTGCACGGCTTACCATATCGGCTGCCATGATGTAGGGAGTGATCGGGAAGTTGAGGCCTCCGAGACGGCGGGGCATCGACATACCCATCAGGCCTGCCTGACGGCATGCATCAAGATTTTTCTGTGTGCCCTCAGCGTATACCACACGGTTGTTGACCACCTGCGGGCCGGTGTGATCCACCTCCTCGGCATTCTCAGCGATAACATCACCGCAGAGTTCGCCCACGATATCAAGTACACGGTCGTAGCTATCTACGGCATCCTCGAAATTCTGGGGTGCGTAATCATATTTGTCGGCATCTGCGAAGTTACGCTCCTTAAGCTCTACAATCTTCTTCATCAGGGGATGAGAAAGATGTAGTTTGAATGCCGGGTTGTCTGTATAGAAATTAGCCATTGCTGTCGTTGATGATTACTTGGAGTTCTTTTTGTAATATTTGATTAATTTCGGCACCACATCCTCTACCTTGCCTGTGATCACATAATCGGCGATGGTGTTGATCGGAGCATTCTCATCTGTATTGATAGAGATGATGATAGATGAGTCCTGCATTCCGGCAAGGTGCTGGATCTGTCCTGAGATTCCGCATGCGATATAGAGTTTCGGACGAACTGTGACACCTGTCTGACCGATCTGACGGTCATGGTCGGCCCAGCCTGCATCGACAGCTGCACGAGTTGCACCTACTTCTGCACCGAGTACATCGGCCAGCTCCTGAAGCATCTCGAATCCTTCCTTGGATCCCATTCCGTAACCACCGGCCACAACAATCGGGCTGCCCTTGAGGTTGCTCTTCGATTTCTCCACATGGCGCTCGATTACTTCCACCACATAGTCTTCCGGTCTGGTGTATTTCTCAACATCAAGATTTACAACCTCACCTTTATAATCGGGATCTTTCACCTCTTTTTTCATCACGCCCTCACGCACAGTGGCCATCTGGGGGCGGCAGTCGGGATTTACGATTGTGGCAACGATGTTTCCACCGAATGCCGGACGGATCTGAAGAAGAAGGTCTTTATATTCATTACCCTTCGGATCTTTGTGATCACCGATCTCGAGAGATGTACAGTCGGCTGTCAGTCCGCTGTGGAGAGCCGACGATACTCGCGGACCGAGGTCACGTCCTATTGAGGTGGCGCCCATAAAGGCAATTCTCGGCTCGATTTCCTTGAAGAGGTTGATCAGAATTGAGCTATGGGGTAGAGAGGTGTAGGGATAAAGGCGTTTATCTTCCACCTTGTATACCGTATCGACACCATAAGGGAAGAGCTGCTTCTCGATGCCTTCGAGATTGTCGCCTGCCACTACAGCCTCAAGCTTGATTCCAAGCTGGTCGGCAAGAGCACGGCCTTTGGTAAGGAGTTCAAGGCTTACATCCGCCACCTTACCATCCTCATATTCGCAATATACTATCAGATTATTCTTGTCTGTTGCCATGTCTGTGTCGTTATCCGATGGTGTGATTAGTGATAAGTTCTTTCACGAGGTCTTCGATCTGTTCGTCGTTGTTCTCCACGCGACGGGCGTCTTTAGCAGTGAATACTACATTGACAATTCCTTTCACCTTTGTGGGAGAACCGGCAAGACCGCACTGCTCAAGGTCGGCATCCACTGTGGCTGTGTTCCATTCTCCGATCTCGAGATACGGACGGCCGGCGATGAATGCTTTCTTAGCTTCGTCGGCAGCCACCTCGGAAGGAATGGCTGCGTATTTGTATTTCTGAACATGCTTTGCATTGCGGGGACGACAAGCATCGGCACTACCATTTACGGTCACTACAAGGGGAAGAGGTGCCTTCACGGTCTCTACTCCGCTCTCAATACGACGTTTGATGAGTGCTTTGCCATCTTCGACGGAGATGATTTCCTCTGCATAGGTTACCTGCGGAATTCCAAGTTTTTCCGCAATCTGAGGTCCGACCTGGGCGGTGTCTCCATCAATTGCCTGACGACCTCCGATGATCAGATCATAATTGCCGATCTTGCGGCAGGCCATGCTGAGTGCATAGCTTGTGGCCAATGTATCGGCGCCGGCGAATGCACGGTCGGAAAGCACGATGCCGTTGTCGGCTCCGCGGTATAGAGCTTCGCGGATCACTTCAGCAGCACGACCCGGACCCATAGTAAGGACCGTTACCTTAGTACCGGGATACATATCTTTCAGCTTCAGGGCCTGCTCAAGGGCATTGAGATCCTCGGGATTGAAAATGGCCGGAAGCGCTGCACGGTTGATCGTGCCGTCTTCTTTCATAGCATCCTTACCCACATTGCGGGTGTCGGGTACCTGCTTGGCCAATACAATGATGTTCAAACTCATAGTTAGTTTATGTTTAATTTCTCTGTTCGATTCTTTTCCCATCTCCCTTATTCCTTTCCCATATCCCCTATTCAATTTCCCCTCCCCTCTTCTATATCAATTATGATTAAATTGCGAGTCCTATCCCCGTATGCTTCCGGACCTTCTTACCAAAAGGGTATGACAATCCCATTAACGGCAAAGTTAACAATTAAAATTGGAATATCCACGACTCCCGCCGGCGTTTTTTATTTTTATTGTGGATAACTCACTGTTATATTTATATTTCCATATTTATATTTCCTCCTACGTCTGTGGGGATGTGAAGACAATCGAGTAGGAGGTAAACACTAATAATAGGTGTTTATCTCCTACTTTCGTGTTTACCGACCTCTCACACCACCGTACGTGCCGTTCGGCATACGGCGGTTCTTAACGCGGATGCAGTT
>JAAVFV010000025.1 GCA_014800525.1 Bacteroidales bacterium | reverse complement strand
CGGCCCATGTCTCCTGGTCGCCGCGGAAACGATAGTTGGAGTCGGGAGCATAGTCGTGTGAATCGACATAGACCACATTATATGTGGCATCGTTGTAGAGATTATCCTGATGGCGCACGCCGTAGGCTCCGGAAGCGGAATTGAAATTCCAGTGCATGGCGAAGTCGATCACGCTTAAGCCGGAGAAAGCCGAATGGTCGGGAGCATGGTAATTATTGCCATCGAGCCAGGCATTGTTGCTCTTGCGGAGGATAGCGTCGGAATGGCCTGCGTCATCGATGGCGCTCTGGTGACACGACTCCCAGTTGACATGGCCGCTTACGGTCTCATAATCATGAGAGCCCTCCTTTTCAGTGGGGATTGCCTCCACCGTCTCCCAGGATTTTGGATCCATATCCCAGGGGTAATTCTTATTTTCCTTCCATGTATAATAGCAGGGGGAAGCATAATAATGTTCACCTCGGTAGATCACCTCCATCGAGCGGGCGCAGACCTCGCCATACATGAAGAATGGAGTGTTGCCGCGTTTCTTCTTAGCCTCCTCCGACTCGGCGGCAGCCATAAACTGCGGGAGGAACATCTTGTTGAAGGCCAGACGGGGAATATGGCCGGCCGTATCGATACGGAAGCCGTCAATACCCATCTTGATAAAGCGCGAATAGCACTCCACAAGATAATTGGTCACAGCCGGATTCTCTGTATTGAGGTCGACGCAGTCGCCGGCGATCTGACCCCACCAGCGGGAGCAGTCGTCCCAGTCGAACCATGCCTTATGGTGCCATAGATTCCTGGAATCATGGTTTTTGTAGTCGGAATTCTTCATCATCGCCAGACGGGTACCATACTGGTCGGCGGGCTTCATATTGGGATAGTTATCGGGGAGCATACCGCCTTCGGAAGCGGGTACCACCTTCATTGAAGCATTGATATCGGCGAGATCTTCCTTATAATCCTTGCGGAACATGCGGCAGAGGTTTTCCTCGCCGAAGTTTCCGGTGTGCTGGATCACGATATCGAGGATAAGTTTCATGCCACGTTTATGGACCTCATCGATGAGTTCCTGGAAAGCCACGTCGGCATCAGCGGCCGAGGCATTCTTATCGACATAACGATGGTCAACCTTCGAGAAATCGAGGGCATGATAGCCGTGATAATCGAGGCCGGAACCGTTCTCCACAACGGGAGTGATCCATACGGCGGTGAAGCCGAGGGCCTTGATGTAATCAAGTTTCTTGATTAATCCTTTGAAATCGCCACGCCATTCGGGGTCCTTGATGTTGTTCACGCCATCCCAGCAATACACATTATTCTGGGGGTCGCCATCATAGAAGCGGGTGGTCATGGCAAAATAGATAGTTTCATCGCGGAAGTCGGTACGGTCGCCGACGAAAGTGGCCGCGAAGCCGGGCATTGCAGCAGCAGAGGCTAAAGCCAGACTTAAAGCTGTCTTTTTGAATTGCATGAGTAGGTTAACTAAAAAAAGTAAGGTTGGTCGCCTCCTTCCGCGGAGGCCTTTGATGTGAGGTTAACGCAGGATACGGCCAAGGCCGTAATCCCAAATCATAATGCAAAAATATATAAAAAAAGGGATAAAATCAATTATTAAATAGAAAATTTTTATCGGGATCCGGCGCTGCGCGCCGGGGAGGAGAGGCTTCAATCCCCTCCGGGGCTTGCACCGAAACGAGCTCCGCGCCGCCGGGAGCTGCCGGCAGAGCCGGAACGGAAACGAGCTCCGCGCCGCCGGGAGCTGCCGGCAGAGCCGGAACGGAAACGNGCTNCGCGCCGNNGAGGAGAGGCTNCAATCCNNTCNGNGNCNTGNACNGAAACGAGCTTCGCGCCGCCGGGAGCTGNAATGGCTCCTTTCGTTAGCGCGAAGCTNGTTTTGTGCAAGCCACGNAGGGGNNTGAAGCGTCAAATCCAGCCCGCAGGGGGCTTGAAGCGTCAAATCCAGCCCGAAGGGGGCTGAAGCGNCAAATCCAGCCCGAAGGGGGCCGGAGCGGCAAATACAGCCCGAAGGGGGCCGGAGCGGCAAAGCCGTAGGGAAGAGGCGTCGATTAGCGCGCGATAAGCTTGCTTACCTTATTACCCTTGCGGCAGATTACGGTCTCGCCTGCCTTGGGCTCAGCAATGCGGATGCCCTGNAGATTGTAATATTCAGCCGGAGCGCCCTCTTCATCNATGGCAATCTCATCTACAGCAGCATCCTCGGCTACATAGACGGCCGGCGTGATGGTCTGCACCTGCTCNGTGCCGTTGTCACCCTTTACTGTCACGCGCACNTCAATCCAACCCTTGGGCTCTACCGATGCGAGCGATACATTATAATTGGANCCAAATCCAGGGATATAGTCTCCGGCGGGATTCGCTTCCACNGTCAGCGGCTTGAATTCCGTGGAGCCTGTAGGAGCCCATTCCACTGTCACACCCGTCGGTGCCGTCATCTCATAGTAGGTATAGCGGTTGGACATCGAGCCGCTTGTTCGCTTGTACTTCGTTACGGCAGCGTAGAGATTCATAGTGGCATCCTTGGCTTCGGCGAAGCGGTCGGTGGCTTTGCCGTCAGCGTCACGGAACTGCATCAGTGTCATTGTCGGTATCAGGCCGCCGTANGTNTTGGAATCATATGTGACAGAACCCTTCACNACGCCNGGAATCTTATTATCGATCAGCACATTGTCGGTGGAGAATTCAATCTTGTATGTGCCGGCCTGCGACCAGTCGATCTGTGAGGGGTAAGCCACACGCTTGTCGTTCACGAGCTTGCCGTTGAGATAGACGGCGGTCTTGTTGGTGTCATCACCAAGAGCAGCGGCGTTGGGATATTTCTCAGCCATATTCCATGAATCGATGCCGAATGCCTCGCCATTACGGCCGATGTAGCCGAAATCGATCTCATTACCATAGGGGAGTGTAACCAGTGAGGGAGTGCAGTTACCCAAAACCTGACCATCAGGATTGAATGAGAAGGCCGGATTTGACTGATTGAAGATGCGTCCTTCGGCTGTGAAGAACAGGTTGGGATCGAGCACGGGATTGAGACCCAACTGGATCACACCCTTACCTTTCTGATATGTTACGGGCATACCCTTGATGCCGGAATTGTCGCCGGCCACTACCGAACCCATCGGGAATACCACATGGCCCAGCTTGCCGGAATAGTTTTCAGGATACCAGAAACCGATCTTAGCAGCGTCATAGCCTACACCCTGCACACCGGTACCGATCATTGCGCGATACTGATTGTCGAAAGTGAGGAAATATTTTACGAATGTATANGGAATATCGCTTTCAGGAAGACCGAGNTTACGCCATTCCTCCATGTCGCGGANTTTCACGGGAGTGTCTACGATAGTCTGATTCGATATATTCCAGCCTTCGGCAGTGGAGCCTACTTCCTTCTTGGTGAAATCCACCGGAGTGATCGAGAAGAGCATACCGTCAGTGGCCGANGGAGCGAAATANANGCGGGTGAATTCGAGAGGACAGTTNNNGGAAGTNACANTNGTCNGGACACTNTTCATCTGGTCGAANTAGANNTCCATGCCGTTCCAGAAAGCCACCTGGCCATTGAACATAATTACATCCTCGGCATCTCCGAGTGTGCCTTCCTCNTCGTAGTTAGTGGAGAGCACTTTCCCGGAGGGAGAAAGCTGCTTGAAGGCGATTACATTCTTACCCTCNTCNGTGCTGAAATCGATAGAAAATCCCTCAGCCACCTTCACATTCTCCTTTACGATGAAGATAGTGGCCATCGAGCGCTTTGTCAGACCGTAGGCGAAGAAAGTATATTCGCCGGCAGGGAGNGTCATGGGGTCGANTTCTCCATCGAAAATCTCGGCACCATAGTTCTCATCCACTCCATTGACTGTGCGGACGGCTCCGATATAAAGGAACTCGGCGCCATTTGTCTGGGTGACTTTCGGAGTGAAGGTGATATTCCCCTCGGNATCCTTGGGAGCGACGGAAGTGGCGAGGCCGGCATCCTTAAGACGATTGTNGGAGATGGTACGACCATTCTCCACTACCATTGCCTGACGAGCGGCCACAGCGGAATCTGCCGCAAAAGCCGGAACGGCNCATGCAGCCAGAGCGGCCATTGTCAGGCCGGAAAGTAAAAATTTATGCATAATTTATAAAAATGATTAAAACAACCTGTATTTTTATACAACGCTTCGGGCGAAATAATATTATATGAGGGTGGATGGAGAGGGAGGGGGAGCTTNGGGCCGGGGGAGCATTAGGCAGGGGGGAGAGGCTTCAATCCCCTCCGGGGCTTGCACAGAACGAGCTTCGCGCCGACGGGGGCNGCCGGCAGAGCCGGNACGGAAACGAGCTTCGCGCCGACGGGGGCTGNCGGCAGANCNGGGANGGANACGAGCTTCGCNCCGATGGGGTATCTGATTGTGAAATAAGCTTAATAGGAGGGGATAAATAAGGGGATTATGTGAAGTAATGTTAAATCTAAGGAAATTTTTATGTTNTAGAGCAGTGTTTTAGAAAATAATTTGTAATTTTGCATTGAGTTTTTCATGGTATTAGATTTTAAGGTTAACGCAAGATTGGTTGTCGGGATGACAATCAATTTTTTTTTGTCCATATCTGAGGAGCAAGCTTCTTTCTTTTTCTGCTTCATCACCCTGCGGGCGATGCACAGTAACGAGCTTCGCCAATGGGGGAGATGGCCCACAAAGGCGGGATGGAAAATGGCCGGGTATCGCTCTCATTTGCTATACCGCGAAATAATTTGTAAATTTGATTCTTTGAAAGAGCCTTATCCTTTATTATGCTTAACTGGTATGCCATAAAAACCACCAAACCCTCCCTCCTTGCTTCCGAGCTTAATGATCGGAATCTTAATACCTACCTCCCCTTTGAAGAAATACAGCGGCCCGACGGCTCTATCCGCCGGCGCCCTCTTATTTCCCGTCTTCTTTTCCTCCAGTCTACACCTGAGGAGGCGCGGGCCATAGAGCGGGAGGCGCGCAAGGAGGATAGCTCGCTACCGCACCTGTGGATCTATCGTTACAAATCGGGGGATGATATTCAGTCTATCCGGGAGAAGGAATTCCGGCTCTTCCAGCTTCTTACGGCGCCTGATTCCATGCGTTGCGAGATATATCAGAAAGAGGAATATAAGATTGGCGACCGTCTGAGGGTGATTGGGGGGCCTTTTGCCGGATATGAAGGCTATGCGCGCCGGATCCGTAAAAATAAGCATATTGTAGTGGAGATCGAAGGTCTGTGTGCCATAGCCCTTCCCTTCATCCACCCCGATCTTCTGGAGAAGATTCCCTGACCATAAGGCTCCATTCGGAACATCCGAGGATTATAAAGTCATAGCTGTATCCGTATCCGTAATTGTTTCATCTGAATGATAGCCGATTATTTGGATAATTCCCAAAAGTCGGCTAACTTTGCATTAGCACCTACTGTATTCCTGCGCGCCTGAGCCCATGTATTTGGAGAAGGCGTCTACCCCGGGAAGCCTCTAATAATCATGAAATCACACTATTGGCTTCAGATCGGGTGGCAGGCGTCTCTTCCGGCCATCCCCGATAGCCGGAAGAAAGAACATATCCCTACCTATCCCTGCCACACGGGGATTTGGAAAACTCGTCGATTTGTAATTTGTAATTCGAAGAGGTAGAGGCAATAAATTTAGACAACATCAACATCAGTATGGAAAGAATTAAAAAACGTATCACTGAGATATCATACTCCGACTTAAGAAGAAGCATGGCTGAATATGGCGCTAAGCAATCTTCATCCGTGCGGTCTTCTCGCAGATACCTCCGAAGTATAGGAGTGAAGATCGAGAATGATAGAGTCATAATGGGGTAACCCCAGATCCTAAGTAATTGCTAAAAATTAATGAACCTATAAGACTTGTTCTTTTGGTTCAAGATATTCCATCTGCTTGTGAAAAATATATCGATTAATTTTTAGTAACTACATAATATCTGTAAAATATATATGGAGTATCAGGGCCTGACAATAGGATTTCACGGATGTGAGGAGGATGTGGCACTCGATGCCGTCCTGAACAGGCGTGATCTTTTGCCAACCAACAATAGTTATGATTGGTTGGGAGGCGGTATTTATTTCTGGGAGAATGATCCGGTAAGAGCTCTTGAGTTTGCTAAGGAAACAAAAAAATGTAAGAGGCCTTGTGTGGTAGGAGCGATATTAAATTTAGGTTATTGTTTAGATTTATCCACTCGTACGGGATTAAGGAACGTAAGGTTAGTCTGGGAAAATATTGTAAAAGCATCATTTGATAATGGTAATCTAAAATCCAATAAAGCCGGGAAAAAGGGAGAAATTGGAGAGTTGATGTTGCGATTTATAGATTGTTATGTGATAGAAGCTTTGCATAAATATAATAGGGATGAGGGATATGAAGAATTTGATTCAGTAAGGGCTCCGTTCTGGGAGGGAGAATCAATATATCCCACAGCGGGATTTTTTGATAAGAATCACATTCAGTTATGTATTAGAAGTAAAGAATGCATCTTAGGATATTTCCTCCCAAAAGAGTTATCCATATCTTTATGATTTAATTTGTGTTCTAACCGATTTTAGAAATCCAGATACAATGAAGAAATATAACATCGCAGTCGCCGGCACCGGTTATGTCGGCCTCTCCATTGCGACACTGCTCGCACAACATAACCATGTCGTGGCCGTAGATGTAATCCCGGAGAAAGTGGAGCTGATCAACCAGCGGAAATCCCCAATCCAGGATGAGTATATTGAGAAATACCTTGTCGAGAAGGATCTCGACCTTGTGGCTACTCTCGATGGCGCCGCTGCCTATCGCGACGCCGATTTCGTGGTGATAGCCGCTCCCACCAACTATGACCCCGTAAAGAATTATTTCGATACCCATAACATCGAGGATGTCATAGATCTCGTGCTGGCTGTGAATCCTGATGCGGTGATGGTGATCAAATCCACCATCCCCGTCGGTTATTGCCGTAACCTTTACCTCAAATATGCCGCTAAGGGCGTAAAGAAATTCAATCTCCTCTTCTTCCCTGAATTCCTGCGTGAGAGCAAAGCCCTCTATGATAATCTCTATCCTTCACGAATCATCGCCGGAATTCCGAAAATTATTGATAAGCCGGAATTCGCTGAGGAAAATGAGGCGATACTGAAGGTCACCGATGTGGCCATGCTCGATGAGAAGGCCCATATTTTCGCCGACCTACTGAAGGATGGAGCGCTCAAAGAGGATATTCCGACCCTATATATGGGTATGAAAGAGGCGGAGGCCGTAAAACTCTTTGCCAATACCTATCTCGCTCTGCGTGTAAGCTATTTCAACGAGCTCGATACTTACGCCGAAGTAAAAGGCCTCGATTCGCGGGCTATCATAGAAGGAATTGGTCTCGATCCCCGTATCGGAACCCACTATAACAATCCCTCTTTCGGCTATGGAGGCTACTGTCTGCCGAAAGATACCAAGCAGTTGCTGGCCAATTATGCCGATGTTCCTCAGAATATGATGACAGCCATCGTGGAGAGCAACCGCACGCGTAAGGATTTCATAGCCGATCAGGTGCTGCGTCTTGCCGGCTGGTATGATTACACATCTGCCAACACCTACGGCCATGCACCGGAGAAGGAATGCGTGATCGGGGTCTACCGTCTGACGATGAAATCGAATTCCGACAACTTCCGTCAGTCGAGCATCCAAGGCGTAATGAAGCGTATCAAAGCCAAGGGAGCTACGGTGATCATCTATGAACCGACGCTCGAAGACGGCACCACCTTCTTCGGCTCACGCGTGGTGAACGATCTTGACGAATTCAAGCGTCGCTCCCAGGCGATTCTCGCCAACCGCACCAACCCGGCGCTTGCCGATGTGGAAGAGAAGGTTTATACGCGCGATATCTTCGCCCGCGACTGATTACAAAATGCAGGGAAATATAGATGTATCTTTGAGGCAGAGAAACATTAATTATGGCCGATAAGGAAATAATATATATCCTAAAACAGAATATCAATCAGATTCGCCAAGAATTTGAGGTAACAAGTCTATGCGTTTTTGGATCAGTAGCCAGAGGAGAGAATGGTCCTGATAGCGATGTAGATATTTTTGTAGATATGCCTGCAAGGATATTCCTCGTAAGCCGTTTAAAGCAATTCCTCGAAGATATACTGCACAAATCGGTAGATTTAGTAAGAAAGCATCCGCATCTTTCAGAAAGATTCCTTAATCAAATAAATAAAGATGCTGTCTATGTTGTCTAAAGCCGATTCTCAAAAAATCTTACAAACGCTTATCTCAGTTCAGGAAACAATCGAACAGCTCTTG
>JAAVFV010000024.1 GCA_014800525.1 Bacteroidales bacterium | reverse complement strand
GCGCTTCAAGATGGGCTTGAACCAACGACCCCCTGATTAACAGTCAGGTGCTCTAACCAACTGAGCTATTGAAGCATTTGCTCTCGCGTGGCGATCTCTTCGTTTCGCGTTTGCTCTGCAAAATTAGTAATTCTTTTGGTATCTCACAAATTTCTGAATATATTTTTTCAAAAAATTTGTCCCTATCTCTCCANCACCCTATGAATTAAGTATTAAGACTCCATCCAACTATACCAAAAAGAAAGCGGACCCCGATTTGATCGGAGTCCGCCTGATATCTAAGTCGGAATGATCTTAGTTTGCNGCTGCCTGTTTGGGCTGTACGTTGATAAACTTACGACCTTCCTTACCTGTGGTGAATACCACGATACCGTCTACGAGGGCGAAGAGGGTGTGATCCTTACCCATNCCTACATTCAGACCGGGATGGTGGACTGTGCCACGCTGACGTTTGATGATGTTGCCAGCTTTGCAATAAGAGCCACCGAAGATTTTCACACCAAGTCGTTTGCTTTCTGATTCGCGGCCGTTCTTAGAACTACCGACACCTTTTTTATGTGCCATATCTTTGTGTGGATTAAGCGGTTACGATGTTTTTGATTAATACTTTAGTGAACTGCTGACGATGGCCGTTCTTACGACGATAGCCTTTGCGACGCTTCTTCTTGAAGACAATCACCTTGTCTCCCTTTACCAANGGAAGAAGAACCTCACACTCTACCTTTGCTCCTGATACTGTCGGAGCGCCTACAGTTACGTTGCCGTCGTTGTCAAGAAGAAGAACCTTATCAAATGATACTGTCTCCCCTTCCTTGATCTCGTCACCAAGGTGGTGTACATAGAGGTACTTACCCTCTTCGGCCTTAAACTGCTGGCCTTTGATTTCTACAATTGCGTACATTTCTTTTTCTGATAACAATGAGTCCGTTAGGCGCTGCCTCACGAGGCAGTCTTCTTTTTTGGCCGTGGCGGATAAATCTTTGCAAAATTACTATTTTTTTNTCACACCACAAAATCTTACTTTCCTATATTATGCATTTTCACAAATTATCTCATTCTTTATTTGCCTGTCTCGTCATTTTTTACTATCTTTGCACTGCTTTTTACGAAAACGGTCCGGTGATTGAGAGTCCCGTTTCCCGTTTTTGCGAAAAGTTTTTTCATTAACTTTTTAAATTCTCTCAACTATGCATCTTTCAGCTGAAGACAAGAAGAAAATCTTCGAAACTTACGGCCAGGGTCCCACAGATACAGGTAGCCCCGAAAGCCAGATCGCCCTTTTCTCCATCCGCATCAAACACCTTACTGAGCACCTCAAGGAGAATCACAAGGACTACACCACTGCCCGTGCGCTTAAGGCTCTCGTAGGTCAGCGCCGTAGCCTCCTCGACTATCTGATCCGTAAGGATATCAACCGTTACCGTGCAATCATCGCTAAGAAGGAACTCGGTATCCGTAAGTAATCTCCCGAAGATTCTCTTACACTCCATAAAGAAGCCGCCCCATCGGAGCGGCTTCTTTTTTCATTTTATTCAATTTTCACAATAATTCGGTAAAAATTACCGGATCATTGTATCAATAAGCTTTGCGATATTTCTCGGCATCCTTCAGTTCTTCCAGAATCGACAGGTAGGATGCGTATCGGCTTTGCGATATTTCATGGTTCTCAACGGCCGGAACCACCGCACATCCCGGTTCGCCGGTATGCTTGCAGTTTCCATACCGGCAGTCGGCACCCTTGCGGAATATCTCAGGGAAATAGTGAGACACCTCCGCTTCCTCAAAATCAATAGTGCCGAATCCTTTCACTCCGGGAATATCTATCACGGCCCCTCCTCCGGGGAGTGACAACATCTCTGAGAAGGTGGTGGTATGCGTGCCCGTATGATGAATATCAGATATGGCGCCTGTCCGAAGTTCCGCACCGGGTATCAGAGCATTTATCAGAGATGATTTCCCTACTCCGCTATTTCCCGCAAGTAGTGTCACCTTTCCCTGCAACTCTTCACGAATAGCATCTACACCATCCCCTGTGGCGGCGGAAACAAAATATACAGGATATCCTATCTGTGTATACAACACCCGCAATGCCTCAGCCAGCTCCAGGTCTCCTTCATCCCATGTATCCTTCTTATTGATAGCAATCGCAGCCGGCACATTATAGGCTTCGGCTGTGGCCAGAAAACGATCGATGAATGTGGTAGGAGTCATTGGGTTGGCAAGTGATATCACAAGCATCGCCAGATCCAGATTAGAGGCCAGAATATGCGATTCCTTTGAAAGATTTGAGGCGCGTCGTATGATATAGTTGCGACGGGGTAGTATCTCAGTGATGTAATCGGCATCTTCTGCAGATTTAGTCACCACCACCCTGTCGCCTGTCGCCACGGGATTAGTGGTGCGAATCCCTTTTATCCGGAAGTTGCCTTTTATTCGACATGGAATTTCTTCTCCCTCATCGGTGCGTACAATGTATGAACTACCGGTATTCTTCACCACAGTACCTTCTCTTTTCTCATCATTCGATAGACCTTCCTGAGATGGAGAATCGGTCTGCATATTCTGTTTTTTTCCTTTCTGAATCTTCATATTGCATTATTATCCTCCCCTTTCTCTCCCCATTATTAAGTCTTGTCTGCAAATATAACAATCTTTCACCATAGATTCCCCTTCATTCAATTAATATCACGTAGTATCACGCTCCGTTTCAGATTCCATTACGACCTGACAAACAAGTTTACGAAAGAAAATTTTGTTTAATATATGTGGATATACTCATTTTACGCAATAAATCCATATATTTAGCCCCAAAAATTTGTATATATAAAATATTTTAATGAACTTTGCGGCTAAATCTATTCATAATTTAAATTCCACTATCCGGAAAACCAATATTCCTGTATAAACACTAGGTAGTTGCTAAAAATTAATGAATATATAAAACGTAGTTATTCTGTTGCAGATTCTGCCGCAGAAGGAATCAGTCAATTTATAGTAATTACCTCATGAATTAATCAACCCTAATTTATAATAATATGAATATTGAATCAATTGGCACCTGGGCTGGTGAAGTCTATAAGGCCCTTGAAGGTTCGGAGAACCGTATGTTGGGTCTGAAGGCTGTGAAGAAAGCCACCAAACTGAAGAAAGATCAGATCATGGCTGCCCTCGGTTGGCTTGGCCGCGAAGGCAAGATCGCCATCTCTGAAGATGATCAGGACATTGTAACCAAACTCGTTTAAGAGTCNACCCTTTCGCACGCAAAACGGGGAATCTGTCTGTCTCGACCGATTCCCCGTTCTTATTTTCTATGGATTTACTATTTCGTCCGTTTTCTATTTCATCCGGTATCTATTTGCGGAAAGCTACCGACCTGACCACTCTCACCGGCACTCGGTGTCCTNCGTGACGNCCCGGAGTCCAGTCGGGCATACTGCTCAACACTCTCACCGCCTCCTGATTCAAACTTCTTTCCACTCCTCGAAGCACCTTCACATGCTCTATCGATCCATCGGCAGCTACTACAAACGAACAAATCACCTTCCCCTGAATACCCTGACGATAGGCTTCCCGAGGATACTGACGATTTTCGTTAATATACGACATCATCAGCCGGTCACCTCCGGGAAAGGATGGTTTCTCGTTTACAAAATCATATTCGTACACTTCTATATACCCTGATTCGCCTGAACCCGGCTTTCCCACGCTAACACGGCAGGTCTGCCCATGGCTCTCAAGAGCGGTAAGGCCAAGTGTAAATGTTGATATTATTAGGAAAAGAAGTCTGTGCATTGTGATGATTTGGTTAGTTAGCCTAAACGACGATTCTCAAATAATAAGGGAAAAGGCCATTCTTATTACCCCATATCCATGAATCCTTATTCGTTACTGCAAAATTACACTCCCTCACCCATCTATACAACCATCCTACAATTAATATTCGTTAATTAAAGTTTCTATAGTAAAAGCCGATTTCCACCGACAACCCTTCATGAGGTTGNAGGTCGTATTAAGAACTCGGCGTAAAAAACTTAATTCCACAAAGTATCTTAGTCCCCTTCACATAAAATTTGTTAGCTTCATCTCAAATTTTTTTAGGCTCTATCCTCTAAATTTTTATTTCCTTGTCACCTTTCGGAGAAATGATGTGTCGTATATACGANACATCTCAGAAACATAACTTTTCAAAATTATGCAACAAATAATTATTCCTATCTTCATTTGTGTGGTTCTTCCGATCGCAGTCGTAGCCATAATAGCCTATACCAAAATCAATATTAATCGATTGCGCACCAATGTACTCATGAAGGCCATCGAATCCAACGGCGAACTCGATGCCGACAAGCTGACCGAATTGTTTCAAAAACCCCTAAAAAGTGNCAGGGAAATTCTNAATCAACGCCTGCTCAGGGGATGTATCTTCACATTGGTAGGGATTGTGCTTTGCGCAATCGGAATCATTTTGGGCTGTACCTGTTTTGAATTTTCTTCGGACCCGGTCTTGGTTAGCATAATCTTCGGTGGCATTTCCGTGGCTATAGGTCTGAGCTATCTTATTGTCTACTTTGTGACTCGCAAACAAATTAATTGATTTCAATGACTCGCGAGCAATTCATCACCCAAGTGGAAGCCACACAGAAAGCGTTCCGACGCTTTCTTGTGGCTCTATGTTGCGGAAACACTGCGCTCGCCGATGATGTAGCCCAGGAATCATATATTAAAGCGTATCTTTCATGCGATTCCATTTCTAATCCTGATAAATTCAATGCCTGGATTTTCAAAATAGGCTACCACACCTTTATTAATCATAAGCGTGGTGAACGGCTCACAGTCGATATCGAGGATACTAAAGATCTCTCGGCTCCCGACACAGCCGACTCCTCCTTTGCATATCAGGATCTTTACCAGACTTTGAATAAAATTCCTACTAAAGAGCGGACATCCATCCTACTCTTCTATATGCAGGGATATTCAGTCAAGGAAATTGCTGAAATTCAAGGAATATCCTCAGATTCCGTGAAACAACATCTTTCCCGCGGTAGACATCATCTGCGCAATCTGTTAAACGATTAATCTTATTCAGTATGGAAGATGAGAAATTGAAATCATTGTTTTCCAACTTTGAGCCGGTCCTATCATCCGACCTCGANTTTATAAATAAACTTAATAGGAATTTGAATTCTGTAGAGTTAATAAAGCAGCAGACAGCAGCAGCGCGGTCACGTAATAAAAAGGCTGTGGTGGTAGCTGCTTGTGTCGGCTTTATCGTCGGTTTCCTATTTTCTTTGGCNTTGCCATATTTAAATAATGTAATCGCCAACTGGAGATTGAGCCTGCCCGACAACTCATTTATGGCTCCAATGGCCGACAATTTTATCTATATCGCCTGGATAGTCATTGCCGGCGCATCTACAATTGTGGCTTTAAACGCCTACGAATTCGCCCTCACTTCGTATCACCCTCACATTCATATCAAAAGAGAATAGATACCCTTTGCANTAGGCCTGACATGTGAGGGTTATCGAATAAGAGTACTTGGACTAATTAGCATTTCATCATTTAGCCAACAGAAAGTAGTCTATCTCCCGGAGGAGGTTCTTTCGTATTCCGCGAGGGCTTCGCGTGCGGANACGATGCGNGGNTGNCCGTTTTCGTCAGCAAAGACCATATCCTGACCAAGAGCCGCCTTACNACGCAGNAANTTNTCGTNTGACTGNTTTAATCCTTTAGTGATTNTCTCTTNTANATCTAACTTCTCTTTTTCTGACATGATTGCTTATTACTGAGAGCTATTTTAAGAACCTTTATAAAATCGNATGCTTCGGGACGGATGGTTTTTCCGGATTTTACCTCGTAGAGATGCAGACCTCCACCATCTTCAGAAACTGCATCAAACTCAACACTCAATTTTTCAATATGTTTAATTTACTTATGAACTGTGGTTATAAATTCTCCGGCTGTCATNACCGGTATTGACGAATCTATGAAATCNTTTTGGTTACGGGTTATAATGCAATCGCAATGAGCATCTAATGCGCATTGATATTGAAGCCCATCTTCAAAGTCGTTAAAGCCGGATTGTAAACTCCGTAATATTTGATCACGTGTATTTTCAACCACGCAGAAGACATTGCAAATCCGGAGGATTATGTCGCTTAGTTGACGGGTTGGTAACTTACGCATAATATATGCAAAATTAGCAACANAAAGATAGGAGATAAAAAAATTCAAATTAAGACTTTCTCCTAATTGCAAAAGCTTTTCTGCTTCTCCATTAAAATCCTCTCTTACGAAATAGTCTATTATGAAATTGGTGTCAAGAAAGATGTTTTTCNTTTTGACATTATATAATTCGTACGAGGATCAGACATATCAATCACCGAAGGGTCTATGGCATTCTTAATAGCATGGAGCGAACTCATGAATTCGNATTCATCTNACTTTTCAANATTANCTNACGTATGTGTTAACGTAGTCTTGACAACCCCCTTCATATTTTCTATCATGCGACGAAGAAAATTCCCGTCGGCATTATTTTCAAGAGTTACTACTATTTGTGTCATAAAAAGATTGCTAAGTTGATACTGCTATGATTTATGGCGAAAAATCCCGCAGGCATTTCTGCTTGCGGGATTTCAGTTGTTTGTCAATTTTCGCGGAGTGACCGAGATTCGAACTCGGGATACGCTTTTGGCGTATACACGCTTTCCAGGCGTGCCTCTTCAGCCACTCGAGCACCACTCCAAAATCGTTTCAGGCTGTTAGATAGGTTATTTTTCTTTGCGTTTTCGCTTTTGCACTGCGAAGTTAATGCTTTTATTTGAATTTACAATAAGTTTTTCGCTCTTTTTTTATTAATTTTGTATNGATTCCTCTCNCTTTTATNCCCCGCTCTCCTCTTTATCTCTTAATTATCACCTAATTAAGACTATTCAAAAATTTTTCATGCTCTCCTCAACGTTTGCTAATGAGACCGCATCTTCTCCATTTCGCCACAGGATGTCTCCTCCTCTCTGCCTGTGCCTCAAAAACAGTCGAAACTCCCAAAAATCTACCCGCGGATTTCAACTCCCGATCTGATGCCGCTAAAACAGAATTCATGATGCGCACCACATCCCCTGATTCCACGGCCCGCTTCATTATTAAAGCCGCTCTCGGGCAGATCCCCGGAACCTCGATTGATACTGTCTCTAACGCCGTTTTATATGTCTACACTTTCTCTTCGGCCGATGATCAAGTGAAATTCTCCGAAGAATACCAGAAGATTATCGATGCCTTATCCCCGGCCGATCGGGTAACTCTCTTTGAAAAAGGTTCCTCGGAAGATCCCCTCGAATTCGGTTTCGAACTCGGCCTCGGCTACTTAAACAGTATCCGTAGCCGCAATCTTTCGGTCAATGATATCCAGAAGGAAATAGCCGAACTCAAGAAAGCCTGTGGAAACGACACATCCACTTATCGTCGGTTTGTAACCGGCTTNACCACCGTNCTCAATTACGATAAAGGCAAAGACGTAAAGAAAGAAATTTTCGAGAAATTCAGCACTCTTTCCCCCGACTATTGATCTCTCATNTCNAATATACTCCTCTCATCCGAAATCCTCCCCTCTCCTCCATTAATAATTTGATAATGAATTTAATAATGAAAAAGATATCTGATTATTCAGCTGTGGTCGAAAAGACCATCCGTGATATTACCCTCCCTGCAGGCGAACTTGCATCCCTCTACGAACCCGTTTCCTATGCTATGGCCGCCGGTGGCAAACGCCTCCGCCCCGCATTGCTCCTCATGACAGCCGATTCATTCGGTGGCCAGGAGGTAAATGCTGCCGATCCCGCAATCGGTATCGAACTCTTCCATAACTTCACCCTCCTTCATGATGATGTGATGGATAATTCCGAAACGCGNCGCGGTCGTCAGTCGGTATATGCAAAATGGGACATCAATACTGCCATTCTCTCCGGAGACACGATGCTNACTCTCGCCACAGAATATATCTCCCATGTAGCCGACAAGGATCTGCGCCAGGTNCTCAATATNTTCAACGCCATGGCTCTGCGTGTCTATGAGGGTCAACGTCTTGATATGGACTTCGAATCAAAGGAGAACATATCAATCGATATGTATCTCCGCATGATCGGNGACAAAACAGGAAGCCTCCTTGGTGCCTCTGCCCGTATNGGCGCCATAATCGGTGGCGCTACTGAAAAAGATGCCGCCTTGATGCAGGAATTCGGCGAAATGCTTGGTATCGCTTTCCAGATTCAGGACGACTGGCTCGATGTTTTCGGTGATTCCACCACCTTCGGTAAACCCATCGGCGGAGACATCAACAACAATAAGAAATCCTATCTCTATCTCCGGGCCCTTGAAGCCGGAGGGCCGGAAGCCGAAGCTCTGGCTGAGGCAATGCGACTCCCCGCCGGAGACACAAAGGTAAAGGTGGTGACTCGTCTGTATGAGAAGATGAATATTTCCGAACTGTGCCGTCAGACAATCTCGGCCTATTCTGCCAAAGCACTTGCCGCCCTCCGCGGCACATCGCTCTCCGACGAACAGAAGGAGCCCTTCCGACTCTTAGTGGAGAAACTCACAGGACGTAAGAAATGATCGATACCCACACTCATCTCTATTCATCCAAATTCGAGGATGGCGGACGCGAGGCTGTGGAACGCGCAATCGAAGCGGGAGTCACCAAGTTGATATTCCCCGGCGTAAACGCCGGGAGTATCAACNCCATGACCAAACTCCATGAGCTTTTCCCGGATAAAACTGCCATCGCAATCGGACTGCATCCCACNGATCTCGAAGAGGATTGGAAGCATGATCTGGATGCCATGGAGAGTCAGCTTATNGAGGATTCCTCTCGTTTCATTGCCATNGGAGAGACCGGAATGGATCTNTATTGGGATAAAACCACCCTTCCTATCCAGCGCGAAGCTTTCGCACGCCAATATGAATGGGCTCAGCGGTTTAATCTTCCCCTTATTATCCACTGTCGCGAGGCTCTTGATGAGACATTGGAAGTGATTGNCTCAATGCCGGGTCCGCAACCCAGGATGGTGTTCCATAGTTTTACATATGGCCCCGAAGAGGTGCGCCGTATCCGGGAGGTATGCGATCCTTGGTTTGGTATCAACGGNGTAATCACATTCAAGAATGCCGGCTCCCTGCGCGAGGCAATTCCGGAAATCGGGATTGATAAACTCGTGTTAGAAACNGACTCNCCATATCTTGCTCCCGTGCCACATCGCGGCAAAAGAAATGAAAGTGCATTCCTNCNATTAGTCTGCTCCGAAGTGAGCCGTCTTCTCAACCTCTCCTTTGAGGAAACCGTACGTCTCACCGACCGCAACGCCNGCGAATTATTCTCGCTAAGCTAAGACGGATCAAGNTCTCCCNNCNCTCCCNNATCTGCCNTCCCTCTCTCCATCANTCTCTGCTCACGCCAAGAATTANCGTATAGCCTCCATACCTCATCTATACCGAACNCCGTGATTGATTTTCCCCTCCAGCAACCTGTAGCAATCTTCCTACTGGTGCTTCTCATAATTCTTTGCNCCCCCCTGCTATTCCGTCGACTCAAGATTCCACCCATCGTGGGCTTGATTATCTCNGGAATAGTAGTNGGNCCTTATGGATTCAACCTTCTCGACCGCGATGCGAGTTTCCGNATCTTCGGAGAGGTAGGAATCCTCTATATTATGTTTCTGGCTGCGGCGGAAATCGATACCTATCACCTCCGGAAATATGTAGGGAAAGGAGTGATATTCGGACTTCTATCATTCGCCCTCCCGATGGCAGCCGGTATATTCGGNTCGCGNTATGCNTTCGGTGTCGACTGGATGTCGGCCGTACTGATAGCCTCGATGTACGCCTCCCATACCCTGGTGTCGTATCCTGTCGTGAGTAAATTCGGACTCTCCAACCAACGCGGGGCCATAGTGGCCGTCTGCGGCACAATCGTAGCCGTCCTCCTTGCNCTGATGGCTCTCGCGCAGGTGGTTACGGTCCATGAGCGTGGCTATTTCCAATGGGTCGATATCCTCCGGCTCGTTGGATTCATGATAGGTTACGGAGTGGTGATAGGCTATTCGCTCCCTTGGCTCACACGCCGCTTCTTCCGGCGCATCAACGATCCTGTAGCGCAGTTTATCTTTATCCTCGCGATGGTGTTTATAGCCTCCCTGTTGGCNAAGGTAATCGGACTGGAGGCNATNTTAGGAGCATTCTATTCCGGACTGGTTCTCAACCGTCTTATTCCGGNCCGATCGGCACTGATGCGCAATATCCGCTTNGTCGGAAATGCCATTTTCATTCCCTATTTCCTCATTGGNGTGGGAATGCTGATCAATGTCAGTGTGATTTTCAAGGGCTGGAATGTNGCATGGGTGGCAGCTAACATGACCCTCGTGGCCCTCTCCACCAAATGGCTNGCNGCATTCGCTGCACAGAAGCTATTCGGNTATACNGCAAGCGANCGTCGCCTCATCTTNGGNCTCAGTTCCGGTAAAGCCGCCGCCACTATCGCGGCCACTATGATTGGCTTCGCCTACAATATGATTAATGAGGATGTGATGAACGGAGCGGTAGTGATGATTCTGCTCTGTTGCCTTGTAGCATCAGTCACCACAGAACGCGCGGCCAAGCAGATCCGAATTGCCCTTACCACTGAAGACCTGTCGCATGAGGATCTCGGACGCGGGGAATACGCACGTCAGCTTGTGGCCGTNGCGAATCCGCTTACCGCACACGGCCTCATGAAAATGGCCGCATTCATGCGTTCGCCTCTTAATGTCAATCCTATCACGGCCCTCTTCGTGAGGAGCAACGACGACCGTGCCATGGTGGCTATGGGTCGTACGGCCCTGAAGGAAGCTATATCCACAGCCGAAAATGCAGACCTTAAAGTAGAGGGGATCGAGCGGTTTGACATAAATGTGGCTGCAGCTCTTTCCAATGTATCGCGTGAAATCAAAGCCACNGATATAATCATCGGTCTGCATCGGCGCTCCACAATTGTCGATACATTCCATGGTTCGATGATCGATCAGCTCCTGAATTCCACCAACCGGATGGTGATGCTCTCCAGATGCTTCATTCCGGTCGATACGGCCAACCGGGTATTCATCTATGTTCCTAAGAATGCCGAATTCGAAACCGGCTTTCAGATGTGGGTGATGCGGGTGGCAAATCTTTGTGCCCAGATCGGAGCTCCGATGACCATTCTCGGCTACGCCTCAACCCTNGAATTCATCAATACGGCCCTTACGGAAGGAGCCTATCCGGTGCGTTACTCCCTTGAGGAGATGACGGCGTGGGACGATTTCATNATCCTATCCGGACAGGTGGAAGACGATGATCTCCTCATCGTCATAGCTGCCCGTAAAGGCTCTCTGTCATATTCCTCNGATCAGGATATTATGCCGGGATTCCTGAGCCGGAATCTTTCGAGACACAATCTGATGGTGCTCTATCCTCGCCAGTTCTGATTTTTTGCGTCATCNAAATCGTAAAATAATCAGTTGTGCTCTACGTTAAAGTAGTAATGAAATCTACCCCGATTAAAATAATTCTGTCGTTGATGGCGTCGCTATCGGTGGTCCCCGTCACCGCCCAGGACACCTCGTCGGCTTACGACTTCCTAACCATTCCGACTTCCACACATGTATATGCGCTCGGTGGCCGGAATATTGCTATTGTCGATCCCGATGTCACCCTCGTGCAGCAGAATCCCGCGCTCCTGGGGCCGGAGGTTGAAAAGCAGATTGCATTCAATTATATGCATTATATGGGGTCAGGAAATTTCGCCGGTGTACGTTACGGTATGGGTGCCGGAGAGCGCGGTGCATGGGCTTTCGGAGTGCGCTATCTGAATTACGGCTCCATTGACGGATACGACTTTAACGGCAGTTATACCGGAACATTCTCGCCNGCAGATATCGTGTTTGAAGGCACATACAGTCATGATTTCACAGATCGNCTTCGAGGCGGAATGAANCTCAAGATGATCTATAGCACCTACGAACAATACTCTGCATTTGCAATGGCTGTAGACCTCGGAATCAATTACTACAACGAGGAGAAAGATCTGTCTCTCTCCGCTGTGCTGACCAATGCCGGAGGACAGCTGAAACGCTTCGATCGCGAATATGCCCGTCTCCCCTTCGATATTCAGTTGGGTTATATGCAGAATCTCGGCTCTACGCCCTTCCAATTGGCCATCACGGCCACTAATCTTACACGTTGGAAACTCCCATATTATAGCCACGATAAGAATAAACCGGAAGAGCAACAGACCCTTAAATCGGGATTCTTCTCCAATCTTTTCCGTCATCTCGTATTCGGCATCCAGTATTCTCCCTCAGAGAAATTCTACATCGGTCTGGGATATGATTATAAGACACGAACCGATATGGGTACCTACCAGCGCAACTTCCTTTCAGGCTTCACGGTCGGAGCCGGCATACGAGTTAAATCGTTTGGAGTAGGTGTGGCATATGCGATGCCCCATAAGTCAGGTTCCTCTCTCAGTGTCAATCTGAGTTGCTCCCTCGGAGAACTCCTCCACGGGGCTGAATAATAATTCTCCCATAGAGCAATTAGCAATTAATAGAATAAACTAAGAAGCGTTTCTGTGCTTGGAAACGCTTCTTTTTTTGTAACTTCGCGATATGAAACAGTCAGTTCCACAAACCCTCTTGATGAAGGGACACCTTGTTGAGCTCAATCGCCCGTTGGTGATGGGTATTCTTAACATCACTCCCGATAGTTTCTTCTCCGGAAGTCGCACTGATTCCGCCGCCTCCATTCGTGAGCGAATCGGTCGGATGGTAAGTGAAGGAGTNGATATATTCGATATCGGAGGCTATTCATCGCGTCCCGGGGCAGAAGATATCTCTCCGGAGGAGGAATATTCCCGACTGGCTCGCNGACTCGAAATCCTAAAGGAAGAGGCTCCTGATATGCCCGTATCAGTCGATACATTCCGTGCCGGAGTGGCAAGACGCTGTGTCGAGGAATGGGGAGTGGATATCATCAATGATATTTCAGGAGGGCAGCTTGATGCGGATATGTGGGCTGCGATTGCGGAATTAGGTTGCGGATATGTGCTGATGCATATGAGGGGTAATCCCGCCACNATGCAGTCATTAACCGAATATGAGGACGTCACTGCCGAAGTGCTCGAAGATCTGGCGCGAAAAGTGGCAGCTCTCCGAAGCATGGGTGTGGCCGATATAATTGTAGACCCCGGATATGGATTTGCAAAGACCACGGAGCAAAATTTCCGATTATTACGCGATCAGTCTCTTTTCCGTTCCTTGGGCTGCCCGATATTGACCGGAATTTCCCGTAAAAGCATGATATTCCGTACACTCGGGATTTCTCCCGAAGAATCCCTCAACGGCACCACCGTGCTNAATACCATAGCTCTTCTCGGGGGTGCTGACATACTGAGAGTTCATGACGTGAAGCAGGCCCGTGAAACTGTCTCCCTTGTGTCGCATCTTCTGGCGTAAGGCTCCATGAATGAAAGGATAGCTTCATTTAACATTCGTAAATAAGATCAGACTACTTCAATATGTTTAATTTCGGAATAAAGGATTTCATTGATATTCTCATCGTAGCCTTCCTTCTTTATTATCTCTACAGGATGATGAAGAATAGCGGAACGCTCAGCCTCTTCTATGGCGTACTGGCGTTTATCGTGATATGGGTGGTGGCTTTTGAGATATTCGATCTCCGTCTGACAGGTACGATAGTCGACAAGTTCATGAGTATCGGTCTGATTGTATTGGTGGTGTTGTTTCAGGACCAGATCAAACGTTTTCTTATCGATATCGGAGGCCGGGCGAAATGGCATACGCTNCGTCGTCTTTTCCGNCATGGNCATGGAGATGAGAAAGACCATTCGAGGGTTATGAGNGTGGTATATGCCTGTATGTCCATGTCTAAGTCCAAAACCGGTGCCCTTATCGTGTTTCAACGAAAAATGCCACTCACGGATTATGAAAAGACNGGAGATATCATTGATGCCGATATTAATGTGCGCCTGATTGAAAATATATTTTTCAAGAATTCCCCTCTTCATGATGGNGCAATGATAATCGCCGACCACCGTATAATGTCGGTCGGATGTATTCTTCCCGTAAGTCATGATATGAACATACCCAAGAATCTCGGTCTTCGGCATCGCGCTGCGTTAGGAATGAGCCAGGTTACAGATGCTCTCTGCGTAATTGTCAGCGAAGAAACNGGTGGTATTTCCGTGGCTCAGGATGGTCGACTCCAGGTAAAGGTAACTCCCATCGATCTTGAGCACATTCTATCAACTGCATTCTCCCAGCAGGAGACTTAATTCGCCCACTTTATCATAAAAGATTATCATAAAAGATCCCTGATACGCACCACGCATATCAGGGATCTTTATCATAAGTCCATAGGATAGGCTCCGGGATTCATCGGCCAATCACCACAGGGGATCCCGGCAAACCGATATAAGGATAACCGGGATGCGTTTTCCTAAANGATTTCACAAATTCCTTTGCCTCCGTAAGAGTCTTGAAACTATCCGCGATTAGATACCANCTCTCACCGGTAGTCTCAAAGGCACGGGCTGGATATCCGGTTTTCTTAAGGTCTTCAGCAGCCGCGCGAGCATTGGTCGACATCTTATATACCCCTACTCCGACACTGAATTCCTTTGGACGATCCACTTCCGGGATATCATTAGGGATNCGNAGGCGTTCGCGAGCTACAAAAATGGAATCTCCGTCGATAATACGCAACATTGGCCCATCATNACTCAGAAGACCGGTTGCCGGAAGTCCCAATTCCACATTTGCTTTCTCTCGTTTAGCCTTTGCTGCATCATAAGCGGCCTGATAATTTTTCTCAGTAGGCTTACATCCTGTCAGCATAGCCATCCCTGCAAAACCTATCAGTATATAACATATCGATTTCTTCATCTCTACTATTCTTTATGTTAAGNAAGTANTCAAAATTTGAATACCTACTTATCAGAAACAATCTGACTTATTTAAGACGCAATACTCTCGTTTCCCTCGGACCGAAAAGATACTTACCGCTTTCAGGACGCGGNATCACCGTTTCTCCTGTGATTACATCCACATATTCTCTTCCCTGGTCAAGCACCTCATTGTAACGGGCCATATCGACCTCATTCTCGCTCCCGCGTCCATTCATCATTACGATCACCTGGTCGGGGCCTTCCCCGCGACGATACAGATACACGCCGTTATCGGGCATGAAATGCTTCATCTTCCCTGAAGCAATTGCCGGGCTTGTCTTGCGGAATTTATTCAGTGCCGCAATATAATCCCGGGCTTCGTTCTCGAGGGATGTACGACCCTCACGGGTGAATACGGTCCGCGTGTCTCCNGCAAATCCACCGGGCATATCCTTGCGGACATTGCCGTCGCCTCCGGCACGGGTACCATTCATCAGAAGTTCCGTTCCGTAATAGAGCTGAGGAATACCCGGCATAGTCAGGAGGATTGTCACTGCCTGCTTCCAAGGTCCCAGAGAATCGGGCATCTCCACCAACACCCGCTCCGTGTCGTGATTATCAAGGAAACGCAATACTTTCGTGGGATCCGGATAAACATAATCGAGAGCGATCTGATCATAAATCTTGTTCAGNCCATTCCAGGGATCCGTTTCCTCGGAATAAGGAGCCAGTCCGCGGCTCTTTATCATCAGNGGGAAATCCATCACCACNGGAAGTCGGGTATCCTGNCCCTTGGCCGCTGCCAATGGCGAACCCTTCTGCCAGAATGCCTCTCCGGCAGTCTCTCCGAACCAACATTCCCCCACAACATTGAAATTCGGATATTCACTGAGCAGGGAGTCGATCCANGCCCCCATCGCCTTCTCATCGGCATAGGGATAGGTATCCATTCNGATACCATCGATTCCGGCCTCTTCCACCCACCATATTGAATTCTGAACCAGATATTTCATCAGGTGCGGATTTCGCTGATTCAGATCCGGCATCTCCTTGACAAACCAGCCGTCCTGAGTCATCGATCGGTCGTAATCGCTCGAATAGGGATCGGTAATGGTCGAAAGNCGGTAATTGGTCTGATGATAATCTCCCTGGAAATTAAACCAGTCGGATGCCGGAGGCGCATCAAACCATGGATGGCCCGATCCGGAATGATTGAATATCATATCCATCACAGTCTTTATCCCCCTCTGATGGAGNGTATCTATCAGCTCNACATATTCCGCATTTGTGCCGAAACGCGGATCAATACGATAATAATCCGTAGTGGCATATCCATGATAGCTTCCGCCCTTCATGTCGTTCTCCAGAACAGGACTTACCCATACTGCTGTCACTCCCAGGGAGTCGATATAATCGGCATGATTTATCAATCCGCGGATATCACCTCCATGACGTTTGTTAGGATCCGTGCGGTCGGCCCCTACCGGATTGCGCAGACCCTCTCCGGAATTATTGGAGGGATCTCCATCGGAGAAACGATCGGGCATCAGCATATAGAGCACATCGCCGCTCGTGAATCCGGCTGCGCCCTGAGTGCGCGTCCTTGCCTTGAGGTCATATTCCCTCTTTATCTTCTTTTTTCCTTCTTTCCATTCAAAATGGAGCTTTCCTGGTTTTGCCTCCGGGCTGACGGAAAGATAAAGATACTGCCAGTNGGGCGACCCATCGAGTCTCACCACTGAATCAAGCCGCACTCCGGCATAAGGCTGCATTGTCAGCGAAGCCTCACGAATATCCTTACCATGAATCTGCAGCTGAAGAGAAGTGTCGTGCATCCCTACCCACCAATGTGGAGGATGGATCGACTCCACTTCAATAGCATATACCGAGGGCGCAACCAAAGCAATGGCACCCATCCCGACGAAACGCAAAAGGTCGTAGCCATTACGCCACGACCTTTTGTTATTTGAGTTTTTGATTTCCATAAATGGTATAAGGTTAAGTATCCTTCTTTCAGAAAGGTTAAGTTTGCTCCTCTTTCAGAAGGGGAAGATCTGATTAGTTATCAGTCTGGATAATCAGATGAGTGCTAAGGCTCCAGAACTTAGCGGGATCNGTGATCTTGATAGTCTTCGGACCATCTTTTTCTCCCACGATTTCATAAGATCCGGCAGGCATGTTAGTCCAGATCTTCACTTTCTTGGCATTAGTCGGGATAGAGGTCAGCGTACGCTTGTCGCCGGCTACGAAATAAGCGGCATCGAAATCACCCTTAAGCACCTTTGTGGAGCCGAGGAATTTCTTCTCCAGAAGCCCCTTATTCTTGAGTTCCTTATTAGAGCCGATAGCGTAATATACGCGGTTAGCCTCGTTAGCGGCAGCAGTGGCAGCAGCCTCAGCCGCATCAGCTTTCTCCTGAGCCTGAACCTTGGCCTCGGTTTCGGTTTTCAGCTGTTCCTTTCCTTCAGCCACCTGAGTGTTCAGAGTCGCTACCTGCTCCTTAGCTGAAGCCAATTCTGTCTCAAGCTGATTGATCTTCGCATCCTGAGAAGCGATACGCTCCTTCAGCTGGGCAATTGTGCGCTGGAGCACAGAGTTCTGATTGCCCGACTCCTGGAGTTTGCGCTCCATTGTATCGAGAAGATCCTTGTTAGCGGCCAGACGGGCCTTGATATTGGCAAGGTTCTGACGAATCTCCGCACGACGGTCGGCGCTATCGCCTGTCGACATATTATATAGCAGACCCTCCTGCATGTTGATTGAGTCAAGGCCTGTATAGATATCTCCCATCAGAAGAAGAAGAGAATCGTTGTAGCTTGTTGCCTGATTATACTCAGCAGTGAGATTAGCGATTGTGGCCTCATCCTCCTGCAATTTCTTCTGATTGCCCGAACAGCCTGTGAGCAACACAGCACCGAGAGCGAGATAAATAAGATTTTTCTTCATAATGTCTATGGATTATTTTGTAATTTCCTTATCATAATATCCTCAATCCATCCCTATTACCATTCTGCGAATCCCTTCCCTCTCATTCTCAGATACCCTCTTAGGAGGGATTCTGATGAAATCTACTTACTTATCCAATCCTCCCACAATGATAACAATCTCTCCCTTTGCTTGGTTCGCTGCATAGAATTCAGCTAATGCTCCGAGAGTATCGCGATTGATGGTCTCATGGAGTTTGGATATTTCCCGACACACGGCTGCCGGACGNTCCGGGCCGAACACTTCAGCCAACTGCCGCAGTGTACGCGCAAGACGCAACGGAGATTCATAGATCACCACCGTACGTGGATCTGCCGCCAATTCCGCAAGGCGCGTGGCACGTCCCTTTTTCAGAGGCAGGAATCCTTCAAACACAAATCTATCGCAAGGGATNCCCGATGAGACAAGAGCCGGAACAAAAGCCGTTGCACCGGGAAGACATTCCACTGTCACTCCCCGTTGACGACACTCACGCGACANCATAAATCCCGGATCCGAAATTCCAGGTGTTCCCGCATCGGAGATAAGCGCGATATTTTCTCCGGCCTCTATTCGGTCGACAATTCCGCTCACTGTCTGATGCTCATTGAATTTATGATGGCTTGCCATCGGTGTATGGANATCGAAATGCTTCAGAAGGATTCCGCTTGTCCGGGTATCCTCGGCAAGAATCTGATCCACTTCTTTCAATATCCGGATAGCACGCATGGTCATATCCTCTAAATTACCAACGGGCGTGGGGACTATATATAATTTACCTGCCATATCGCTTTCTCATTTAGCCTGATTCCGAACTTAAGCGAAATATTTCTCAAGAACGCCCAGAAAATCCATCACATCCTGATTTTCCGGATTCCAGCCAAGTTCATCTATGAAATAGGTTTCGGCCTCATCATATGATTCCATCTGAGCCACAAGAGTCATGGCCTGATTGAATTCCGTGTCAGAATTGCGGAAAAGTTCCCGACGGAAACGGAAGCGGTCGTTTATGCAGAACACCGGCTTCGCTCCTGTGGGCTGGACACCGGACTGTGCTCCCGTCTCCTCCTTTTGCTCCGGAATTGATTCGGCCACAACCACTGTTTCAACCACTGCCAACTTTTCAGTCTCCGGCTGAATAATCGGATCGGTCACGGAAACCACAGTGTCCTCAACCACAGATTCCGTCTCAGCAACCGGTTCAGATATCGTCTCTGTCACGGGTTCGGTCGCCGTCTCCTTCATTTCCTCTTCCTCCGGCTCGGGATTATCCATGATTGACAACACCGGGAGATCCTCCTCCGCCTCTTGCTCGGGAGTATAGTCGAATTCATCATCCTCGCCGGGTTCCTGATCTTCGAGACGTGTCTGATAATAGGTNGTGAATTCCTTGAGGAGAGTTTCGATTGAATCCACTCTCATCTGGATAAGCGGGAGGAAATCTCCGATCTTGTCATTACGCATTCCTGCGAGCTCAAGCAGACCTTCAAGCTCATACACATTATTCTTTATTGCGTTTATTCGGCTTAGCATGGTGAAGTTGGTTTGGTTTTGCGAAATTGGTTTGTTTGCGGTTTCTGTCGGAATGGTTAGAGAATCGGATTTCGATTAAGTAAGTGTTCAAAATTAATTTAATTACTTGGTATCGTTTAATTTTGAATACTTACTTACTCCTCAGGTTGGGTTTCATCCGGCACTATCTCATTTTCATTAAATTGAGGAGCGAATAGAGAGAGGAGAAGTTTCTGGGCATCTTTTCTCGCCCGGTCGCGGCTTACAAGATTATTCATCATGAATACCACCACATGAGTCGGAGCATAATCGTCGTCAAGCACATATCCGGCATAACACTGTATGCCGTTCATGCTTCCGGTCTTCATGGCCACATATCCCTCCAGGGGCGTTCCAACCAGAAAGCCCTTCAGAGTTCCTTCCTGTCCGGCCAATGGAAAGAATGAGGCGTAATAGGGATTATTGGCCATCGATTGAAGGGCTGAGGCCATGAAATTGGCTGTCAGACGATTGGAACGGGATAATCCTGACCCGTCCACTATCCTGACACCGTCCATCGGNACCTTCTTCGATTTCCAGAAGTCGGTGCTCGCCTGCGCTCCGTCGGCCACGGAGCCGATCTTTCCCTTGGCCACAGCTAAAGTTCGCAACATTGCCTCGGCGTACTGGTTATCACTCCGCATCATACACGACCTCATTATCTCATCGATAGCCACCGATTTATGATTCACGAGCAATCGGCGGTTANTATCCGAAGCANTTCCGTTCTGAAGTGTGATCCCCTTTGAGGTCAGGCGGCGCTTGAGAGCCTGCAGAAAAGCCCCGGCCGGATTGGCTATGGAGGATTTCCCTACGGCATTATCCGAGAAATTAAGGCCATGCTGGCCGGTGCCGTAATTCTTTGACAGGTCACCCTGCGCCCATGACGGACACACTGCCGGGCCACACCATATGCTTTCATCCACATACACCTTTCCTTTCACTCTTTCCACTCCCGCTTTTTTCAGATAGGCTGCAATCTCATCGCAGAAATCGACATTATGCGCCACATACCGGGAATTAAGACTCGGATCTCCGGAGCCTTTGACATAGATGTTTCCATCGAGAACTCCATTCTCCAATGTGCCGGAAATTTCCACCGGGGTCTGATATGTATAGGATGGGCCTGTCTCATTGAGTAGCGCTCCGATAGTGACGGCTTTCATAATTGAGGCGGGCACCAGAGGAGTCGAGGCGTTCGATGATGCGATAGTTTTTCCTGTTCCCAGATCAAGAATCAATACAGATGTGGAGCCCGGATCAATTCCTTTCGAGCTCATGAACGTCTCCAACGGACCGGCAAGTATCGATACGGCAAACACCACCAACATGGCCAGCGACATTCCCAATCGCCTATGGGGTTGTATTCCATTCTCCCGAACGCCTTGTATAATCCGTTCAAGGGTTATTTTTAGACCAATATTCTTCATAGCTGTCTGCAAATTTACAACTTTTTTTTGTAATTTTGGCTCCTTAAAACCCACACATATGGATCCACACTATAACGATCGCCAGCCATATACCTTCGACCGGGTGGTCCGCATACTTTTCTCTGTCTGCGGTTTTGTGCTGGCCCTCTATCTTCTTGATCTCCTCAAGGGGGTGTTACTCCCCTTTTTGGTTGCCTGTCTGATTGCTTATTTGCTCGAACCTTTAGTGAAATGGAATGCTCGCTGGTTGAAAGTTCAGGGTCGTTTCATTCCCGTGATTCTCGCTCTCATGGAGACCTTCATTATTGTCGGAGGTTTCGGAGTCTTATTTGTGCCATATCTGGTTTCTGAGGCGCAGTCGATGGGGACAATGATAAAGACCTACGCCACAAGTCAGATCGATATTCCATATATCTCGGCCAGTATTCATGAGTTTATCAAGGAAAATCTCGACCTCAATCAGATCTCCGATCTTCTTGCCAGTGATCAATGGTCGTCGGTAATCAAGGAAAGCTTGTCGAAATCACTCGGTATTATCGGTTCTTCGCTTGCGCTGTTATTCAGTGCCATTAGCTGGCTGGTGGTGATTCTATATGTGATTTTCATCATGCTCGATTATGAGAAACTGATGTTAAGTTTCCGCCAGCTTGTTCCCCATCGCCATCGCCACAGAGTGTTCCGCATCTTCGAAGATATCAAGAATGCAATGAACCGTTACTTCCGCGGCCAGGCCTTGATTGCGGGTTTAGTCGGAGTGATGTTCGCCATCGGATTCCTCATCATAGGCCTTCCTATGGGAGTGGCGCTCGGGTTATTAATCGGCCTTCTTAATATGGTTCCGTATCTGCAGCTTATCTCTCTCCCGATCACAGGGATCCTTTGTCTTGTGTGGACAGTGAGCACCGGTGGGAACTTCTGGCTAATATTCGCCGAAAGTATGGCCATATACGTGATTGTCCAATGTATCCAGGATCTCATTCTCACTCCTAAAATCATGGGTAAGGCCATGGGACTCAATCCGGCTCTCATTCTTCTCTCCCTGTCGATATGGGGCAGCCTGTTAGGATTCATCGGGCTTATCATAGGTCTCCCCCTTACCACGCTGATGCTCTCCTATTATAATCTATATGTGATCCAGAGGGTACAGGTCAAGGCCCGGCATCGCGCCGAATTCCTCTTGAATCATGACTCTGACGACACTCAGAACCCGACAATAAATAATTAACTCCGCCCCAATATGCTGACACTCTCTATTGATCCCGCCGTAGCCGCATCCGTAGCACCCGAGACCATCGACCATCTCGCGGCGGAAGCTTCCACCGAAATTTCTCATGACGATAATCNTAAATCCTCGGAAGCCGACCACACCAACGGCCTTATTGCCGATCTGGCCTGGATCCTGCTTCTGGGAGCGATTGTGACTCTTCTGTTCAAGAAGCTCAAGCAGCCCGTCGTGCTCGGTTATATCCTTGCCGGGTTTCTCGCCAGTCCGAAGTTTGTATATCTCCCTTCAATTTCAAATCTTGATAACATCACTTTCTGGGCCGACCTCGGCATTGTGGTGCTGATGTTCTCTATCGGTCTGGAATTCTCTTTCAAAAAACTGATGAATTCCGGCTCATCGGCCATAGTGACAGCCCTGATAATCATCACGGGCATGACCTTCGCCGGATTCGGTGTCGGAAAGATTCTCGGACTCAACTCCATCAATTGCATCTTCCTCGGAGGCATGATCTCCATGTCGTCGACCACCATAATCATGAAGGCCCTAGACGATCTGGGCCTCAAGCAAAAGAAATTCGCTTCCCTGGTGTTGGCTGTCCTGATTATTGAAGACCTGTTTGCCGTCCTTATGCTCGTATTGCTCTCATCAATGGCTATGGGCGATGTGCAAGGTGGAGAGTTAGTGATGTCAATCCTCAAACTCGGCTTCTTCCTCGTGATATGGTTTGCCGTAGGGGTGTATATGATTCCTACTTTCCTTCAGAAATCACGCCGCCATCTTAATGATGAGACGCTTCTGGTGGTAGCAATGGGCCTGTGTTTTTCCATGGCCGTGTTTAGTGTCATCTGCGGTTTCTCTCTCGAATTGGGAGCTTTCGTGATGGGTTCAATCCTGGCCGGCACTGTAATGGCCGAAAAGATGGAGAAGGTGATTCAGCCTGTAAAAAATCTTTTCGGAGCTGTGTTCTTCATCTCGGTCGGTATGATGGTCGACCCTTCAGTGCTTGTCACCTACTGGTGGCAGATTCTTCTGCTTGCGGTGGTGGTGATCTGCGGCATGATTCTCTTCGGCACCATCGGTATGCTTACCACCGGCCAGAATCTTAAGGTAGCTATGGAGAGCGGTTTCACCCTTACTCAGGTCGGAGAGTTCTCTTTCATCATTGCCTCCCTTGGTATGTCGCTCGGCGTGCTTAACCCCTCGCTTTATCCGATAATTGTGGCGGTATCAGTGCTCACCATCTTCACCACTCCCTACTTCATACAGATGGCCGATGGAGCATATGATGTGGTGGAACGCCATCTGCCCCGGGGGCTCAGATTCCTCATTCAGAGGTATTCAAAGCAGGTGAGCGATTCCAGCGAGACAAAAAAACTATGGAGTGCGATCCTGAAACGCTATCTATGGCGTATAATCCTCTATTCCGTGATTCTATTTGCCGAAATCACGATCTCCCGCCAATTTTTCTTTCCCTTGCTGGAGCAAAATTTCGGTACCTGGGGCCATCTCGGCGCCACTATTCTCACCATTGTGGCAATGGCTCCCTTCCTCTTCGCGCTCTCATTCGCTACGGCTCAACCCGATGAGCGCGTACGTCTCCATCAGTCGGCCTCCTTCTATGATGTGCCTCTTGTGGCGATGAGAATTGTACGCTATCTTATCACTCTCTTCTTTATTGTCTACTTCTGTACGCTTGCCTACTCCACTCTTGTGGGATGGCTGGTCGGTGTCGGGTGTTTCGTATTAGTGCTCGTATTCGCCTCAACGCGTATCGCAGCCCGATATAATCACATGGAGACAAGATTCATGAATAATCTTAATAGCCGCGACAATATGCGCTTCGGAACCAACAATAATCTTGTCGGCGATCTCCATCAGGCCTATGTCGAGGTTGGTGCGTGCTCTTCTTTTGTTGGCGATCGACTGAAGGATTCAGGTCTACGCCGTGATTTCGGGGTGAATGTCTCAAGTATTCAGCGCGGCGATGATTATATGCCTCTTCCTTCCCCCGAGACACGTATCTTCCCTGGCGATATCCTGGGAGTGATCGGCACCGACGACCAGCTCAAACAACTCAATGAAGAACTCGAGGCTTCTGCTAATCTGCGTAATCCCGATGTGTCTCAGCGAAAAGTCGAACTCCGCAGTGTGGTGCTCTCAGATAATTCGCCCATCATCGGTATTCCCCTGGGTCAGACCAATATCCGCCAGGATTATTATGCGATGCTGCTTAAGATTCAGCGTGGCCACGATCAGAATATCGCGCCCACACCGGATACTGTGCTGCAGGCCGGAGACACACTATGGGTGGTAGGTGACCCGGACTATCTTGATCAAATGAAATAATAAGCCTATACCTATAAATGAATAACTCGGAAATTTTCAATCGCTCAAGGCTATTGCTGGCCGATGTTACAATGGATCTCATGAACCAAAAACGAGTAATTGTTTTCGGTATCGGTGGCGTCGGCTCCTGGTGTGTGGAGAGCCTTGTCCGGACAGGGATCACACATATCACGATTGTGGATTCGGATTGTGTGGCTATCACCAACATCAACCGCCAGCTGATGGCCACCACCGCTACTATAGGCCTTCCCAAGACCGAGACCCTCCGCTCCCGCTTGCTTGAAATCAATCCTCAGGCACAGATTGAGATCCGGACTGAGAAATTCAATGAGACCACTGCTGATTCTTTTCATCTCGATTCATACGACTATATAATTGATGCGATCGACTCCCTGAAGGATAAGGCACTGCTCATCAATCTGGCTACACGCACCCGGGCTAAGTTCTTCTCATCCATGGGAGCGGCCTTGAAACTCGATCCCACCCGCNTACGGGTTGCCGAATTCCGTGATGTCAAGGGGTGTCCCCTCGCCAGAGCACTACGCCAGAAATTCAAAAAGAGCGATCTCAAGCCGGCTAAGAAATTCAAATGTGTCTATAGCGACGAACTCCTTCCGAATCTCGGAGTCACATCCCCTTTGCTGATTGAGGAGATTCTTCCNGGGAANGTCGCAACCAACGGTTCGCTGATGCATATCACTGCTATCTTCGGGCTTACACTCGCCGGCCTCGTGATTTCCGATATACATAATAAGGCTCTCGAAAGTGTCTCCTCCTCTTCTGTCTCTAACCCCGATCCTNAACCCAAATGAAAGATTTTCTCAANGGTAAGAAAGCTGCCCTCATTGATATGGATGGTGTGCTTTACGATTCAATGAAATATCATACTCTCGCCTGGTATAAGTTAGCCGAGGAATTAGGAGTGCCCACTCCCCGCGATGAATTTTACCTCTATGAAGGAATGACCGGAGCCGCTACTCTCGATCGCCTTTTCATGAAAAAATATGATAAGCCTTGTCCACCTGAGAAAATAGAGGAATTCTATCGACGCAAGACAGAACTCTTCCGCGATATGGGCCGGATGGAGCTGATGCCCGGAGCGGCCAAAATGCTAAAGGGTCTCAAGGATGCCGGAATTCGATGTGTGCTTGTCACAGGTTCAGGTCAAAAAAGCCTTATCGATCAGATCAACCAGGACTATCCCGGAATTTTCCTCCCGGGAGATATGGTTACCGGAAATGATGTCGAACATGGTAAACCCCATCCCGAGCCTTATCTGCGGGGCCTGAAGAAAGCCGGTGTNGAGGCGGAGGAAGCNATCGTAATAGAAAACGCCCCGCTTGGTGTCCGGGCCGGTAAGGCTGCCGGTGTATTCACCGTTGCCGTAACCACAGGCCCTATTCCCCGCGAGGCGTTTCTGAAAGAGAAAGCCGATATGATATTTCCAGACATGCCCGCCTTCGCCGATGCCGTTGTAAATGCTACCGAATCAGGATCCTGATTCGGTAGTATTTGTCTTGTCTGAGGTAGCGGATAAATTAGCCGAATCTTTCGAAGAGNCTCCTCCATCATCTGCAGCNTCTACGCCATCTTTCTCAATAGCCTCGGCTGTNGCCANCACCGATGATGGCGCTCCCATCTTACCCGCATTCGGATCCTTAAACATCCCTTTCAGGTATTTCTCATTCAACTTCTGCATCACTTCCCAGAAGGTCGGCACGAATAGTGTCCCGAACACGGCATTCATCGACATACCGAACACAATCGCNGTTCCTAATTCAATTCGGCTGTTGGCTCCTGCTCCTGTGGCGAACATCATCGGCAGCACACCAAACACGAATGCCAATGCTGTCATAAGAATCGGCCGGAAACGGATCACACCCGCATCATGCGCACTCTGTCGGATTGATACTCCGGCCTTCCGGAAGTCCATGGCATATTCCACAATCAGAATCGCGTTCTTGGCAGCCATTCCTAAGAGTAGAATCAAGCCGATCTGCGTGTATATACTGATGCTCTGCCCCATGAACATACACCCGATCACCACACCCATCACAGCCACCGGCATTGCCAGAATCACAGCCATCGGATCAGTCCAGCTCTCGTACTGAGCTGCAAGCACAAGCAGCGTCATGATGATTGCAAACATGAATACGAAGCTTATCGTGGTGCCTGCCTGTGTTTCCTGATATGCGATTCCGCTCCAGGCATAGGAGAAATTATCACCCACAGCTTTCTTCACCACCTCCTCAAGAGCCTTTATGCCCTCAGAGCTACTCACTCCCTTGGCCACGGATGCCGTAAGCGATGCNGAGTTATACATATTATAACGCGACACTGAAGGCTCCCCAAATACCGGCTTGATTGTGGCGAATGAAGAGAACGGAACCATATCTCCCCGTGAATTTCTCACGCTCAGGGCGCCGATTCCTTCCACAGTGTTACGGGCCTGCGGTGTGGCCTCCAGCTTCACCTGATATGTGCGGTTGAAATCCACGAAATCGTTAACATACGATCCNCCCATATAGGCTGAAAGCACACTATAGACATCTTCAAGATTAAGGCCTAAGAACTGCACACGGTCACGGTCAATATCAATTGAATACTGTTCCACCATTCCCTGATACAGACTCATCACCGAAGCGAGCCGGGGATCTTTTGCAGCTTCCGCCTCCACAGCCTCAAGAGCCTGGGCAAGCTGCGCGCCTCCGAGATTATTGATATCCAGAAGTTCCATTTCCAGACCTCCGGAATTTCCAAGTCCGGGGATAGCTGGAGGATTCACGGAATATATCACAGCCTCCTGCACTCCCGCTCCCAGGGAATCAGCATATGCTATCACCTTATCAATGCCCCCCTTGGTACCTCTGTCTTTCCAGGGTTTCAACATCACCATCACAGTGGCCAGATTCGATGCCGATCCGCCTCCCATCATCGAATTTCCGGAAATGGTCATCACATCCTTGACATAGGGATTCCTCTTCATCTTTGCGGCGAAATCCGAAACCACAGCCTCAGTCCGTTCCAGAGAGGCTCCGGTGGGAAGTTCCACAGAGGTGATGAAATATCCCATATCTTCGGAAGGGATATAGCTTGTGGGCCATTTCGCAAAGCCATAGAATGCCGCTACCGCTATTCCGGCAAATATCANCATCGACAACACCGGCCGAGCCAGCATCGCCTTTATCAGTCGGTTATAGCCTTTTAGTGTAGCGCCAAATCCTTTATTGAATCCTTTGAAGATGATATTGCGGGCCGGCTTACGCGGCGTGAGGAAGAGTCCGCAAAGAGCCGGAGTCAATGTGAGGGCATTGAAGCCCGAAAAGGCTGTCGANACTGCAATTGTNAGAGCGAACTGCTTGTAGAGCGAGCCGGTGATTCCGCTTACGAATGCCGTCGGGATGAATACTGATAACAGAACCAATACCTCGCCCACAACAGGCCCGGTCAATTCCTTCATCGCTTTTGTGGCGGCTGCCTTNCGCGAGATATCCCCCTTATCCACCAGACGCGAGCAATCCTCCACCACAACTATGGCATCATCCACCACAATCGCAATCGCCAGAACCATTCCGAAGAGCGAGAGTGTATTGAGCGAGAATCCCATCACCTTCATCACGGCAAACGTAGCGATCAGCGACACGGGAATGGTAAGCATCGGAATCACCACCGCACGCCAATTCTGCAGGAACAGAAGAATCACCACCAGAACGATAAGTGAGGTTTCCACAAATGTGACTACCACGTTATCAATCGACTCATGGACATAGTCGGTCGAGTTCATCACCACTTCATAGTGTATTCCTTCAGGGAAATACTGACTCAGACGATTCAGTTCCGCCAGCGCACCATCCGCCACATCGAGGGCATTGGCTCCNGGAAGCTGCTCCACACCGATAAGCCCGCAGGGTTGTCCGTTAACCTTGGCGATCATGGAATAGGATTCACTTCCCAGCTGCACGGTGGCCACATCCTTCAGACGCAGTATCCCATCGCCATCCGAACGCAGGATAATATTCTCGAATTCACTGACCGTCGACAGGCGTCCCTGGCTTGTAAGGGTAAACGAGAACGGAGCATCATTCCCCGGNGCATCGCCCACCGATCCCTCGCCGACATCAAGGTTCTGGCTCTGGATTGCCGCCGCAACCTCAGCGGGGTTCAGACCGCGCATCTGCATCTTCTGGGGATCAAGCCAGATACGCATGCTGTATTCTCCGGCTCCGAACGCTCCAACTCCGCCGACTCCATTCACTCGTGTGAGGGGTTCGGTGATATGGAGTTTGGCATAATTNGTAAGATATAGCGCATCATAACGGGTGCTGTCGCCTAACAGGGCTATGAACAATACGTTGTTGCTCGACTGNTTGCTTACACTCACACCCTCCTGAGTCACCGGCGTGGGCAATGTGGAGTTCACCATCGAGATACGGTTCTGAACATCGACGGCTGCCTGATCCACATCCGTTCCGTTCTCAAAAGTGATAGTGAGCGAATAGCTGCCATCACTTCCGCAATTCGAACTCATATAGAGCATTCCCTCTACGCCGTTCACCTGCTGNTCGATCGGAACAGCTACAGTACGGGCCACGGTCTCGGCATTAGCTCCCGGATAGGAGGCCGACACCATCACCGTGGGAGGCGTGATATCAGGATATTGCGCAACAGGCATCTTCGTGAGACACAGCAGTCCGGCGAATATCATAATCAGCGCAAGCACNGTCGCGAATATCGGNCGGNCGATAAAGAACTTTGAAAACATAGGCAACCTCTTTCTGTTTTTCTGTATCAGATTATATGGCTATTTTCGATTCACTTGGTGAGTACCGGCTTGATAGTTTCTCCACGTCTCACCTTCAGCAACGCTTTGGTGACATACCGCTGGCCGGGACGTATCCCCTTCGTAACGACACGTAATGAATCGTTATAGAGATCCCCNACCTCCACAGGAGTATACACCACCTTATTGGAATCGTTAACCGTATACATATATTTACCTAACTGATCAGTGGCAATCGATATATCCTTTACCATCACTGCCTGCGGATCCACACCATAAGGAAGTTTTACATCGCAATACATCCCGGCACGCAATTCCGCATCCGGATTGGGGATACTTCCCTGAAGAAGCATTGAGCCTGTAGACTGATTCACGGCCGGAGCCACATAATTCAGATTNGTGGTGTAGGTGCCACTCACAGGCTGACGGAAACTCAACGGCACATTGCGATAGACCTCAGACTTCAGCCCTCCATTGGCTTGCATAAGCTCCGCATAGTCGACATCGCTGATATTGAAATTGGCAGTCACCGAACTGATATCGTAGATATATCCCATCGATACCGGAGAAGAACCACCCGTAATGTAATTGCCATCGGTCGGGGCACCGTTACTGCTATAGCCGGAAATCGGAGCTGTGATCGTGCAATAGGAAAGATTCAGCTTTGCAGTCCGCAGGGCTGCCTCGGCATCACGGATTGATGCGGCTGCCTGTTCCATGTTGCTCTGCGCCTGAAATACTTCCATCTTCGACACAGCCTCCACGGCTAATGCCTTTTTCATGGCCTCATACTGGCGTGTGTAGAATTCATGCTGGCTGCGGGCAGTGGCCAAGGTAGCCTCAGCGCGTGCCACCTCATCCTGATACAATGTAGGATCAATCGTATAGAGCACCTGCCCTTTATGCACATACGTGCCCGGGGTGAAGTTGGTCTTCAGAAGCCTGCCTGTAACCAACGCCAGCAACTGCACATCCGTGGCCGCCGTGATCGTTCCGGGAAATGATTTATAGAGCGTGATGGAATCCGTTGTAGCTTCAGCCACCTCTATCGGGGGAGCTGTCCGTGTCTCCGAATCATCCTTTTTCTTTCCGCAACTTCCCAATAAGAGACCGCAACCCACCATTACTATCCCGGCCTTCATCCATAGCGTCCCTTTCTTTATCATAGCAATTATATTTTTCTTGGTTTCTGATTCTTATACCCTTTTCTCTTATTTCGGTATTTTCTCTATTGTCGGTTCCCGGAATTAGAATCCCCCTCCCAATGCCTGATAGAGAGCCACAAGCTCCGACAACACCTGTCCTCGCGATTCAACCAATGAATTCTGATTCGATAGATACGACTGCTGAGCATCCATCACATTGGTGAAGCTTGACAGGCCCGACCGATAGAGATCCACCGATAGATCAAGGGCTTTCTTGCTCTGCACCACCAACTTCTCCAGCAGATCGCATTCCTGAAGAGAGGAGTTGTAATTGGCCACTGCGTTCTGCACCTCCTCTATGGCAGTGAGCACCACCAGATTATAGTTATCAATAGATTCTTCCATCTGCAGACGCGCCTCCGCCAGGCGGTTACTGCGCGCCATACCATCGAAAATGGTCCAGCTCAAAGTCGGCGTTACGCTATATCCCAAGCTATGGCTTCCGAAAAGATCTCCCCCCTTATGGGCATATGTTCCGATCGAGCCGGATATATTGAGCGTCGGAAGGAAATCCTTTTTTGCCACTCCGATCTGGGCTGCGTATTGCGCCATCTGAGCCTCGGCCTGAACCACATCCGGCCGACGACGTATCAGATCGGCGGGAAGACCGATTGCAGGCATTCCGAAATCCTTCGGCAGATGATCGGGAATCAGCAGCTGCGGCACCACCTCGGCCGGATAAGCTCCTATGAGAATGGCGATGGAATTGGCCGTGACGCGGATCTTCGCTTCAATGCCGGGAACAGCCGCATTCGTGGAGTATAACACCACCTTTGCCTGTGCCACTTCCAGAGAGTTTCCGATTCCGGCCTCAAGTCGGGCTTCTGTAATACGGAGAATGTGTTTCTGAGAGGCGATATGGGTCATGGCCACGGCATATTGCTCCTGGAGACAACGTAGGGTGACATAGGCTTTCGCCAATGTGGCACACATGCTCACCATCACTCCCTCATAATCGGCATGGCTTACCCGCACTCCGGCCTTGGCTGCCTTTACCTGATCGCGGACCTTTCCGAAAAGGTCTATCTCCCAGTTCATATTGGCTCCCAGAGAGAAACTCGAAGAATGATGTGAGGAGGTGCGGGGATTATTCAGGGCTCCGGCATCCTGACTTATGGAATAGCCTGCCGATGCGCCCACCACGGGATAATACCCACTTCTTACCTCCTCCACCTGACGTCGCGCTATGTCGAGACGCTTCAATGCCGCCGAGACATTGAAGTTATTGTCGATAGCCTTGGAAATAAGCATATCGAGAGTGGTGTCATTAAACTCCTTCCACCATGCATCGTCCACCGGCGACGTCTGTACATGTTCCGGTGTATAGAGCCAATGATCGGGAAGCGAACGCCGCAGTGTCTCTGTTGCGTAGGAATATTCGGCTTTCGAGATTCCGGCTGTCAGGCAGACGGTGAGAATAAGCAATATGAGCTTCAGCTTCATTATGGAATCGGGGATTAGTTATTTGGAATCGCCTTAGAGAGAGTAGTATGTGGAATGTAGAAATTAATCCGCAGTTTCTATCGGATTGCTACCTGGATTTTAAGGTATTTCATCCCGGATATGGGAAATCGCGCGACCCGATGTATTCAAATTCTGAGGCCAGCGCGATATATGGTTGGTATGGTTCGCTCTATTCATATGGAGTTGTAGATAAATTTTAATGTTATATCACTGATAATCTATCGGTTATATAATTTATCTACAACTTATCAACAAATTCCGGCTCCCAATTTATTTCACAAGTTTGAGAGTATAGTTCAGACCCGGAGTCTCGGAAGGCTGAAGGTCTTCATTCACCATCACCAGAGTTGAATCCGATTCAACATAGAAGTAAAACGAACTGGCTTTAGATCCGGGTGTTGAGCCTTTTGTATCCTCAACGAGCTTCAGATAATTCTTGCCTTCACGGCTGATCTGCTGGAAATCGCCCTCCGATTTAAAGCTCCGCTCATCTTTATAACCCAGACTATCGGCCATCACATAGGTCTCCACCATATCGTAGTCGCCTTTGCTGAGACCCTCATGATCATCATCATAATCAAGCATCAGGGTATAGCGCACACCCTCTACATCAGCTGCAGGAAGGAAGCCTGTATAGATCTTAACCTCTTGCTCCTTGTTATCACATTTACCCTTATGGCAGTCGTCGCATGAAGCCATTCCTAAAACAGCAACAGCTGCCGCGGCGAACATCAGTGTCTTTTTCATAATTATTCAAATTTAAAGTTAAGACTTTCGCGATTTCTATGGCAGCCGACCTATATTCCTATCCTCCGGATTACCATGTATTTTCGCAATCAATTTCTTTAACACTTAAACAATAGTTTCTTCACATTAGTTTTGTCGGCCCATCTGATTTTTGTAAGTTTGCACTTTAAACTCTCTGCCATGGATTATTCCGATCAGCATATTGACTATATCTCCCCGGCCGCTGCCGAACCGGAAACTGTCTATAAGACCAACCGTGACCTCAATCTCGCACACCGCCTGATTGAGGAGACCGGCTGCAACCTTTTCCTCACCGGACGCGCCGGAACCGGAAAGACCACATTCCTCCGCCATCTACGTAAGACATCTTCGAAAAGAATGGTGGTGCTCGCTCCCACGGGTGTGGCAGCCATCAATGCCGAGGGGTCTACTATTCATTCTTTCTTCCAGCTCTCATTCTCTCCTTTTATTCCGGGGAAGGGATTCATTTCTTCCGACCGTCGCAATTTCAATTTCTCTCGCACTAAAAAGAGGATAATCGCGGCGCTGGATTTGTTGGTGATTGATGAGATTTCCATGGTCCGTCCAGATGTGCTCGATGCCATAGATAGTGTGTTGAGACGTTATCGCGATCCGGGACGCCCATTCGGAGGTGTCCAGCTCCTCCTTATCGGCGATCTCCGTCAGCTCGCTCCCGTGGTCCGCGATGATGAATGGCAGCATCTGTCGCCTTATTATTCTTCACCATATTTCTTCGAGAGCCATGCTCTGCGGGAGAGCGGGTACATGGCTATCGAACTCTCCACCATCTATCGTCAGACCGACTCCCGGTTCATTGATATCCTCAATGCTATACGCGACGGCTATCCGGATGCCGGAGTGCTCCAGACACTCAATAGCAGATATATTCCTAATTTCACGCCCGACGAGAAGGATGGATATATACGCCTCACCACCCACAATTGGAAGGCGGATGAAGTGAATTTCCGGAATCTGGCCAAGCTCCCTGGAGATAGCGTCACTTTCGAGGCACGCATCTCGGGTAATTTCCCTGATTCTTCTTATCCTGCCGAACAGCTACTCGTTCTGAAACCCGGTGCTAAAGTGATGTTCATCAAGAATGATAGCGGCGAGGAGCGGAAGTTCTTTAACGGTATGCTCGGCACTATCTCTACTATCAATGAAGATACCGTCACCGTAATCCCCGACAATGGAGCGCCTCCCGTGGTGGCGGAGCGCATGGAGTGGGAGAACACCCGCTTTGAGGTAGACCCCGACACGGCCGAGATCACCACGGTCACTGACGGGGTGTTCAGTCAGCTGCCTCTCCGGCTGGCCTGGGCCATAACTATCCACAAAAGTCAGGGTCTCACTTTCGACCGGGCGATTGTGGATGCCCAGAGCAGTTTTGCTCCGGGACAGACTTATGTGGCGCTGAGCCGATGCCGTTCGCTGGAGGGTCTTGTGCTCGAACAACCCCTTTCAATATCCTCGGTCATCACTGATGGAAAAGTGAATTCCTTTATTGCCGCCGCAGAGTCGTTGCGCCCTGATGATGATAAGATTTCCAGGATGAGTGCTGAGTTTCTCAGAACATCGCTTGCCGATCTATTCAGTTTCCGCACCATCCGTTATTCTTTCGATGAGTATTACCGTTATATCCGCGAATATGTGCTGCCGATATATGGGGAATATGTCGAGCCTTTCCTTCGTGCCGAAAAGATCATGAAGGAGGAGGTGGAAGCTGTCGGAGATCGCTTTGTCGCCCTCTATGCTTCGGGTCCGATTGATCCCGACCGCTTACCGGAGGAGCGTGCATATCTCGATAAGATACGTTCCGGATGCCGCTATTTTTATGATAAACTGAATAGTGTCCTCAGGATTGTGGATGGAGTGGAGGTATCGTTGGGAAATGATGCTTATGTCCAACGACTGACAAACACCTATGATGCCATTATGTTTATGTTGCGTATGAGGATGTTCTTGCTCTCCGAACTCGCAGAGGAGGATTTCTCTATCCGCTCCTATACCAATGCCAAGGCACATGCCGCAATCCGCACCACCGAGAAGTCTGCGGAAAAGCAGAAGACGCGTAAGGTGACTAAGGAGAAGAAGCAGAAAGGGCAGAAAAAACCTGTAGGGTATTCGCGTCTGGAATCCCTGAAACTTCTCAAGCAGGGAATGACCATTGAAGATATCGCGGAAGCACGGTCGCTCACCCCCTCCACCATATCCAATCATCTTGTATCCTTCTTTCCTGATCCGGAAGCAGGAGAGCGGAAATTTGAAACACCACTCACCCTGGAGGATATTCTCACTACTGAACAAATCGAGAGGTGTCGGCAAGAATACCATCCTGATGAATCCGCGACCTCTCTTATCGAACGCCTCAAGGATGATATTCCTTCCTATAGGGTGATGATCTACGTCCAATGGATGCGTCTCAAACCGGGACACGAATGATATCCTAATAAATAACATTAGTGTCCACTAAAAAATCATAAGAGTATTTTTTTAATTATTGAAATTCAATTTGTTGTGAAGAAATTTGGAGTCAACGGATTTGATTTTATATTTACGGTCAGAATCAGGCCGTCATGAATAAAGACAGATACGTTTTCGCCAAATTAGTCCAGTTCTTGGCAATGTGCTCTATGGTTCAAGTGAACCGAATTTATTTAATTTTTAACCCCGTCCATTTTTAGTGGATAGTAGTGATTTATGGTTGTGTNTTGTCTGGCTGATGAATTCTTGCCTTCCAATCATCAATACGGCGCTTTGTGGAGGAATAACTTATGCCGATCTCGATGATGGTTCGGGAATCTATGCTCCATGGAAGCGCGTACTCTTTTCTCTCGATCTGAGCCAACGCCTCCTCGGCTGATTTGTCATATTTCAATTCCATTATGTATACATAGCGGTCGGTGCGGACAAGAATATCGATCCTGCCGTCTGAATTCCTTACCTCTGCCTCTACATACATTCCGATAAGAGAGAAAATGAGAAGCATGGCGTTCTGCACATTACGTTCCTCATCAAATTTAAGATCATGTCCGAATCCAGCGAAGAGCGACCTCATACGGGCCATGAATTTATCCACCTCCCCGGATTCCATTTCCTTGCGTAGCGTTGTGATAAAGGCCCGGCTCTCATCTTTGCGTAGCGAGGTATACCACGGAATTAGCTGCTCAAAAAATCCCTGTCTTACTTCAAGATTCGGTAGTCCTAATGTGTAAAGATCATCTGCGGAATCATAGCTTTTNATGGTGAGATATCCGGTCTGATAGAGAAGGGCAAGCGGAGAGAGACCCTCAATTTCAAGGCCTTCCAGATCCGACTGAGCGCACTGGCTATGAATCAACTCCGAGAGATCGGTATCTGTATGGCGAAGTTGCTCGGCAAGCAATCTGGAATTTCCCGATGATATCCAATAATTATTATATTTTCTCTTCGCGAAAACCTGCAATAATGAGAACGGGTTATAGATATCAACCAGATCTTCTGAAAAATGATATCCGTCATAATGTTTTTTGAGCATACCAATCTCCTCATCCATCGATCTGGTATACTTTTTGCTCAACTCCGAGATTCCTTCCTGAAAGTTTTCTACCAGTTCAGGCTCTGTGATTCCACATATTGACGAGAAATCTTCATCAAATGATATGTCGGAGATATTGTTGAGGCCGGAGAATACGCTTAGCTTTCCGAACCGGCTCACACCGGTAAGGAATACCAGTTTAAGATACTCTCCCGAGCTCTTGATATTGGAATATAGAGCCATGAGCCGATTGCGGTATGTCACAAAACGCTCCGGATTATTGATATTGTTCACTAAGGGCTTATCATATTCATCAACAAGAAGCACCACTCCTTTCCCGGTATGTTCATACAACCGACGTATCAATGAAGCCAGACGTGCAGACAGGTTAGTCTGGAAAGAAACAATTCCAATTTTCTCTTCATGCACCTTCAATGTTTCGTCAATAATGACATCCAGGTCGGTATAATTGTCGTCATCGATGAATTGCTGACTGTTCAGATCTATATAGATCACTGGATATTCCTCCCANTGCCAATCCATTGAATCTGCATACAATCCTTTGAATAAGTCTCTACGACCCTCATAAAAGGCTTTAAGTGTGGATAGGAACAAAGATTTTCCGAAGCGCCGNGGGCGTCCCAGAAAATAATAACGGCTACCCTTTACTATTTTTTCAATAAACGAGGTCTTATCCACGTAAAGAAACCCCTCCTTACGCAGGATTTCAAACGACTGTTCCCCAATCGGATACCTTACTGTGTTTCTATCCATTTCCGCCCTTCTTTAGCAATCTTTACAAAGATACATCTTTTATTCGTTAAATCAATATCGTCTTTATAAGCAAGCGGAGGTGGCACCGTAAATTTGCATTACGGTACCACCCCTGCAGTTGAAGTTTTGATGAGAATATGAACTTCGGAATCAGAAGAGAGGCAGAGTAGATGTGCTCTCCACATATTTGCGTTCAAACTCCGCATCTGTCATACACAGCATCATGATTCCCTGAATCAGCGTAACGATGCCCCAGCACCCACAGGTGACCAAGGAAAGAAGAATCGTAAGAAGGCCTGCAGTGGTCTTGCCGATCACAAAATACTGTACACCCAAGGTGCCGACCAGAATAGCTAAAATGCCGCAAACCACTCTCTTAGAATCCTGCACCGAAGCCGCTCCTGACGACTGAAGAGCAGCCATCAGCTCGGGATAAGTATAAAGAGGGGCCCAGGCTCCCCCATCTTTGCTCACTGACGTATTGGCATTCACCGAATAGGCCATCATCTGATGTTCTGACATCGGGCCTATGTTTTGCCCATTAAGATGAATATAATAGCTCATCGCTTCTAATTTTGTAACTACTTAAGGTTTCAAATTTAAGGAATTTTTAGTAATTTTACAAATATATTCGGCTTCTATATCTCATTATAGGCCAAAGCATATCCATTTCAAGGCTTTCCATCATTTTATAATACTCCTTTACCATGGCTGACCGNAACGAAACAACAGAAGAAAACGATAATATAGAAAAAAAATCCGATATATCTCCCGCCGACCGCCGGACCGTCCTCTCCGGGATGTTCCGACAGTGGTATCTTGAATATGCGAGTTATGTGATTCTCGAACGCGCCGTCCCCAATATCGAGGATGGTCTGAAACCTGTGCAACGACGCATCCTCCATTCCATGCGCACTATTGATGACGGACGCTTCAATAAGGCAGCCAATATCGTGGGTAACACAATGCAGTATCATCCTCACGGTGATGCTTCAATCGGCGATGCTCTCGTNCAACTCGGACAGAAAGATCTCCTGATCGACACTCAGGGAAACTGGGGAAATATCCTTACCGGAGATAAGGCGGCCGCTCCACGTTATATCGAAGCCCGCCTTTCGGAATTCGCCATTGAAGCCGCCTTCAGCCCCAAAATCACTGAATGGACCCCCTCTTATGATGGCCGTAAGGATGAGCCCGTGGCTCTCCCTATCAAATTTCCCCTCCTCCTCGCTCAAGGCGTGGAGGGTATCGCCGTGGGGCTCTCTTCAAAGATTCTTCCTCATAATTTCAACGAAATTGTNGATGCCGCCATCGATTATCTGCATGGGCGTCCGTTCCAACTGCTGCCTGATTTCCAGACCGGCGGTNTGCTCGATGTATCGAAATATAATGATGGAGGCCGTGGAGGCTCAGTAAAGGTCAGAGCCAAGATTGAAAAAATCGATAATAAGACCCTCGCCATCACCGAACTTCCATTCGGAAAAACCACCACCACCCTTATTCCCTCCATCCTCTCGGCCGTGGAGAAAGGAAAGATCAAGATCAAAAGCGTGGACGACAACACATCGGCCACTGCCGAGATTCTTGTCAATCTTGTGCCCGGAACATCGTCNGATAAGGCCATTGATGCCCTTTATGCTTTCACGGATTGTGAGGTATCCATTTCGCCCAACTGCTGCGTGATCCGCGACCGACGTCCGGAATTCCTTACCGTGAGCGATCTCCTTCGACATTCCGTCGACCGTACACGCCAGATGCTCCATCGCGAACTGGAGATAAAATTTGACGAAACACGCGAGACCCAGCTCTTTGCCTCCTTGGAAAAGATCTTCATCGAGGAGCGTATGTATAAGGATGCNAAAATCGAGAAAGCTCCCGATATGGACTCTGCAATTGCGCGGCTCGATGAACTGTTCGACCCNTTCAAGGCTTCATTATTCCGCCAGCTGACNGACGACGACCTTATGAANCTCTGGGAAATCCGCATGGCCCGGATCCTGAAGTTTAATTCCGATAAGGCCGACCAGAAGATTGCCCGTCTTAATGAGGAAATCTCCCAACTAAAATATGATATGGANCATATNGATGAGTTCACNGAAAAATGGTATCTCCATCTTAAGGAGAAGTATGGTCCGAAGTTCCCGCGTCGCACNGTGATCCGCAGCTTCGATTCCATCGAGGCCACAAAAGTGGCAGAGGCCAATAAGCGGTTCTATTATGATGAGGAGGGTGGCTTCATAGGCACTGGCCTTAAAGACAAGAAGTTCCTCTTCACATGCTCNGACATCGATGATATTCTTGTGATATATCGCTCNGGAAAGTATAAGATCGTGCGNGTGCAGGAGAAACTGTTTGTGGATAAGAATGTGATCCATATCGGTGTCTTCAAGAAAAANGANAAGCGCACCATCTACAATGTGATCTATCTNAATGGNAAGGGNGGNAGCACCTACATGAAGCGTTTCTATATCAAAGGTCTCACCCGCGATAAGGAATACGATATCACNAAAGGTCTTGANGGATCNCGTATTCTCTGGCTCACCTGCAATCCTAATGGCGAGGCGGAGACTGTGCGCATTCTTCTACGAGACGAGCCGGATAAGGAGGGACGTAAACCCAGAAATCGCCGTCTGTCGGTCAATTTCTCCAACTTAGCGGTCAAGAATAAGGAATCGCTCGGTAACCTTGTNACCAAATATAGAATCGAGAGCAAAGGTATCACCCTCGAGAAGAAGGGCGCCAGCACACTTGGCGGCCGCGAGGTGTGGTTCGACCGCGATGTCCTNCGTTTAAACTATGATGGGCGCGGTCAGAGTCTCGGTATTTTCCAGGGCGATGATCAGGTGCTCGTGATCACCAATAACGGGGAATACTTCACATCCTCCTATTCCGACACCAACCATTATGACGACAATATCCTGCGAATAGAGAAGTTCGATCCCCGTAAGGTATGGACTCTCGTTCTCAATGATGCCACTTTAGGATACCCCTATATCAAGCGCTTCACTTTTGAGCCCACTTCCAAACCNCAGCGGTTTGTCGGAACTGATGAGAAGTCGTCGACCATCCTGCTCACCGACACTCNCTATCCGCTGCTGAAAGTCACATTCGGCGGTGCGGATAGCGTGCGCCCGGCTCTTGAGCTGGATGCTGAGGAATTTATCGGTGTCAAGAGCTATAAGGCAAAAGGTAAGCGTGTGTCGGTATATGCCATCGAATCTATCGAGGAACTCGAACCNCGCCGAAAACCGGAGNNAGAGGAACCCTCTCATTCATCGATTGAGAATAACGATGAGGGAGAGGATGAGGAACCGGAAGATTCCCATCAACCGGCCGTGACCAGTTCTTCCGATTCCCATTCCGCGGAGCCTTCCCTATTTGATTTCGATGAATAAGCCGTTCCGTGGCAAATCTCTAATATCTTATCGCTAATGAGCAGACGATTTCAAAATATCATTACAGGGATTCTTTGTGGATTAATCGGAGGATTCAGCTCGCTGCAGGTGTCTGCGGCCGAACCGGAGCANTCTTCCGTGGATTCGATTGCCACGCTTCCCCGTCCCGTAACATCAGTTTACCGCTATGAGGTAGGCCGCACTGTTACTCATGCCCAATACCTTTCCCCCGTGGCCTATTCCGGAACTTCAATGTCGTTCGGNGGCCAATGGACCAAAGCCCTGCCCCAACAACCCGAACGCCTCGTGATGGACTTTAATGGAGGAGTGGATTTCCAGGATCAGCTGAATCCGGCCAAAACCTATCGCATGTATGGGCTACAAGGAAATTTCTCATGGGGNCTACAGCGACGCTGGCGTCTTCCCGGAAACTGGCAGGTGGGAGTCGGTGGAGATGCAGGAGTCCTCGGAGGAGTGCTATATCTGGCCAAGAACAGCAATAATCCGGTACAGGCAATTGCATCTCTCGATCTTGCCCTCACAGCCTCCGCCTCATATCGTTTTTCCGTCGGAAAGATTCCTNTTCTCGTTTCCGATCGTCTGAGACTCCCCTCTCTGGGAGTATTCTTCAATCAGGAATATGGCGAGACCTACTATGAGATTTATCTCGGAAACCACAGCGGTCTGGCCCACTGCGGATGGTGGGGAAATAGATTCTGCATCGACAATCTCATAAGCTTTCAACTCGATTTGGGACGCACGGCTCTCGAACTCGGCTACCGCTACAGCCTGACAACACAATGGGCTAACTCCACTTCGACACGCCTTTCCACAAATGCTTTCGTGATCGGGGTGATTCCCCAGGGTCTCGGGCTGAAGAAGCCACGTAAGGCTAATTTTTCCATTTATTAGAAGATCCGTAGATATGAATAATCGTTTTCTGAATCGTCTGGCTATGATCGCTGCCGGAATCATAATGATTCTCGGGGCTCAGAGTTGTCATGATACTCCTGATTATAAAGATACCCTGTATGGAAATTTTGACGCATTAAGCGACATTGTGGCCACACGCTATTGCTTCCTTCAGGAAAAGGGTCTCGACTGGAAGGCCATCTCTGATAAATATAGGGCGCAATTAAAACCGGATATGGGTATTCTGGAAGAATTCCAGCTTTATTCCAATCTTCTCGATGAGCTAAAGGATGGTCATGTCAACCTCGTATCGCGTTTNAATACAAGCTATTACCGCAAATGGTGGACCGACTATCCGCAGGATTTCAATCTGCGTACGCTTCAGGAGAATTATCTGCAGTTTGATTACATGCAGACTTCGGGAATATCATATAAGATGATGCCCGATACTATCGGCTATCTTTATTATCCCTCTTTCTCTGCGCCTATAAGCGAAACGGGATTGGATTATATCCTTGCTATCCTTCATAATAGCAAAGGTTTGATCATTGATATCCGCGACAATGGCGGAGGTCTCCTCACCAATATCAATACTCTGGTNGGGCGCTTGATTCCCCAGAAGATGGTGGGCGGCTATATCCGCCATAAGACCGGTCCGGCACCGGATGCTTTCTCCGAGCCATATCCTATCGAGTACGAACCGGCCGATCCTCGCCGCATCCATTATAATGGCCCTGTGATNGTGTTGACTAATCGTTCCTGTTATTCGGCAGCCAATAATTTTGTGGCTGTAATGAAGGAATTACCCAATGTCCGAATTGTCGGTGCGCGTACGGGAGGAGGTGGAGGTCTTCCCTTCACATCGGAACTCCCCAACGGCTGGGCCATACGATTCTCAGCCTCCCCTATCACNGACGCACACGACCGCCCCACGGAATTCGGTATCGATCCCTCGCCGGGCTGTGAGGTCCATGGTACCGCGCAGGAATTTGCCGAAGGTAAAGATCCCATCCTCGACTTCGCNCTGAGCCATATCCTCGAATAAATAGATCCCCGATATNACGCANCGNCGTNATATCGGGGATNTATTTATTTCCTCTTTCGNNTCTGCGTAGTTATCAGCTCATGTAGGTTTCGAGGGCTGTGAAAGATCCGACAGGGATTATAGTGACACCGCTGGCCTGCGCCGGAATCAGCACCGTATACCCCTTGCAAAGACGCAGCGTATCGGTGCCGGCCTGAATATCGGCTTCTCCTTCTGTGGCCATCAACACCACGAAAGTATCCTTCTCGGAATAATCCCTCATAACCTCCTGATCAAGATGGAGAATATTGGTGGTGAAATACGGACAATTCACCACATTCACCGGTATGTCTGTATTCACTTTCGGTTCGATCGGCCCTCCTTCTGTNTCATCAAAACGAATGGCTTTCGCAGCCAGAGCGGTGTGAAGCTCCCGCTCGCGTCCCTGATGGTCGCGACGACGGTAATCATAGATNCGGAAAGTGGCATCCGAGGTCTGCTGAATTTCCGCCAGCAATACTCCCCGACCGATTGTATGCACACGTCCGGCCGGGAGATAGAAAATCTGACCTTTCTTTACGTCAATAAACTTCAGAGCCTCCTCGATGCGGCCGGAAGATACCAATTCCTCATATTCGGCCTCATCCACCGGACGCGAGAAACCGGACGCCAGACGCGCTCCGGGAGCGGCCGCCAGCACATACCACATCTCGGTCTTGCCATTGGGCATTCCTAATTCTGATGCAAGAGCATCATCGGGATGGACCTGCACCGATAAATCATCATGGGCATCTATAATCTTCACCAGCAGAGGAAATGTATTGCCGAAACGCGCATAATTTCTTCTGCCGAGCAGATTGCTGCCATGACGCTCAATAAGCTGAGTGATNGTCAGACCCTCGTCGGGTCCACCGCATACCACGGATTCCGCACCGGGAATGCCTGAGATTTCCCAGCTTTCACCGATTTCCTTACATTCCGTCTCTATATTTTTCAGAGCCGGTATGCGGTCGCCTCCCCATATTTTGGATTTAAATATCGGATTGAATGTCCACATCTGATAGAATAATTCCTTTTTTGTAGTAATCCCCAACGGAGTTTTGACTACCGTCTTTATATCTCATTGATAATCAATGCAATATCCACGGGCATCCGTGGGAACGCCCGCATACAGGGGATTTTCTACTGCAAATTTGTCTTAAAATTAAGCATTTATCTTTAAACTTCCATACAATTCTCAATCTATTTTCATTCCCCTCTTGTTATAAAATTAGAGAAAAGTAAAACACCAATCTTGTATAACCATTTAAAACACACCGAATTATGTCTGATATTTTAGATACTGAAGAACGTCGCGAGCTTCCGTCGAGCATGTACGGTCTTCCCGAACGCCGCGAATACCCCATGCCGGATGCAGCCCATGTAAGAGCTGCCGAAGCCTACTTCAGATATTGTCCTGAAGACCTCAAGCCCAGACTGGCACGCGCTATCCTGCGTTTCGGCCGCGAATACGGCATGGATATCCAGAGCCCGACAATCCTGGAATATGCCTCGATGCCCGAAGAGTAATATCTTATAGAATCAATCGAAAACGCGGTATTCAGACAGGTAAAGTCTTGACTGAATGCCGTTTTTTTATTACATTTGCACTATAAATCACGGACGTGGCCCTCCTATGGATGATCACGGCCGTGATTCGTGATATAGTTTATTGAAAATCATTATTTTAGATGTATAGAGATAAAACCTGCGGCGAACTTCGTCTGAGCGATGTCGGCTCAAGGGCCACAATCGCCGGATGGGTTCAGAAGACGCGTAAAATGGGCGGTATGACTTTCGTCGACGTCCGCGACAGATACGGTATTACCCAAGTAGTATTCGATAAGGAAACCAACCCTGCTCTTGCAGAGGTCGCCAATAAACTCGGCCGCGAGTTTGTGGTTAAGGTCTCCGGAAATGTAATCGAGCGCACAGCAAAAAATGCCAACCTCCCTACCGGAGATATCGAACTTATGGCCGACTCTCTCGAGGTGTTGAATACTTCTGTGGTTCCTCCCTTCACAATCGAAGATAATACCGACGGCGGCGACGACCTGAGAATGAAATATCGTTATCTCGACCTACGCCGTCCCTGTGTACGCAAAAACCTCGAACTCCGTCATAAGATGGCTTTCGAAATCCGCAGATATCTCGACTCCGAGGGTTTCCTTGAAATCGAAACTCCTATTCTGGTGAAATCCACCCCTGAGGGTGCACGCGACTTCGTGGTTCCTTCACGTATGAATCCCGGTGAATTCTACGCCCTGCCCCAGAGCCCCCAGATTTTCAAGCAGCTCCTGATGGTGAGCGGTTACGACCGCTATTTCCAGATTGCGAAGTGCTTCCGCGATGAAGACCTCCGCGCTGACCGCCAGCCGGAGTTCACTCAGATCGACTGCGAGATGAGTTTCGTGGAGCAGGAAGATGTGATCGATACTTTCGAAGGTCTTGTAAAACATATCTTCAAATATGTAAAGGGAATTGATTTCTCCGAACCTTTCCCCCGCATCACCTGGGATGAGGCCATGCGCCTTTATGGCTCAGATAAACCCGATATCCGTTTCGGAATGCAGTTTGTCGAGCTTAACGATGTGGCAAAGGGTAATGGTTTCTCTGTAGTGGATGATGCCGAACTCGTTGTCGGAATCGTTGCCGAGGGATGTGCCGACTGGACCCGCAAGCAGATCGACGAGCTCACCGACTTCGTAAAACGTCCGCAGGTAGGTGCCAAGGGCCTTCTCTGGGTGAAGTTCGAGCCCGATGGCTCAATCAAGAGCAGCGTAAATAAATTCTATACTCCCGAGCAGCTCGCCGAATGGGGTAAGAAGGCCGGTGCCAAGCCCGGTGACCTCCTCCTTGTGCTCACCGGCGATGCAATGAAGACCCGCAAGCAGATGAATGAGCTCCGTCTCGAAATGGGCAATCGTCTCGGTCTGCGCGATAAGAATACATTCGCACCCCTCTGGGTGATTGATTTCCCGCTCTTCGAATGGGACGACGAGACAGGTCGTTTCTATGCAATGCACCATCCCTTCACCGCTCCCAATCCCCATGATATTCCGTTGCTGGACACAGATCCGGGAAAGGTGCGCGCCACAGCTTATGATATCGTGGTCAACGGCACAGAACTTGGCGGAGGATCCATCCGAATCCATGATTCCGAACTCCAGGACAAGATGTTCAAACTTCTGGGCTTCACTCCGGAGCGTGCCCACGAACAGTTTGGCTTCCTGATGAACGCCTTCAAATATGGTGCCCCACCTCATGGNGGTCTGGCTCTCGGCTTCGACCGCTTCGTATCCATTCTCGCCGGTCTTGACACCATCCGTGATGTCATAGCCTTCCCCAAGAACAATTCCGGTCGTGACACAATGAACGAGTCGCCCTCACCCATTGCTCCCGAACAGCTTGAGGAGCTTTATCTCGATATCCTTCCTATCGAGAAGAAGGCTGACAAAGATAAATAAGAAAGAATTCAAACTTATCCGATAGTTGGTATTGAGTGTAAAAGTTAAAGACATAGCCTCTGCTATTGAGGACTTCGCTCCCAGACGTTGGCAGGAAAGTTACGACAATGCGGGTCTCCAGGTCGGCAATCCCGATATGGAGGTTTCCGCAGTGCTCGTATGTCTCGATGTCACCGAACGCATCCTGCAGGAAGCCATTGAACGCGGATGTAACATGATTGTGTCTCATCATCCTCTGATTTTTAAAGGATTAAAGGAGCTCACAGGCCATACTGCCGTAGAGCGGATTGCAATTGAGGCCATTCGTGGCGATATTGCCATATATTCGGCCCACACCAATCTCGACTCAGCATGGGATGGGGTAAGTCATGAAGTGGCTCATATTCTGGGTCTGTGCAATCTTGTCACTCTTGATGTGAAACAAGGGGAAACCCGGGTCGGAATTGGAGTGGTAGGCGATCTGGATCCTGTGCCTAAGATGGAGTTTCTGCGCCGTCTGAAGGAAGACTTTGCAGTGAAAGGACTCCGCTATGCCGCTGCTTGGCCGGGACTGGTGGTGAAACGCGTGGCGGTTTGCGGAGGTGCCGGAGCATATCTGATTCCTGCCGCTATAAAAGCCGGAGCCGATGCAATCGTGACCGGAGATGTGAAATATCACGACTATACCACCTATGGAGAAGATATATTGATTTCCGATATCGGACATTATGAAAGCGAATTCTGCACGCGCCAGATTTTATCGCGTCTTATCAAAGACCGTTTTCCGGAATGTCCCGTCTTCGGAGCCGAAACCGAGGAGAATCCCATTCAGATCCTCTGANCGGATCCTCTGACCGACGGCTAATACCATAATTACAGAGAAATATTTATCCACATATGGCTACAACCACACAAGAGAAAGAACTCTCAGTTGAAGAGCGCCTTCAGGCCCTCTATAAGCTTCAGACCATCCTTTCCGAGATCGACCGCATTCGTATTCTCCGCGGCGAACTCCCCAATGAGGTGAAGGATCGCGAGGATGAAATCATCCGATACAAAAACCGTATCAAAAAGCATGAGGAGGAGATTGAAAACCTCAAGGCTGCTGTGGCTACAATGACTGCTGATACTGCCAACCGCAAGGCAAACATCGCCAAGTATGAGGAGCAGATCAATAATGTACGCAACAACCGCGAGTTTGCCTTCCTTGAGAAAGAGAAGGAATTCGAAAGCCTCGAAATTCAGCTCAATGAGAAGAAAACCCGTGAAGCTAAAGCTTCTATAGAAGCTAAGCGTCAGGAAATAGAGAAGGATTCGCAGTTGCTCGACGACAATGAGAAGATTCTGGAGACCAAGAAAAAAGAACTTCAGGATATTATCAATGAGACCAAGCAGGATGAGCAGAACCTTCTTATCCAGGCTAAAGACCTTGAGAAGATGGTGGATGATTACACTCTCGCTGCTTTCAAGCGTATCCGCAAGAACGCGCGTAATGGTCTCGGCATCGTGACTGTACAGCGTAACGCCTGCGGCGGGTGCTTCAACCGTATTCCTGCTCAGCGTCAGCTCGAAATCAAGATGCATAAGAAGGTGATCGTATGTGAATACTGCGGTCGTATCATTATCGATGGTGCCCTTGCCGGTATCCCCGAAGAACCGGCTCCGGAACCAACCACAAAGCGTAGCCGCAAGGCTTAATTCCACTAAATCTCCAAAACCTTCGATAAAAAGAATATGATATGAATTAATTCATATCATATGTTTGAACTGAATACCATTCTATAACAGAGTGGTATTCAGCGTTTATATAGATATCAGTAAAGTCATTTTTCCCAAATAGTTCCCAGATATTTAAACTATAAAATCCCACAAATAGAGGTAATACTAGAGTGCCAAGACGGAAAGATTGTCTTGGCACTTGAATTTAGATAAATAAATTTACTGTATAAAATATTATTGCTGTCGTACATTTGTATGACAGCAATAATAAAAAGTGGATTGCCGCTGAGGTGATGAAAAAAGACCGACAGCTTGCCGAAGCCGCCGGTCTTGATATTACGCCTAATTCTTGGATGTCATAGATTAATCATAGAATATATAATAGAAGGGATGCTATAGTTTATAAGAATAAATTAGTTATACCCCTCCTTATATATTGGCTTTATTGCGCCACAAGTTCTACAACTGTAGATGTATTATGTTGCCAAGAGAATATATTCAGACCAACTTTCATCAGATAGTCTCCTGTGAAGACCTTATTATTCTGAGTGAATGTTGACTCTGTCCCGGGCATAAGATTAATCTCTCTCACAATGTATTTCTTATCGGGATCCAGTCCACGCAGTTTCACAGGTGAAAGCTTCTCCTGGAATCTTGGAGAAAGATCATAGGCGAAAAGGACAGCCATTTTCTTTGATTTGTCGACGTATTCCACAGCCGCATGATTTGTTTCGTAAGGGGAAACGAGACGATATTGGTCGCCATCCATCACTGCCGGTTGGAGGCGTTTCCAATTTTCAACCGCCTCTTGGCAATATTCAAGCTCCTCGGCTGTCAAATCCTGAAGTCCTATGTCAAATCCAAGTTTACACATTGCTGCCACATCCGTACGGAATTTTACTGACGTATTCTTGTTCCAGCTGGTCACATGAGCTGCCATTGCTTTGGCAGGAAAGAATTGAGAAAAACCCCATTGGATATATATGCGTTCAATAGGATCCGTATTATCGGAGCACCAGAATTCAGTGAAATATTTCAGAGCTTCATAATCACAGCGGGCACCGCCACCCGAGCAAAGCATCATCGGGACATCAGGATATTTATCTTTGATTCGTTTGAGTACATTATAGATGCCTCGTATATGGTCTACGTAAAATTGACTTTGTTTATCCTTAGCATAAGGAGAATAGATATTTGTGATGGGGCTGTTACAATCCCATTTGAAATATGCAACATCCGGATTCTCAGTGAGAATATTGTCCACAACATTAAACACATGATCCTGCACTTTAGGATTGCTCATATCCAAGACAAGCTGATTACGGTAGTAGTAGGTGTCGCGATTAGGCTG
>JAAVFV010000023.1 GCA_014800525.1 Bacteroidales bacterium | reverse complement strand
GCATTAGCCGCCTCAATCCCTTTCAGGGCTTGCACAGCCACGAGCTCCGCGCTGAGGAGGCTNCGCGCTGGCGAGCATTAGCCGCCTCAATCCCTTTCAGGGCTTGCACAGCGACGAGCTCCGCGCTGAGGGAGCTTCGCGCTGGCGAGCATTAGCCGCCTCAATCCCTTTCAGGGCTTGCACAGCNACGAGCTCCGCGCTGAGGGAGCTCCGCGCTGGCGAGCATTAGCTGCCTCAATCCCTTTCAGGGCTTGCACAGCGACGAGCTCCGCGCTGAGGGGGGCTTCACGCTGGCGAGCAGGCTTCGCGCTGAGGGAGCAAGGGGTGAGGGAGCAAGGGGTGAGGGAGCAAGGGATGAGGGCGCAAGGGGGATGGAAATATGAGATAGGGAAAGGGGGAAGGGCTGAAATCGGCATGGAGGATGGATCGGGAAGCGAGGCGTTAATGAATTGAATATGAACGATAATAAGTTTGAGAGTAAGGGAGGAATGGGTCTGGCAGAGGTGATTGTGGAGGCCCAGAGGTGTCTGCAATGTAAGGTGCCGCAGTGTCAGAAAGGATGTCCCGTGTCGAATCTGATTCCGGAATGGATCGCCCAGTTGGGGCAGGGAAACTTCGGTAATGCCATCGAGATTATCAGGCGCAGGAGCAATCTTCCGGCCGTCTGCGGGCGTGTCTGCGCGAAGGAACGCCAGTGTGAGGGGCATTGCATCCTCAATAAGAAGGATCGTCCGATAAGAATAGGCGAACTCGAGCGCTTTGTGGCTGATTTCGACAGTATAGCAGGACTCGAACACGCCTCGATTCCGGAGAAGACGAAGGGTCGGGTGGCCGTGATCGGCAGCGGCCCCGCAGGGCTGACTATTTCGGGAAACCTATCCAAGATGGGCTTTAATGTCGATATCTACGAAATGGAGCGCGAAGCCGGAGGAGTGTTGCTCTATGGCATACCCGAATATCGGTTGCCCAAGGATGTGGTGCGCCGTGAAGTGAAGCGTATAGAAGCCTTGGGGGTAGGAATTCATCTCGGGGTAACGATCGGGATCGACTATACTATCGACGATCTGTTCGGAATGGGATACGATGCCATTTTTATCGGCACCGGTGCCGGACAGCCGCGCAAACTCCCGATCAAGGGCATGGATCATGCGGGCGTGTATCAGGCGCTGCGGTTCCTGCGTCGCGTACAGCTCTGGCAATCGGGAGATATCGACCGCCGTGAGGTAGGCATCGAACCCGGGGATAAGGTATATATCATCGGAGGTGGCAACACGGCTATGGATGCTGCCCGCACTGCGATACGCATGGGTGCCGGGGAAGTGACTGTGGCATATCGCAAAACCATCAATGAGATGCGCGCCCTTCACTCCGAATATGAAGAGGCAGTGGAGGAAGGTGTTCGGTTCATGTGGAATACGGAAGTGAAGGAAGCCATCGGAGAGCCTGGAAGCGACCGTCTCAGCCGACTCATAATCGTGGAGAATGGTGTGGAGAGGGAAGTGGAGGCAGATCATCTGATCGGGGCTGTGGGAAGCGGGCCGGCAGCCAGAATCGTCTCCACCACCATAGGCATCGAAGTGGATGAGCGTGGATACGTGAAGACCACGGATGAACCCTACGGCATGACCACGCGTGCCGGTGTATTCGCCGGGGGAGACGTCTCTGATCAGCCGGCCACTGTGGTGCATGCCATGCGCGATGCTCAGCTTGTGGCTGAAGGTATCGGTCAGTATGTCGCGGCCGTAAAGCTAATGGGGAAGATTAATTCAAGAAAAGGATAGATTCAAAATAAAAAGAGGCTCGCCGAATGGCGGGCCTCTTTTGTGTGTCGGGGTGACAGGATTCGAACCTGCGACCACCTGGTCCCAAACCAGGTGCGCTACCGGACTGCGCTACGCCCCGAAACTTTCTACAAAGATAATAAATATTTCCGAAAACGACAAATTTTATTATCAATGCGCGAGTTACATCAACATAACCGCGAGTTATATTATCGGCCCCATGGACGTGATTACCTCCACGGGGCCCTGTGATTATTTTTCGCGAAGAAGGGAGAAGTAACGCTCGAGCACATCATGCGCGGCAGTGAACGACGACTGCTCATTATTGAGTACCCGCAGCTCCTTCTGCTCCAGGAGAGCCTGAATCTCGGGAATAGCATAGAAATTATCCCGGAGACGCTCATTGATCGTCTCGAACATCCAGTATTTGGCCTGCTCCTGACGCTTACGCTCGAAATAGCCGGTCTCCTTGACATACTTGAAATAGCGGTCGATCATATCCCAAACCTTATCGATATTGAGCTCAAAATATCCGGAATAGGTAATCACCTCCGGCACCCACTTACTCGGCGTCGGCGGGAAAAGATGCAGAGCATTGCGGAACTGCGCGGCCGCCAGATTCGCACGGTCCACATTATCTCCATCGGCCTTATTTATCACGATTCCGTCGGCCATCTCCATGATTCCGCGTTTTATTCCCTGAAGCTCATCGCCGGTGCCGGCAAGTTGGATGAGAAGGAAGAAATCCACCATCGAGTGCACGGCCGTCTCGCTCTGACCTACGCCTACGGTCTCCACAAAGATGTTATCATATCCCGCAGCCTCGCACAGCACGATTGTCTCGCGCGTCTTTCTTGCCACACCTCCCAGAGAACCGGCCGAAGGGGAAGGACGGATGAAAGCATCCTGCTGAACCGACAACTTCTCCATTCTGGTCTTGTCGCCTAAGATTGAACCGGAAGTGCGCTCCGAACTCGGATCAATAGCCAGCACGGCCAGCTTCCCTCCCTGACGGAGCACATGCAGACCGAAGACATCTATTGAAGTGGATTTGCCGGCGCCCGGCACACCCGTGATGCCGATACGGCGGGAATTCCCGGAATAGGGGAGACACTTCTCAATCACCTCCTGGGCGAGCGCCTGATGCTGAGGAGCGAGACTCTCAATCAGAGTGACGGCACGTCCCAGCATGCTGACATCTCCCTTCAGTATCCCCTCCACATATTCAGCGGCCGTGGGTTCGGGTCGCTTACGGCGGGGCCGGCGATAGGGATTGACACATGGCTGACTTGCGACGCCTGAATTCACCTGCAGGCCGCGGTAGGAAGAATCATTTTCGGGATGTTCCATGGTATATTGGTATATTCATTGGTTATTCCTTGATTCCGGCCACACTTAATGTGCGGGTCGGATGCAGAGGATCGTTAGTATAGACGGTGATGATAAGCTTGAAAGGGCCCGACGGGATTTCCTTTACATTGACAAGCCCCTTGGCCTCAACAGCCTTACCGGGCTTCACTCTCTCCGGCATCTTCTTCAATCGCAGAACCTTATCGGCTTCCACGGAGAGCACTTCCATAGTCTCTTTCCCCTGATTCTGCACGAGGAAGCGGAATTCCAGCATGCGGTCGCCGGAGATAATGCCGAGATCCACAGGATCCGGAGTGAGATAACAGCGTGGACCCTGCTCCACATCCTTCGGCGACAGATTCCGAGTATCGGGCACTACCTCCGTATCGTACCATACCGTGCCGAGGACCTTACCCGAACGACGGTCGGAGATCTCCACCGGAATATGGTGTTTCCCCACAGACGGAACCGGATTTGAAGAGAGATAGAAACTGAAGGCTGCTATATCGCCCGGACCGAGGACGATTTGCGAAGAAGCTGCTTTCAGCTCCTGACTTCCGCTCCGCAATACCGGCGCTATCGAATCCTGACTCTGGTTATAGACATTCACAAAATAATCGCGTGAAGAACCCTGCCGTTGCTGACCGACCTCCACGAGATCTTCTGCCAGCCGCAACGGACCCATTTCAGAGGGATAGAACATCGAGAGGGATTCCGGAGTGCCGAGGACATTACCCCGTATACCGATACGCACCATATCTCCGGAGCCCAAATAGACTCTTATCGACTTATCAAACTTTCCNGGGCGCCCCGTGGGATCGTAAGTGAAAGAGATACGGGCCGTATCTCCGGGAGCTACCGGCTCTATGGGATATTCCACCGATGTACATCCGCAACTCGGACGNGCGTCTGTGACCACCACATCCTCCGNCCCACGGTTGACGAAGCGGACGCTNCCCGTGGTCGGGCCGGCTGCCTCCTTAAAGAGCCCGAAATCATAGCTTTTCTCGAGCCAATGGATTTCAGCATGGCNCANGGCAACCCCGGATAATAAGGCCNCGGCGCCAANNAGGCAGCGATAGATATGAATGATTCGCCTCATTTCGATTGTCTCATTTCAATTAATCGTTAGGGAGCACGGTGCCGGTGATCTTAAGCCGCACCTTAGCGGGGNTTCCGTTGGTNCGGATAGTGATCATCTTCTCGAAGGTGCCACGCTGGCCATAAGGATTGAAAGTCACCTTCACCTTGCTNGACTTCCCCGGGGCTACCGGATTGAGAGGATATTCAGGTTTTGTGCANCCACACTGAGCCTTAGCATCGATNATCACGAGATTCGCATCTCCGGAATTGGTGAAAGCGAATTCATGTGTCACCGGNCCGCCCTTCTCACGGATATTNCCGAAATTATACGACTTCTCCGAGAATTTGATCTCAGCTTTCCCTTTAGCGGAAACCGAGAGGGGAACAGCAATCGCAATCAGGATTGCGAGGATATAAATCAGCTTTTTCATTTTCATTTTTTATTGGATGGAGTCTTAGGATTATCGNGATAATCGGGACATTCCGAAATATCAGGATAACCACAATCCTTAATAATTAGACATTTCGAAGAGCGAATTGTTTAAGGGGTTGCCATGCGGGAGCGCATACGCGGCGGGAGCGCACGGCGGTAACGGCTCCAGTGGTCGCGGCGTCGTTGGTCGCGGCATTCCAGCGAATCAGCNCGGGAGGAGAGTTCCGGCANCTGCAACGAATCGCCAAGCGCACGNAGGAGTTCGATATACTTTGTCGTGGTACGGAATATGGTGTCGCGNGTCTGTACTGTGGCAAAGGTAGCAAATTCATCTCCGTATTCCAATTCCATTCTTTTCAAAGCATCGAGAGCCTCTTCCTTATGACCATTGTGGAGCAGCCGTAACGCGGAGGAAGTGATATCGGCTCTCATCCGNGCCATTGTATGGGCCGGNGTCTGATCGAGATAGACATCCCGGCTTCTATTNGGGCGCCGGAGCTTGCGTAGACCCTTAATAAGAAGGGAATCCTCGNCCTCCTGACTCAGATTACCGAGNCGCACNGCGAACAGACCCTCCGAAAGATNGCGGTCGAGACCGAGGAAATGATGCCCNGGGAGATTCTTCATCCAATAGACAGGGCGAGCATTATCTCCGATGGAATTGGAAGCGATGAAATCGAGCATCATGAGCTTACGGAATTCCAGCACGTCGGCCGCTCCGCTGCGCGAAAGCGCTGAGAGACGCAGAGTGGTGGAAGAGCTATCGGGAAGAAGCAGNTCCACCTCCTCCCCCTCGAATTCCGGCAGACGCGAAGCNCGAAGACGATTGAGAGCTTCGAGCGCCGTAAGCCTNATGGAATTATGCCCCACCATCGGTTGGGTATATGCCTGATAAAGGATATCCTCCGGTTTCAATACCGACCTCAGCCCCGGATTTCCCTCCCAATCGGCCATCATATTGGCAGCATAACGGGGAACGGAGAGATAAGCAAGATTCACCACCCTCACATCCCGGCGGATACCTTCCACCTCCTGTGCATACCAGAGGGGGAATGTGAAATTATCACCATCNACAAANAGAATCGCGTCGGGCTCGAGGGAATTCAGGATATTGGCTCCCAGAGCCGCGGCCACCTCGCGCCCCGAACGGTCGTGATCATCGAAATTCACACCTAACATCCAGGCATTGATTGCCAGAGAAGGNATGAAAGCGGCCGAGGCCACTGCAAGCAGACGTTTTATACGTGGAGGCTTCCCGGAGGTCCGGCGACGAAGCGCAAGTTCGGTGATNANCCTTGCCAGACCCTAANGCTCCCGCACCAATCCATATTGAGAAAGCCATGTAGGCTCCGAGGAAAGTATAATCACGTTCGCGGGGTTCGCCGGGCGACTGATTGAGATAGACCGTGATTGCCAGCCCGGTCATAAGGAATAACACGGCCACCACCGCACATGCCAGGCGCCCGCGCCAATTCGAACGCAACAGCCACACTATGCCCCATAGACCCAGCAGAAGCGGAAGCATGAAATAGCGNTTTCTTCCCGGATTCTCCTTCCCGGCATAATNGGGGAGCGACTCTTCGGCACCGAGCATCAGATTATCGACAGGAGTGATGCCGGTGATGAAATTCCCATGTTCAATCTCGCCTGTGGAAGGCATATCATTCTGACGTCCGCAGAAATTCCACATCAGATAACGCAGACACATATAGCCCATCTGATATGAAAGCATATACTGGAGATTCTGAGCCACAGTGGGGCGATAGGAATAAGCCTCACGCCGTTTTCCGGAGCCATCAACCCGCGCCACCGGCACTCCGGCTGAGTCAAGAGCCTCCGATACGGGCACGCGCTCCATATTATCCTTAGTCATTCCGACCCACGATTCAAATGCCTCGATATCGCGGGCATCCCGGCTTGTGAGCCTTGGCAGCCACATATCAAGCTCCGGAGTGAGGACATACCGGCAGCGATAGCCTTTCACCACATATCCGCGCCCATCGGCTATTGCTCCGGCATTGAAGATGGAATCTTCCTTGGAGAGGCGTTGCGATGCACGGCTCTCATCGAAACGTGCTCCGGGACGGAATCTCTCCAACTGTCGTTGTTCGCGTGCGATGGCATAGCGGCGGTAGACGGGGAGTGTATCTCCCGGAAGCCACTCCTCTTGATAGAGCGGACGGCTATAGGGAGTGTTGCCGAAGAGTAGGGGCGCGCCGCCATATTGTTCCCGGGCCTGATAGGCCGCAAAAGAGAAGGGCTCACCCGGCATCACGGCATTTGCCGGAGCCGGAATCCAACCGCGTATCGGAATAAGGGCATATACGCTATACCCNGCCAGCAGCATAGCCAGCATCCACATNGCAAGATTAAGCCGCCCCATTCCCATGCGGTNGAGACGNGGAAGAATCAGCGCCACGAGTGCAGCTGTGGCCAGACCGATACGGAAAAGATCGCCGAATACAAATAATCCTGAAAGAAACAGGGCCGGAAAGATAGCTAATGAAAGGAGGCCTCTGTTGGAGGAGNGTCCCGAGACGGTCAGAGCCATAATCAGCGAAAGCCCTAAAAGACCGATATAGAACGCCACTCCGGTATAAGACGGAAGATGAAGCCGATTTACGGCATAGAGTTCAAACCGGGCGGCCAGAGATATAGTGGAGGGCATCATGCCGGCAAGGATACACCCCACGCCGGCCATAGCCACGCAGAAAACNCCTATCACCTTCCACCANGGAGAGAGNCCNCNGCGNAGNGCCCATATCACGGCCAACGCNGGAATCACGAGCAGATTAAGCTGATGGACACCCAATGATAAGCCGAACACATAGGCCAGAAGCACCAGCAGACGGCGCCCCCGCGCCGGAGAAGAAGCCCGCGCCCATAGCANCATAAGCCAGAGGGCCAGGGCTGTGAGGAAGATCGACATAGCGTAGACCTCGGCTTCCACAGCGGAATACCATACCGAATCCCCCCATCCGAACGCCAGCGCNCCCACTAAAGCTGCACCNGAAGCATAGACGGCATGAAGACGGCGTCGGAACCCGTCGCGGGTCTTGAGCACCCATACCGCTCCTATGAANATACATTTCGCCAGAAGCATACCGGCCAGAGCCGTGAAAAGCCCGCTGGATAGATTCACGGCNAGAGCCGCATACCGGGCCGGGACACACATCGTGACAATTCTTTCCACCAGCATCCAGAAAGGATTTCCNGGNGGATGACCCACTTCGAGCCGCCATGCCGCAGTGACATATTCCGGACAATCCCAGAGAGAGACTGTCGGAGCCACGGTGAGCCAATAGGTGGTCAGAAGAGTCAGAAACACCACCCAGCTTACAATCCTGTCGGCAAGCGAGAATATTTTATAACGACTAATGTCTACTTTCATGATGGATTCCCCGCGGTAGGAATCGGGGCGGAGCCGGCTTCGTAAGGGGTAATAAGGTTGTGGGAGGAGGGATAGTAAATGAGTTCGAGAGAGGATATGAAGGAGTTCCAGTCGAAATACGTGGAGAATTTATTGAAAGCTTCGCTTGCTATATTCCGGCGTAGGTCGGCATCCTCGGCTAACCTGCGTATACCGTCGGCAAGCGAAGAGGCCGAATCGGCAGCCACGAGAATGGCTGTGCGTCCATCGTCAAGGAATTCAGTGGGGGCACCGCTTCGTGTAGCCACCTGAGCGCGACCATAAGCCATATACCTGAGATTCCCAAGTCCGAAAGCCTCGCTTTCCACAGANNGCACCACCCCGAAATGGCATTTCCCCATCAGATCGGCATCNGGGAGTGTGCCGAGGCTCCAATCGATACGGTCGGTTACTCCGCGGGTAGCGGCCCGGCGACGTATACGGTCGAGAAAGTCGGGATGACCATTACCGGCAATCATCAGCCGCAGCCGNAGATCGCGTAGAAGAGCGAGCGCATCNATCAGATGCTCGAGCCCCTTGCGCTCNGCCAGGGGGCCATGATAGAGTGCCGTGATGGCACCCCGCTCCGGNTCGGCCACGGGATAGCGGTCGGGAAGGTTGAGACTGTTATAGAGGATATATATCCGGTCGGATGGNAGAGGAAAAGCACGGTTGGTCCATGAACGGCGGAATCTCTCGAACACCAGGCGCGAGACGAAGATATGGGCATCTATATACTTATACAGCGTGCGGAACACTACCGAATCGCGTCCTTTTCTGACAGTATGGCGGGAGGTGACAATCCTTACATCCGGTCGTTTTGCCAAGCGGCGGGCAATCACTGCCATTCCCGCATCCCGATAGCGATGAGTATGGATCACCATCTCCCCCTCCGGCAGACTACGGATTGCCTTTACGAGCTCGCGGATCGACCATGGATCGGCCAATCCCTGAAGAGGGGCATTCCTAACCTCAATTCCCGCTTTCCGGAGTCGGGAATCTATGATTCGGGCGCCGCGTGTGATGGCAATCACCGGGATATTCTGATCGCGGTAATGACGGCATATATCAGACGCATATACCTGGATTCCCCCCATACGGTTGCCGGGGATGATATGAATCAGATTGCGTTGAGGCATGAAGCCTTGATTAATGAAGCCTTAATTAGGAGTGCCCGATACCATTACTGAGATATCCACAGAGGGCATTCCGAGATAAGAACCGATGAGTTTATCGACAAGCTTTCCATGGAATGTCACCATTCCGTTCTGTACGCCGGGAGTAGTGGCCACCATTCCGACAAGACCGTTCTTAAGCGACATCTCGGAAAGGAAATTCACCAATGCATTGGATATGGCCATAGCCACCGTGCGGGGCACAGATATCGAGGGATGAGTCTCATTGAGATCGATCACATATACACTCTCCTTCATTGCGGCCGAGAGATTTTTCGGGAAATTGAATTCGCGTGTGGTGAGGCCGGTGATGATTACATCGGCACTCTTCACGCGGTTATACAGCACACGGGGATGGATAGCGATCGTATCCACAAGCGGGCCGCAGAGCTGCTTGGCCACCTGCAGCGCAGATATATCATTATCCATCAGAGTGACACGCGCACCGGAGGCCACAGCGGCATTGGCGGCGGCAATCATTTCATTGCCGATACCGATGATGAGCACCTCGCAGGGATTGAGTCCGGCCACGGAGGCGAGCAGCACGCCCTTTCCTCCGCCAAGGTATGAGAGTGAATCCTGCGCATACATGATAGCGGCGCGTCCATCGATCTCATCAATGATATTTGCGAACACCTGTTCATCATTATGGCTGGTCATGTTATCCAGACAGCCTAAGTTGATCTCCTTCTCAAGAAGGGCCTTGATCACAGGAGCCTCGAAAAGGCCGTTACCCATCATGCAGAGTAGACCGGCACCCTTGTTCATCTTTTTTATATCTTTAGGGCGCAGGGGAGCATAAGAAAGCACGAGCGGAGCATGAAGAGCCTCATCGCGAGTGACGATTTTTACCCCATATTCGGCATACGACTCATCCGGGAAGCTTACATCGACACCGGCGCCATGTTCCATACATACTTTGATGCCGGAGGATGTGAGCAGGCCGCAGGCCTCGGGAGTGAGGAGCATACGGGTCTCATCAGTGTCAGAATAATTGGCTACGATACCGATATGAAGGTTTCCGGTGGGGGTGTCAAGCATATCAAGGAGCTCCTGGGGCTCGAGTTCGGATTCATGTTGTGGGGTCATGGCTATTTATTTTGTGGCCGTGATTAAGCTGGATTATTTACGCTGTCAGAACAGGCTTATGATATTGATTATCAATCCCATTGTCGGAAATTAAGCCACGTTTCTGATTCTCAAGATACAAATATAGGAATAATTAAGGAAATAGCCAAGAATACCGTCTTTCTAATGAGGAAAGACAATAAATAAGACCGGGTCACCAAATTCTTAAATTAAATTCCGTGACCCGGTCTTATTAATTCTAATAAGGGATTTATTTGTGTGGTGGATTATTTGAAGAGATTCTTCACCTTGTCAGCACCTTTCTGAACAGCCTCGGAAGTTTTTTCCTTACCTTTCTCTACGGCTTCNTTGCTTTTATCAGCCACTTCCTTACCTTTCTCCTTGGTGGCGTTCACAGCTTCTGCACCTTTCTCTTTGGCAGCATTGACAGCGTTCTGTGTGCCTTCTTTAACGGTATTGACTGCATTCTCGCCTTTCTCTTTGACAGCATTGACAGCATTCTCACCGGCTTCCTTTACGTTCTCACCAGCTTCCTTCACGCCATCCACTGCCTTCGATGCTGCGCTGTCTACCTTATCCTTAGCCTCGCTTACTTCAGCCTTAGCCTTATTCTTGAGTTCCTCAAAATAAGATTTCACAGAAGGATCCTTAGACTCGACAGCGGGCATCAACTTATTGAGATAAGCCTCAGCCTCAGCACCCTTACCCTCGGCCTCGAGCTTCTGGGCATAATCCTGAGCCTGCTCCACATAAATCTTCAGGCTATCGGGATCAGAGCAATTCTCGATTTTCACCTTCAGGGCCTCGCCTTCATCGGAAGCTTCTGTTGTGGCCTTCGAACCACAGGAGGTAAGTGCTCCGGCTGCCATCAGCATCACAGCCAGGGAAAGAAATGTTTTCTTCATAATTTTCAATTATTATAATGAAACTATTGTAATGTTACGGGATAAATGGGCATACGTCTGCTCCATAGATGCATTTTAAACGATATTAACCCTATATTTGTTTACCTTAGAAGATAAATAAGGGGATGAATACGGAGGATTTGGCTATTTAAGGATATATTGATTAGAAAAGATAAGGAAGAATTATGGATAAGAGGATATGTCTGGCAGGAGGATGCTTCTGGGGAACTGATCATTTGTTTTCTTTAGTGAAAGGAGTGAAGGGTACAGAATCGGGATACGCGAATGCGGATGTGGAATATCCCACATATCAGGAGGTCTGTACCGGCCAGACCGGTGCGGCCGAGGCTGTGATGGTGGTGTATGATCCGGAGGAGGTGGAACTCAGGAGTTTACTATCCTTATATTTCGAAAGNATCGACCCGACCACCCTCAATCGCCAGGGGAATGATATCGGNACCCAATACCGCAGCGGAATATTCTATATAGATCCGGAAGATAGGAGAGTGATTGAGGAAATGATGTCTGAGGAGCAGAAAAGATATAGCCGGCCATTGGTGGTGGAGGTGGGGCCACTCCGGAATTTCTATCCGGCNGAATTATATCATCAGGATTACCTTTATAAGAATCCCGGAGGCTATTGTCATGTTTCGCCGTCCCTGTTCCGTAAGGCGGAGATGATGTCCANANAATCTGTCTCCCGCGAGCCGGAAGATGAAAAGCCGGAAGATGAAAAGATAGTGGATAAAGCGGAATTGCGTCGTAAGCTCACCCCGTTGCAATGGGAAGTGACGCAGAATGGCGCTACAGAGCGTCCCTTCACCAATGCCTANGATCATGAATTCCGCCCCGGAATCTATGTTGATATNACNGATGGAACCCCTCTTTTCGTATCCTCCGGAAAATACGACTCCGGATGCGGATGGCCCGCATTNACACGCCCGATATCNGAAGATAGAGTGTCGGAACATTACGACCGGTCGCATGGCATGGAACGGGTGGAGGTGAGGGCCGCGAAAAGCGGTGCCCATTTAGGCCATGTCTTTCCCGATGGTCCNAAAAGNGAGGGAGGANGGCGCTATTGTATCAATTCNGCATCACTCNGNTTTATTCCTGCCGAGCGCATGGAGGCGGAAGGATATGGAGAATATATTAAAGATTTAGATGAGTGATCCTGATTATTAAATATTCAGATGAATAATCCTTTTGACTATCAACCTGATCAGGAAGCCCGGNAAGCATTTTCTGAAATGNTTGCGGATATAGAGACACTGCGTGGGAGTAGCGATCCATTGCACAAGGCTTTTATTCGCGAATTAGATTCCGGTAAGATGCTCGGGGTGCTGATAGCTGAAGATGCAGAGGGACGGCATCATACACTCCGTGCTTTTTCCGGACAAATCGGATCGGAAGGATTCCTGTTCCCGGGATTTGTCGGGCCTGTGTTTGATTATCTTGATCCCTTGGGATATTTCAAGACTCATGAAGCCATGATTTCGGCCCAAAACCGTGCCATAGCCGCCTATGAGGCAGAGGTGGTATCGGAGGCGGAGAGAATCCGGAGTCAGATTCATGAGGAGGGGAAAAAGAAAATTGAAGCTTACCGCCTCCAATGTCAGCAATCCAAAGCACGCCGCGATGCACATCGCCTTCGGGGTATGCTCACTCCCGAAGAGGAAGCACGAATGATCAGGGAAAGTCAATTTGAGAAAGCGGAGTTTCATCGTATTAAAAAGCGTGTGGCCGCGGAGACAGAGCCTTATGAGGCTGCCTACAAAGCGGCCCGGTCCCGACTCGATGAGATGAAGGCCCAACGCAAGACAGACTCCGAAGCTCTCCAGAACTGGCTTTTCTCTCAATTTCGGATGCTGAATGCAGAGGGAGATTTCCGCAGTCTGCCGGAAATATTCTCCACAACGGCGTTTAAAGTCCCCCCCTCGGGTGCCGGGGAGTGTTGTGCCCCAAAGCTTCTTCAAGCCGCCTATAAGCGCGGACTTCATCCGCTCAGTATTGCCGAATATTGGTACGGAGCTCCCAAGGGGGGAGAACTTCGTCAGCACGGTCAATATTATCCGGCGTGCCGGGGGAAATGTCTGCCGATATTGGGATGGATGCTCAGGGGTCTGGAGATTTATCCTCCATTGGGCAACGAAGCGGGGAATACTGTGGTACATACTCCGCAGATTGTGGCTGAGAACGAATGGTTTTGTGTGGTTGATAAACCGTCCGGAATGCTCTCTGTACCCGGTCGCACGGGTGAGGAATCAGTAGAAGACTGGCTCCGTCAATATTACGGTGCGGGGAAATGGGTGAAGATGGTCCATCGTCTCGATCAGGATACCTCCGGATTGATAATCGGAGCCTTTACTACGGAGGCCCATCGGGAGATGCAGCATCTGTTCTCCACCCGACGGATGCACAAAACCTACATAGCCGATCTTGATGGAGATTATCGAAAAGCCGGAATCCCACCGCAGGGGCGTATTGATCTGGCCATAGCACCCGATATCCTGGATCGTCCCCGACAGCGGGTGGATCCTGAGAATGGGAAAACGGCTGTCACGGAATATGAATTCATCGGCTATGAGGATGGACGCAGCAGAGTGCGGTTCAGTCCGCTGACCGGAAGGACACATCAGCTGAGGGTCCATTCCGCATCAGCTGCGGGTCTGGGAATGCCAATCAGTGGCGACCGGCTGTATGGCCACCGCGACAATGGCGAAGGCTCGCGTATGCATCTCCACGCCCGGACTCTGGAATTCACGTCTCCATTCGATGGAACTGAGCATCACTTCGAATCTTCCGTTCCTTTCTGATAAGACTCCATCCAACAAAATTTTAACGCATACTTGCCATTAAGAAATTTTAGTGGAGGGAGCCTTATATTTGGAAGTATGAGGCTAATATGTTATATTTGAATACTTGCTGACGAAGGAGCTGCATGCCCACCGGAAGAGAATCAGGCAAGGATATGTGAGTATGGAAAGAATAGATTTGGTCAGGCTCAGAAAGCAGGCCATGATGAGCCAACGTGAACTCGCTGATAAACTGCAGGTAAGACCCAGTTTTTTATCAGCTATTGAAAATGGAAAAAGTCGTATTCCGGATGAGAAACTTGAGAAACTGAAGATAATATTCGGGGTGGATAATTTTGATGATTATATCCTTGAATCTCATGATGAGGTGGATTATGTTCCACCTCATACCCATAATGATCCGGGAGATTCACTCACACAGCTTCTGACACATATCCATAATCTGGCCCATCAGAACGACAGCCCGCGTAATGAAGAGACCGCGGCCCGGATTGATTATCTGATGCACCGCAACGACCGGCTATCCGAGCGGGTCGATGAGCTTCGGGAGCGGGTCGATGAGCTGATTGAGGAGAATCTGCGTCTTAAGGAACTCCTCGTGCGCAACGGCATTCAATACTGATTCCCGGATGGAAGGGAATTTAAAACTCCTTATCGGTGTTTTCGCTGGTATCGCCATTGCGTTGGGGGTATTTATCCTGGCCATAAGATGGCGTCGCGGTGCCCGCCGGCGTAAGGGGCGGAGAGCCGAGAAGGCCGTGGCGTCACTTCTTAAAAAGCTCCCGGGAAGGAACAATATCGTCTTCAACGATCTGATTCTTCCTTCACGCAACGGCCGGACGGTGCAGATAGATCATCTGGTGGTGTCGCGGCGCGGTATTTTCATAATTGAAACCAAGAGTCACGCCGGGCGAATTTCCGGTTCGGAACATGCCCAATACTGGCAGCAGCATTTCGAGAGCGGATCCCGCTCCTTTTATAACCCTCTTCTCCAAAATCAGGCCCATCTCAGGAGCTTGCAACAACTGTTGCCGCAGATAGATTCCGGCCTATTCTTAGCCATCACTCTTTTCACCGGAAGCTGGCGACTTGATATCCGGGCAGAAGATATCATTGTGGAGCGGCGGCTATTACCCGACCGCCATATTCCCCGCACATTCCGTCCTTCCGAAGAGCGTAAGCGGCGCTGGTGGCGTCCGGGAAAGGAAGTCAGACTCGACAGCGTACATAATGTGATTATGACTGATGAACTGTTGCCTCTGCTTCGTCGGGGGAAGAAAGTTGTGAGCCGGGATGGGATCAGGGAGATAGCCGGAAAAATTGAAGCGGCCATGAAATCCGCAGGTGTCACCAATACGGCCCATGCCCGATATGCGCAGAATGCCGGAACTCTTTCAGCTGATAAAATCCGGCAGGGGATATGTCCGCGGTGTGGATCGCCATTGCGTATATGCAAAGGGGACAAGGGGGAATTTGTAGGGTGTTCGGGATATCCCGACTGTCGGTTTGTCTGTTCGATCGACCGCGTGGGAAAAACTTCCGGCTTGCTCGGGCGTTGAAATATTAAACCACTTCATGGTTACTCTTATATTTGTATCATTACTAAGTATTCAAAATTAAACGATACTAAGTAAGAGAATTATCTTTTATACTATCAAGACACACAATTATGGATAATAAAGAGATTGTAAAGAATTTTGAAAAGAAGGTACACGACGACCTTTACGAATTCCTGAAACATAAAGAGGCAATTGATGCTCATCTGCCGGAATGTCCGGATGTGGAGGAGAAGTTCAATGCCATATGCCGTGCATATCTTCCGGATGGGGCACGTGAGTTCCAACAGTATCCGGTGGTATCGCTTGGATGGATGATGTTTATCGGTATGGCCATGGCCTACTATTGGGACACCGACTGGGAGACCCATTCAAAGCGTGAGAATTACTATGAAGAGCTTCGCGACAAGGGCGGCTATGACAATCTGGATGATACGGTGGTGAAGGATATTTTAGGATATGAAGGCGAGGCCGCGGAGAAGATATCAGAGTTGGTGGCTGAATGTGCATCGCGCGTGGATTCGATGATTCGCCACGAGCCGGTAGAAGCCGGCACAGAGGCAGCCTTCGGATGCTATGTCGCAGCGCTTCGTCAGCTCTATATGATGGGAATGTGTATGGAACTCAATGCCCTGGGTTATCACATGACACCCTTCGATCCTGCTTCCATGAATTAATTCTCCATACAGAATGATGAATTAAGGCACCATCAGAATGATTTGTTAATGCTCCGGACGATATCTCGCCCGGAGCATTTCTTTTAAGTTCAGACTACTTATCTGTGCCTATCTGTGAAAATAATCTGTGAGTATCTGTGAGCAAATTTAGTTTAGAGTCCGAATGGGGTTTTGGATTCACAGATGAACGCAGATGAGGGTCACAGATGCGCACGGATGGGGTCGCTGATCATGAGGGTCGCTTTCTTCTGGTATGTAGTCTGCCTATAGAGATGCCAGGACATGGGCTACGACAGCCGGGAAGAAACGTCGCTCAAGCTCGTGGATCTTGGCCTCCACAGTCTCGGGAGTGTCTTCCGGAACCAGATCCACACTGGCTGAGAAAAGATGTTCACCCTTATCATATTCCGAGGATACGTAATGGATTGTGATGCCTGATTCAGTCTCACCGGCTTCCACCACAGCCTTATGGACGTTGGCACCATACATTCCCTTGCCGCCAAATTTCGGAAGCAAGGCAGGATGAATATTGATCACTCCATTCGGAAAGGCCTCAAGGAGAAAATCAGGAATCATGAGCAGAAATCCGGCCAACACCACCATCTTGACATCTCGTTCCTTAAGAATAGGAAGCAGGATAGAGGCATCCGAGATCTGGTCGCGGGTCAGAAACAGACATTCCACACCGAGACGTTCGGCACGCTCGATCACACCGGCATTCCGACGGTTGGTAACCACCAGTGCCACCTTCCCTTTCTCCGGGTTAGATTGAAAATAACGGATGATATTCTCGGCATTCGATCCATTACCCGAAGCGAAAATAGCTACGGCTTTTGAGGCAGAAGATTTTGACAAATCCGCTGCGCACGAATCTGCGGGATGATTAATCATTGAGGAATCCATAGATAAGATGGGAATAAGATGAGGCGTAAAGACGAGCAGGCTTCCTATCCTCTGCAAAATTAACCCAAATAATTCAGATTACGCCATTCTCCCCTGAAATTCCCTCATGAATACGTATTGAAGTTGTCTAAACTTATTTACGAATGTTAACCGAAGATACTTAAAAGAAAAGAGAAGGCGTGCAGGTCATACTACACTTTAATCGCTTAAAATGTTATTGGCTGCCACTAAATAAAAATAATATCGACTGACATTAATAAAAATTCCGATAATCCCTTTGGAATCAAGGAATTTAGAATGATATGAAAAATAAATATTAAGAAAATGTAAGAAAAATTTGGAGGAATAAAAAAGAATTCATAACTTTGCACGCAACCAATAATATAGTATTAGTGCTTATAAAATCGATTAAGGAAGACTATATACTAATAAAGGTCAAAATATAATCTTCAAAAGTAGAGAAATCAATAGAGTTTGAATTCAGTAGAATGATATCTAAGGTAGGAAGGATATCAGCTTTTGAGGACGACTATTTCGAATTATAAACCAACTAATAAAAAAGATGCGTATGAAGAAAATCTACACTCTTGCGCTTGCGGCTCTTATGGCAGCCGGTGTCTCAGCAACTGATAAGAAAGAATCAGCAGTAGGAACCATCACAACCTCCACCGTTGAGGCTCAGTCGATGATGAGTCGTGTTGAAGGTTCAGTAGTGAGCAGCGGCTTTAAGGATATGGCTGAAGTAGCGGGTACCTATACATGGAGCTTCTCTCCACTGCTCAATAATCTCACCTCCCCCAAGACCCTCACATTTGAAGTGTCTGATGCAGCTACAGGAACGGTTAATATTACAGGTTGGGTTAACGGTCAGAACTTTGTGGTGAAAGGTACCGTTGACCTCGTAAAGAATACAGTGACTATCGCCAATAAACAATATCTGGGCAAAGACAGCGGTGGAGATGAAAACTATTTCTACCTTAAGGGAGCCGATGCATCCGGTAAGATTCTGGATGGAGCTTCAGATCAGGCAACCACTGTCGGTACCATCTCCGACAATGTAGTGACCTTCCCGGCAATGGATATCTGGGCAATCGGTGACTATAATAAGGAGTCGATCGGTTATTGGACTATGAGCTATAGAAATGTCATCACTGTTCCCGAACCCGAGACCCCGGTAGACGAGGTAGAGGAGGGCAAATGGGATGTGATCGGTGAGGCAGAACTGATCGATGGCTGGATCACATGCGGCTATAGCCGTAGCGGTAATCCTATCAATCCTGCTGATTATCCCATCACATGCGAACTCCAGCAGAATAAGGAGAATAAGAATGTATATCGTCTGTGGCGTCCCTACCACATGACGGGCTGGACATTGGCTGCCAACAACGAATCGACGCGTGATGGTCAGATCGTATTTGATGTGACAGATCCCAAGCATGTAATTGTGAAAGCTGGTAAGTATGCCGGCTTCAAAAACAGCAATGGTGATTTCGCTGTATTCGGAGGTCTCGGCTGGCAGGTCTGGATGTCGGGCGAGAAGGATGGAGAGACTGTATCTCAGTCAGAACTCGAGAGCATCTATACTTTCATGGAAGGCAAGGGTTATCCCTTCGATACATTCGATGCCGACAAGCAGGTTGTGACTGTGAACAAGAGCAACTTCGATTATAATATCACCTGCGAGAAGTGCTATAGCTGGAAAGATCCAATCACCTATGTTTCTACAATCACCTTTAAGACTAAAGAGAGCGGTATCTCCGAAGTTGATGCAGACCTGACGGGGGTGAAATACTTCAATCTTCAGGGCGTTGAGATTTCGGCTCCCCAAGCCGGAGAGCTTGTGATCAAGAAAGAAGGCTCCAAGGTTTCCAAGGTTATCGTGAAATAGTCTGATGTTATCGTGAAGTAGGAATCTCCGTGGTTTCGCTCTATGATAAAAAAGCCTAAAATAATTGCGCCACAAAGACACTAATAGTGTCTTTGTGGCGCAATTCTGCGGATGCACTTCCTTGATCCTCCGGGGTACGCCCTACGGCCAGGGGGAGCGTCCCCAATGAGTTAAAAACTTCAACTTTCTATTATAATCATTCACAGCATTTACTGTTCATACTACTTAATGAAGTTGTTTAAACTTATTTTTTATTCACATTTGCGAGAGATTTTTGAGCTGATTTCGGCACTCGAAGAGGTAGCAACCTTTCGGTTGGTACCGATGAGAGGGGCGGAAGCAGCCAAAAAGATCTGCAAAGGGGGATAAAAGAATGTTGATTTCTTCTCATTTTAACATTCGTAAATTAGTTTAAACAACTTCAATAAATATTTTGATTATCTTTATATGAATACATTATTCTTAGAGAGTTGAGTATGGAGAATAAGAGAATAAAATATCCTATAGGACAGCAGTCGTTTGAAAATCTGCGTAAAGATGGCTTTCTTTATGTTGATAAGACAGAATATATTGAAAAGGTAGTAGAGGGTAGCCAGTATTACTTCCTGGGCCGTCCGCGCCGATTCGGTAAATCTCTTTTTCTCTCTACGTTGAAGTGTTTTTTTGAAGGGAAACGCGATCTCTTCAAAGATCTTTACGCTGATAAAATGAATTGGGATTGGGAGCCATATCCGCTTCTCTATCTTGATCTTAATACCGGGAGTTATAGGGATGATAACGAACTACCGGATCTTCTTGATCGTCAGCTATGTGAATGGGAAGAAAGGTATGAAGTAAAGCATAAAAACAGGACATTCTCTCAGCGTCTTGCTACAATAATCAAAAGTGCCAGCGAGAAGACAGGGAAGGGAGTGGTGATTCTTGTAGATGAATATGATAAGCCGTTAGTGAATAACATTCATAATCAGAAGCAATTTGAATACTATCGTTCAGTGTTGGCTGCTCTATATTCCAACTTCAAAAGTTCCGCAGATTATATCAGGTTAGTATTCCTTACCGGAGTAAGCAGATTCGGAAAACTAAGTGTTTTTTCCGGACTCAATAATATACGCGATATTTCGTTTCAGAACGAATATTCAGCTATATGCGGCATTACGGAGGATGAATTACTCGAAAACTTTAAAGAGGGTATAGCTGCCCTTGCAGAAGAAAATGATCGTACTGCGAAAGAAGAAATTAAAGAGCTCAAAAGGTGGTATGACGGTTATCATTTTTCATCTAAATCTCCAGATATATATAATCCTTTCTCATTGCTTCAGGTGTTCGCAGCCAAGGAATATTCCAATTACTGGATTGCATCCGGAAATTCCACTCTTTTGGCAGTGTCGCTTAAAAAGACTGATGCAAATCTTGAGGAAGTGCTGCATGCCGTGTGTGATAAATCTGCTCTTGAAGGACTCGACTTTGATAACATTTCATTGGAGGCTCTTTTCTATCAGACCGGTTATCTGACTATTAAGAGATATGATGCCCGACGCAATCTCTTTCACTTAGGGATACCGAATGAAGAGGTTAAAGAAGGTTTTTTCCGTTCTCTGATACCCTATTATACATCCCTGCCTAAAATAAAGGTTGCCCCCTTTATCTTTGATCTTATTGACGAGATAGAGGAAGGAAGAGTTGACGACTTTCTTCGTCGTCTTCAATCTTAGTTTGCAGGGTTCGGACACGATATGAAGTTTGACGAGGAAAGAAATGTGCAGAATGCACTGCTCCTCATTTTCTCTTTGGTAGGGATGCATGTGGACGCTGAATACAAAACTTCCGACGGAAGAATAGATATTCTGCTTCGCACTCCCGAATTTGTCTATATCATAGAATTGAAATATGATCGCTCCGCAGCCGAAGCAATGGCGCATATTGACCGTAAAGAATATTCGCTGCCTTGGAGTATAGACAGACGCAAAGTAATAGAAATCGGCATAAACTACTCCTCACAGAAGCGACGTATTGACGACTGGGTGGTGAAAAATAGTCAGAGATTATCATGAAGTAGGAATCTCCGTGATTTTGCTCGATGATAAAAAAAGACTAAAATAATTGCGTCACAAAGATATTATTAGTATCTTTGTGGCGCAATTCTGCGGACGCACTTCGATGAGACTTTACATGACCTAAGAAAGTCAATGCCGAAGGGAGGAGTGCGGAGACGGAAGTGGAGAAATTTGGCTGCTTGCAACCACTCAAAAAAATGCTAAAACTGCATCGTGTCCCTGTGTACTCTTATGAGAAGGGAATACGTTGAAAAAGAATTCAGCATAGATTTGATAAAGGGGCGAGGCAGTAATGTCTTGCCCCTTGCGTTTGTTTCTTCATTGGAGCCTAATAATGGAGTTTAGATAACTTCATTATTCAAATCAGAAATAAAAAAGATAATATACGATGAATTATTTATTTACATCAGAATCCGTGTCTGAAGGACATCCTGATAAGGTATCCGATCAGATCAGTGATGCTCTCCTCGATGAATTTCTGGTTCGAGATCCCGAGAGTCATGTAGCTATCGAGACCCTTTGCACCACGGGACAGGTGGTGGTGGCGGGAGAGGTGAAATCCAATGCTTATGTGGATATCCCGACCGTGACGCGAGATGTGATCAACCGTATCGGCTATAACCGTGGCGCCTATCGTTTCGATGGAGATGCCTGCGGCATTTTCTCAGCCATACATGAGCAGAGCGCCGATATCAACCGTGGTGTCGACCGTAAGGAAGAGAATAAAGAAGCAGCAGCGACTGAGGACACCGGCCTTCAGGGAGCCGGCGACCAGGGAATGATGTTCGGATATGCTGTGGATGAGACAGCCAACTATATGCCACTTACTCTTGACCTCTCGCATCTCATTCTTCGTGAACTCGCTGATATCCGTCGCGAAGGAAAGGATATGACCTACGACCGCAAGGGGCGGAAGGCCACATATCTCCGGCCGGATGCCAAGAGCCAGGTGACAGTGGAATACGATGAGAATCATAAGCCGGTGCGCATCCACACCATTGTGGTCTCCACTCAGCATGATGAATTCATTCTTCCCGAGGATGATTCAGAGGAGGCACAGCAGAAGGCCGACAAAGAGATGGTGGCCAAGATTGAGGAGGATGTGCGTAAAGTTTTACTCCCCCGGGTGAAAGCCAAGCTTTCGGAAGCTAACCGGGCCTTATTTGATGAGAACCTGATTCTGCACGTCAATCCGACAGGTAAGTTTGTCCTCGGTGGCCCCCATGCCGACACCGGATTGACCGGCCGAAAGATAATAGTCGACACCTATGGAGGTCGCGGAGCCCATGGCGGAGGCGCATTCTCAGGAAAGGATCCCTCGAAAGTGGATCGTTCGGCAGCCTATGCGGCGCGCCACATTGCAAAGAATATGGTTGCGGCCGGAGTGGCCGGGGAGATGTTGGTGCAGGTGGCCTATGCCATCGGAAAGGCCGACCCCGTAAGCATCTATGTCAATACGTATGGTACAGCAAAGGTAGACATGGATGATGCAGCTATCGCTGCCAAAGTAAAGGAACTCTTCGATCTGCGCCCCAAAGCCATCGAACGCGATCTGAAACTACGCGAGCCGATCTATCTCGAGACCGCCAGCTACGGCCATATGGGCCGCGAACCCCGGAAAGTGAAAAAGATATTCCGCAGCCACTATGAATCCGAACCGATTGAAAAAGAAGTGGAACTCTTCACATGGGAGAAACTTGATCGTGTCGATGATATCCGCCAGGCATTCGGGATAGCCTGAACAGGATATGAATACTCTTCCTGAATGGTCTATTTGGCCATTGGAAAGCATACTCTGATTAAAAAAGTTGTCTGATAGCCGATTATTTGTTATCTTTGCGCGAATAATCTACTATCAGACACTCCTCTATCTAAGAGGGGGATTGAAAACATCGAAACGAAAATTAAAAACACCAACATAACGAATGGCAACATTAGAGAAAATCAGAAGCAAATCGGGCTTTCTCATTGTGGTGATAGGCCTGGCATTGCTGGCCTTCATTGTGGGAGATGCCTTGACCAACAGCCGTAATCTCTTCGGCGACCACAGCACAGTGGCGAAGATGGGATCGGCCAAAGTCGACATTACAGAATATCAGCGCAAACGTGAGGAGCTGAATCAGCAGCTGGAGGAAGCCCGTCGAAATAATCCGGCGTCGGTGGCTAACTTTGATATGCAGACTCTTCCTCAGATCGCAATCACAAGCCTTCTTCAGGAGCAGATCCTCTCCGATCATGCTGAGAAGGCAGGAATTGAGGTTACAGGCAATCTCCTTCGTTTCTACATGCTTGAGAGTCCCCAGCCCTCTCAGGAGGTGATGCTTCTGGTGAGCCAGCTGAATCAGTCGGGTCTTAGCGTTCAGACTCCCCAGCAGGCTTATGAGGTGATCTTCAATCCGAAACGTAACGGATTGACCGAAGCTCAGGTAGAACCTTACCGCCGCCTATGGCTCGCCGCCGAGGCCAAGACTCAGGCAGATGTGGCCCGTCAGATCTATTACCGCCTTGTTCAGAAGAGCGTGAAGGCCAACGATCTCGATAAGAAGGCTCTTTATAATGATTATGTCAATACCGCTAAGGTGGAACTCGCTTATCTTCCCTACGGCACTCTCACAGAGAAGGAGTATCCCGTAAGCGATAGCGAACTCAAAAAGGCTTATGAGGAATATAAGAAGGATTTCACTGTTAAGGAAGATACAAAGGATGTGCAGTTTATCGCTATCAGCGTGACTCCTTCCCAGAAAGATCAGGCCGACTCCAAGGCGTTGGCTCAGCGCACGGTGCAGGCTCTCTCCGACAGCACCGGTCAGGTGTCAAAGGATATCAAGAAAGAAGGTGTGGCCGTGACTCACCATAGCCTTCGTGCCGCTGACCTTCCCTCTACCCTCAAGGAGACCGTGACCACCACTCCCAAAGGGGGCGTGAAGCTTGTATCGGATAATCTTCAGGGTTTCACCGTGATCCGTGTCACAGGCAGCAGCCTCCAGACCGACTCGATTCAGATCAACACCGTGATGACTGCCACCGAGGACCTTGGCCGTCGTGTTCTTGCAGCCCTCAATAGCGGTCTGAAAGCTGATTCGATCACCGCACGCTATAGTGTGGACAGTGTTGTTCCCCAGCTCAACCAGTGGATTCCTCTTTACACTGCCAATGGCCGTGCAGCCGGTATCGATAAGGCTACGGTCGACAGCATCGTAAATGCCGGAGGCAAGTATGTCACTCTTCAGGCAGGCCCGCAGGGAATGGTGATGGCGTCCCTTGTTACAAAGAAGGCTCCCGTAATGGTCTACGATTATGATGAGGCCACATATGTTCTCGGTCCCAGTCCCGCCACTCTCAATGGAGAGCGTGCGCGCCTTGAGAAGTTCTTGGCCGCAAATCCTTCAGCAAAGGATTTCGCAGCCAATGCAGCAAAAGAGGGCTTCAATGTTCAGCGTTTCAGCCTCACACAGAGTGCACCTGCTGTTCCCCGCATGATGGGTATGAATTCCTATTATCCTGACAGCCGTCAGGTGGTACGTTGGGTAATGATAGATGGCGAGACCGGAGATGTGAGCCGTGTGTATGAGTCAAAGAGCAATACCAACCCGATGCTTTATGCCGTGGCAGTGGAAAGCTCCTATGATAAGTATGTGCCTCTTTCGAACCCTGAGGTCAAGAATTACATGACAGAGAAGGTGCGTCGTCAGAAGGCGGGCGATAAGCTGATGGCACAGTATAGCAAGAAGACTCAGAGCCTTCAGAGTGCCGCTCAGGCAATGGGTGTCGAGGCGCGTACAATCGATAGCTTCCGCTTCGGTTACAATGCCGGTGTCAACGATCAGGCCGTGATGGGTAAGATCAATGGCACAAAGGCTGATAAGAAGGTAGAGATTGTCAAAGGTGATGATGGTATCTACGTCTATCAGGTGATGGATAAGAAGAAGGAAAACTTCCCCTACAATGAGCAGCAGTATACTCAGCAGTATTTCCAGATGATCAATCCTAATCTGATGGAGATGCTTCAGGGAGATGCCCGGATCAAGAATAACATCTATAAGTTTGAGGCCGGCGAATAATTGAGCATAAGTCTCATCCCGATAAAATCGGAGGAATCGTAATTATCACGGTTCCTCCGATTGTTTTTAGACGATATATGGGTCGGGAGTATTTACCGGAAATGTAGAAGAGTTTGGGGAAACGGGGGGGAATCATTATATTTGTAGGATAAATAGACCAAAAAACGGATAACCGAGAATTGTCGGGATATAACGGCGATTCCGGAAGAATCCGAAAGACAATATGGATAGACAGGAAGAAAAACCCGTGCTGATCGGAATGACCCTTGAGGAGCTTCAGGATGTGGCTTACCGCGGTGGAATGCCCCGATTTGTCGGAAAGCAACTCGCCGACTGGCTCTATGTGAAGCGCGTGACCGACTTTGACAGCATGGTCAATATTTCTAAGAAAAATAAGGAATGGTTGGCGGCCAATTATGAGATCGGCCGTAATAAACCGGTGAAAGCTACTAAATCCACTGACGGCACAGTGAAATATCTCTTCAATGTCGGAGAGGGACGTCTGATTGAATCCGTCTATATTCCGGATAAAGACCGTGCCACGCTCTGTGTGTCGAGTCAGGTGGGATGTAAGATGAATTGCTATTTCTGCGCCACCGGTAAATTAGGTTTCAAGGCCAATCTCACTCCGGCAGATATAATGAACCAGATTCTCAGCATCCCCCCTGAAGAGGAGACGGGTATGAACGAGCTTACGAATATCGTGTTCATGGGAATGGGTGAGCCGCTGGATAACTTCAGCGCCGTGGAGAAAGTGATAAACATTCTCACAGCCCCCTGGGGAATGGCCTGGAGTCCGAAGCGAATCACTGTATCGACCGTCGGCAAACTTCCTCAGCTTAAGGAACTCCTTGACCGCACACAGGTGCATGTGGCTATCAGTGTCCATACCGCAGACACGCGCGAACGCGAATCGATGATGCCGGCACAGAAGGCATTCCCGATTTCGAGTGTGATGAAGACCCTGAAGGCTTACGATTTCTCCCATCAGCGCCGTCTCTCGCTCGAATATATAATGTGGCGCGGTGTCAACGATGATATCGCCCATGCCGATCAGCTCGTGCGCCTTATCGGGGATATCGACTGCCGGGTGAACCTCATCCGATTCCATGCAATACCGGGAGTGGATCTGCATCCGGCCTCGGAAGAAAGAATGTTGATGTTCCGTAATCATCTCAACTCAAAGGGAATCACAGCCACAATCCGCGCATCCCGCGGTGAAGATATAGAAGCTGCTTGCGGAATGCTGGCGGCAGGAGGAAAGAATAAAAACCAGAAGACCGATGAACAGAAAGATAAAGGTAGGCATCACGCTCGGTGATTATAACGGTGTCGGGCCGGAAGTGGCTCTGAAAGCCATCGCTGATGAGATGATCACCGATCTGATCACTCCGGTTTTGTTTGGTCCGGAACGTATTCTGGAGAAGACGCGCAACGAATTGGGTATCGAGATGCCGACATATGAAGTGGTACGTTCCGTATCAGATGTGAAAGACGGCAAAATAAACATCGTCGATATTAAATGCGGAGAATGTCCCGTATCCCCCGGCACACCCACAGCCGAGTCGGGCCATGCCGCGGTCAGAGCCCTTGAAGCAGCCACCGTCGCCCTACGCGAAGGACGGATTGATGTCGTGGTCACAGCCCCTATATGCAAAGCAAATGTGCAGAGCGAGGAATTCTCATTCCCCGGCCACACAGAATATTTCCAAGACCGCTTCTCGGATCCGGAATCTCCCGAAACAAAGGCCCAGATGATTCTCTTCGACCAGAGGATGAGAGTGGCGCTTGTCACCACACATCTCCCTATTGGCGCAATCTCGGAGGCCATTACAAAAGAGAGTGTCGGAGATGCGATCCGACGCTTTGATAAAGTGTTACGCAGTGACTTCGGATGCGAACGTCCGCGGATTGCCGTGCTCGGACTGAATCCTCACTGTGGCGACGGCGGTCTTCTGGGAAGTGAAGAGCAGCAAAGCATCATTCCGGCAATCCGCGAAGCCTCGGAGAAAGGCATTCTCTGTTTCGGCCCCTATGCGGCAGATGGATTCTTTGCCTCGGAATCCTGGAGGAAGTTTGATGGGGTTCTGGCAATGTATCATGACCAGGGTCTGGCTCCTTTCAAGGCACTTGCCGGAGCGGGAGGCGTGAATTTCACGGCCGGACTTCCGATAGTGAGAACATCTCCCGACCATGGCACAGCATTCGATATCGCCTGGAAAGGGGGGGCCGACCCGCAATCGATGCGTGAGGCCATCTATGCCGCAATCGATATCCTGCGCAGCCGACTGCGTTATCAGCAGGCTGCGGCTAATCCATTGGGCCGCGCCAAGATAGAACGGAGCGTGGATAAGACAGTGGATCTATCCAAAGATTCCCTCTAACGGGTGAAATTGCCCCGGGATATTCAAATCAAAAAAGATTCCCTATATACTTATATGAATTTCGGAATAATAGCCGCCGGAGAAGGAAGCCGGCTTGTGGAGGAGGGCGTGGCGTATCCAAAGCCTCTTGTTCCCCTGTGCGGGGAGCCGATGATCGGTCGCCTCATCAATATTTTCCTGCGCAATGGCGCCGGCAAGATATGTGTGATAGTCAACGAACACATGCATGAGGTAAGGGAGTATCTCGAAGCTCTTGCACCGACTCTCCCGGTGGCATTGGAGATGGTGGTGAAGACCACTCCCTCCTCGATGCACAGTTTCTATGAGATCGGAAGTCTGTTGGCTGATGGAGGCCGATTTATCGTGACCACCGTGGATACCATCTTCCATGAAGCTGACTTCACCCGATATGTGGAAGCCTACCGCGGGGCTCCGGAGACAGTGGAAGGAATGATGGCCCTGACCTCCTACATAGATGACGAAAAACCACTCTATGTCGATGTTGATGCCCGGAATCGGATCACAGCCTTCCGGGATGAACCCTTCCCGGGAGTGAAATATGTCTCCGGAGGCATCTATGGTCTGTCGGCACCGGCAGTGAAAGTGCTTGATGATTGTCTTAACCGTGGAGTGAGCCGGATGCGTAATTATCAGCGTGCGCTGGTGGAATCCGGAATGGTGCTCAAGGGCTACGACATGGGTAAGATAATTGATGTGGACCATGCCGGAGATATCGCTAAGGCAGAGGCATTCCTTAAGGCGTGAGATCGCTGAAGTGTAGGCTCACGAAAGGAGAGCCATTATTCTGAAGGCTTAGACTCCATCCAATAATATTATGGCAGAAATAAAGATTGCGGGAGTGATGCGCGCAGGAGCGTATTCCCCCAACCATATTGGCAATGATGCGGCGATTTTCAACGCCGTGGCCGACCAGTTGCGCAAACGCGGCTGTGAAGTGAAGATATATAGCGAGGAACAGTTTCAGGCAGAGGATATCCGTGAGGAGATAATCCTGAATATGTGTCGCGAACAGGCATCGATCGCCAAACTCCAGCAGTTGGAGGATCGAGGCCGACTGGTGATCAATTCCGGGTATGGCATTGAAAACTGCACTCGCGAACGCATGACTCGGATGCTCCTGGGTAATGGGATTCCCTATCCGGATAGCCTGATAGTGAATACCAACGAGGATGTGCGTCCCGAACTGGAGAAATCCGGATTTGCCTCATGCTGGATAAAGCGTGGGGATTTCCATGCCATGCACAAGGAGGATGTGAGCTATTGCCGGCATATAGAGGAGGCGCAGGATGTATTGCATGAATACTTCTACCGCGGCATCAAGCGTGCTGTGATCAATCGTCATCTTGTAGGCGATCTCATCAAGTTTTATGCCGTGCAGGGGCAGCCGTTCTTCTATTGGTTCTATCCTTTCGATGAGGGCCATAGTAAATATGGTCTTGAAGCCATCAATGGCAAATCGCATGGCATTCACTTCGATATCGACGCCTTCCGTCAGAACTGCGACCGGGCTTCCGAACTGATGGATGTGAAGATCTATGGTGGCGATGCTATCGTGGATAATGATGGCACTGTACGTATCATTGATTTCAACGACTGGCCGAGTTTTGCACCCTGCCGTGCCGAAGCGGCCCCATGGATTGCAAAATGTGTGCTGAGCTCTATCAAGGAATGGAAGAATAAGTAAAATCATGGAAGAAGAGAAGAATTTGCATAACACCCCCTCTCAGGAGACACCGGCTCAGAGCAGCTATCAGGCCTCCCTGAAGAGTATGGATACCGAGGAGACCTTCGACCTGATGTTCTATCGTCCGATAGGATATGGCTGGGCCTGTCTGGCCAAGAAACTCGGCGTGACACCGAATGCCATCACAATAGCATCGATATTCCTCGGCATCGGAGCCGGCGTATGCTTCTATTTCAACAATATATGGATCAACCTTGCCGGAGTGTTCCTGCTGGTATGGGCCAATTCATTCGACAGCGCCGACGGCCAGCTTGCCCGTATGACCAAACAATACTCCCGTATCGGGCGTATTCTCGACGGACTGAGCGGTGACTTCTGGTTTGCGGCCATATATATCGCCATTTGCCTGCGCGAGAATGTTACCAGCGATTTCTTCATGGCTCATCCGTGGGTGATCTGGGTTGTGGCCGTAGTCACGGGTTTTTGCCATGGTATCCAGGCAGCCATGGCGGATTATTACCGTCAGTTTCATCTCTATTTCCTCAAGGGAAAAGAGGGGAGCGAGCTTGATAATGCCGCAGAGTTATGGAAGAAATTCCATTCTCTGAGCTGGGGTAAGGACTTCTGGCAGAAGCTTGTGCTGATGTTCTATACCAACTATACCGTAGGGCAGGAGAAGCGTACACCGGCCATGCAGAGACTGCGCCGGGCCATCAAGGAGCGTTGGGGCGACAATATCCCACAGACATTCCGCGATAAATTCCGTCAGCTCAGCAAGCCGCTGATGAAATATACCAATATCCTGTCGTTCAATACGCGTACATTCGCTCTCTTCGCCGCCATCCTGATATTCCGTATGCCGTGGCTCTACTTTGCGTTTGAACTTGTGGTGTTAAACTTCCTGCTTGTCTATATGATGTGGCGTCATGAACGCATATGCCGTGAAGCGCTCGCTGATGTGGAGGGAAGATAATAAGTAAGTATTCAAAATTAACCAATACGATAATACTTACTTAATTTTTATGGTTGGTCATCCTACCTTAAGACCGGATGAACGTTATAACTTTAGAAGTATAGACCACTTCAAAGGATACATCCATTAAACTCTTCACTATAAAAATTGGAAACCATGAATACAGAGAATACTGATACAATGACATTCGATCTTTCAAAAGTGAAAGGCATCATCTTCGATTATGGGGGCACACTCGACACCGGGGGCGACCATTGGAGCATCGTGATATGGAACGCCTATCAGAAGGCCGGAATAGCAGTGTCCCAGCCGGTATTCCGTGAGGCCTATGTGGAGGCGGAGCGAGAGCTTGCGCGGACACGTCACATTCTTCCGGAACATAACTTCCATGATCTTCTGAAGATAAAGATGCAACTCGAATTGCAGTGGCTTTCAGAGCAGGGCCATTTCCCCCCGGCTCAGGTAGCGGCCAAGAGCGAGGAAGTGGCGCAGTATTGTTATGATTCTGCCAAAGCGCAGGTGGAGAAAGCCAAACCGGTGCTCGATACTCTTAAGGAGAAATATCCGATGGTGTTGGTTTCGAATTTCTATGGCAATGTGGAGAGTGTGCTTAAAGATTTCGGACTCGACGGCTATTTCAAGAAGATCATAGAGAGTGCCGTGGTCGGCGTCCGCAAGCCGGATCCAAAGATTTTCGAACTCGGAGTGAAGGCTCTCGGTATGCATCCGGAGGAGACCGTAGTGGTCGGCGACAGCTATAAGAAAGATATCGTGCCGGCCGAATCGATAGGATGTCAGGTGCTCTGGATCAAAGGCGCCGGATGGACTCCTGAGGAGGATGCCCAGACTCATCCCAATATCGTGTCCGACATAGAGACAGTCGGTTCGATTCTCGGCTAAGGGTTGATAGTCCGGGAGAGGTAGAGGGATAAGAAAACCATAGGCCTAATGAATACAAATTAACAGAACGAATCCTAATTATTTTGAAATTAGGATTCGTTAACTTTATATTCCTATAATTAAGAAATATTAGGGAATGGAGAGTTTAAATTTATTGAAGATTTGTTGGCTGTATGGGAAATTGGATATAATTTTACATACTCATTTTTCTTCGCGGTCTGCAAAGGCCCGGAGGGAAAATTATCCGGGCCATGGAATCGGTAAGATCTGTGGTTTGGAAAACCATGAAACGACAGGCGGCGAAGCGGGATTTGTCCTGCACGCCTGAATATCTAAGACAAGAAATAAAGAACAATAACAACTCAACTATGGCAACAAAGAAAGCAGAAGCTCCTAAGGGTAAGCTCGGCGTTTTGGTAGTAGGTCTGGGTGCTGTAACCTCCACGTTCATGACGGGCGTGCTTATGGCGCGCAAGGGCCTCGCAAAGCCCGTCGGATCAATGACACAGTATGACAAGATCCGCGTTGGCAAAGGCGAAGATAAGAAATACCTTCATTATAAAGATATCGTTCCCATTGCGGAGCTCGACGACATCGTGTTCGGCGCATGGGATGTATACCCCGCAAATGCCTATGAGGCAGCCATCAATGCGGAGGTGCTCAAGGAGAAAGACATCAATCCTGTAAAGGAGGAACTCGAGGCTATCAAGCCCATGAAGGCTGCTTTCGATAAGAACTATGCTAAGCGTCTTGACGGCGACAATGTGAAAGACGTTAAGGACCGTTGGGATATGGTTGAGCAGTTGCGTGAGGATATCCGCAACTTCAAGAAGGAGACAGGTGTAGAGCGCGTAGTAGTGCTTTGGGCCGCTTCTACTGAGGTTTATGTTCCCATCGATATGGAGGTTCACGGCTCTCTCGAGGCTCTTGAGAAGGCTATGAAGGCTGACGATAAGGAGAGAATCGCTCCCTCCATGTGTTACGCCTACGCTGCTCTGTCGGAGGGTTGTCCTTTCATCATGGGTGCTCCTAACACCACAGTGGATATCCCCGCAATGTGGGAGCTCGCTGAGAAGACTCAGATGCCGATCGCAGGTAAGGACTTCAAGACAGGTCAGACTCTGGTGAAATCCGGTTTCGCTCCGATCATCGGTACCCGCATGCTCGGTCTCAACGGTTGGTTCTCTACCAACATCCTTGGTAACCGTGATGGTCTCGTGCTTGACGAGCCCGCCAACTTCCGCACTAAGGAGGTTTCCAAGCTCTCCACTCTTGAGAGCATCCTAGTTCCCGAGGAGCAGCCCGACCTCTATGGCCATGGCAATGATGAGGATACGCAGTATTATCATAAGGTCCGTATCAACTATTATCCCCCGCGCAACGATAATAAGGAGGGCTGGGATAACATTGACATTTTTGGCTGGATGGGCTATCCTATGCAGATCAAGATCAACTTCCTCTGCCGCGATTCAATCCTGGCAGCGCCGCTTTGTCTTGACCTCGTGCTTCTGAGCGACCTTGCAGCACGTGCCGGTCGCAGCGGTACACAGCGTTTCCTCAGCTTCTTCCTTAAGAGCCCGATGCATGACTACACCAAGGGTGAGGTTCCTGTCAACCACCTCTTCCAGCAGTACACCATGCTCAAGAATGCTATCCGCGAGATGGGTGGCTATGAGGCAGACGAAGAGATTGATTAATCATCCGTCTATTGAAGTTTAGATCCCTTCATTAGCAACTCGAACATAATATAGCGCCTGAGACCGTCGGTCTCAGGCGCTTCTTATTCATTCCATTAATTGCGCGAGCTAATTATCAGCGGGCTCTCATGGATCTGATGGCCTGCAGTAGGATTTCGGCGGAGGGTGCATCGGAGTCAGTCCAGATCCGGGAGATGGTCAGATTGCGGTCGATCAGATATAGGCGCGGAATCACACTTGGAGCGAAAAGTGAATACACGGCGCGGTCGCCCGTAGCGCAATAGGGAAGTGTGAGGGAATTGGCAGCCCAATAGTCGGTCACAACCTCCGGCCCCTGATCACGCGCGATACATACAAATTCAAATCCCGGCAGCGTAGGGATGATGCCATTCAGAGAGGAAAGCTGATCATACGCCTCCTGGATCTCCGGAAATTCAGCACGGCAGTCCTTACACCCGGTGTTGAAAAATACAATCAGTCCTCCCTCTCCACGAAACATTTCAGGGCTGAATAGTCGGCCATCGGCTAATGTGATGGTAAAATCCGGACAGCGGTCGCCGACTCTTAGCGCCGACTCTGCGGGATCGGGATCGTTGATGCATGAAGAGAGGATTAAAGCCAATATCACAGTAAAGGCAGATAGAATCCGTCGGAATCGAGCTCTTGTTTTATTGAAGTACATAAATGAACCTGTTAAAGAATGTAAGCAATGGGGAGGAGGGGAGTCGGATGGTAAAGATAATAAAAAGATGAGAATCTCACTAAAAATCGGTAAATTTGTAGAAGAATTAGTAACAGAGGAATAGATGAGAATAGATATACTGACTGTGGTGCCCGAGATGTTGGATTCCTTTATCCACACATCGATTCTCCAGCGTGCGCAGGATAAGGGATTGGTTGAGATTCATGTGCATAATCTTCGGGATTATACCACCAACAAACATCGTAAGGTAGACGATTATCCTTTTGGAGGAGAGGCAGGGATGGTGATGCAGATCCAGCCGATAGATGCCTGTATCTCCCGACTCAAGGAGGAGCGTGAATATGACGAGGTGATTTTTGTCTCGCCTGACGGGGAGACTCTCGATCAGCCGATGGCCAACAGTCTGTCGTTGCTAAACAATGTGATTATTCTCTGTGGACATTATAAGGGCGTGGATTGGCGTGTGCGGGAACACCTTGTCACAAAGGAGATCTCGATCGGCGATTATGTGCTCACGGGGGGAGAGCTTCCGGCAGCGGTGATCACTGATGCGATGGTGCGTTTGATTCCGGGTGTGATCGGTGATGAGCAATCGGCATTGTCGGATTCCTTCCAGGATAATCTGTTGGCACCTCCGGTCTATTCCCGTCCGGCAGAATACAAAGGCTGGCGTGTGCCCGATATTCTTCTTTCGGGTCATGAAGCCAAGATAGCGGAATGGCGCTATGAGCAGGCTCTGGAGCGCACTCGCCGACTGCGTCCCGACCTCCTCGATAAATGAACTGAAGTAAGTATTTAAAATTAAACGATACCAAGTAAGGGAATTATCTTTGATACTATCTACAACTTATTTTGGGTCGCTTGTGGCTTGTCACTCATTCGAATACGGAAGTATTCTCCTTTGTTCCGCGCCTCAATTGCCTCCAAAATAATCTCGTATATAGTATAAATTAATTTTGAACACTTAGACCTCAGAGAATCTGCGTTAATCTGTGAAGGTGATCTGTGCTAATCTACGAGCACAAAATCCGGTCCTTCACTTGCTCACAAATCCACGCAGATCGACGTCACAGATGCATATCGCTGGCTTTTACAGATGCCCATGGATAGCTTTCGTGGATGCGGGAAGGTCTCTATGCAGGGGACCTGAAAAGATAGAAGAAATTGAAGGTGTAGCGCAGATGAGTGATGGAGGGGGAAAGTAGATAGGAGGAAAGTAAAAGAATTGTCAATAAAAAATAAGTTTAGATAACTTCAATAATTCCAGTAAAAAAATTATATTTGCATCGACAATTCTTAGTTAATCTATGCAACTTCCATGTTCCTACACTCCCCTTTCGTACTCTTGTTAAAGCACGATTGGAAGATGATGAAAACAAGGAACCGATAGGGGATGATATGCGGTTAGTCTTTATTCAGTTACCCTCTTTTAACAAGGGAGAGGCGGAATGTGAGAGTGAATTTGATCAGTGGATTTATAATTTGAAGAATATGTGACAGAATCAGGCAGTTGCATTCCAGGATAGGAATGATATTTTCAGGAAATTGGCGGATATCAGTACGCTTGCGACTTTATCGCCCGAAGAGAGAAGAGATTATGAGGCGGATGTAAAGTTAACCCGCGACCGGCGAAATCAGATGAAATATGCTATAGAGGAGGCCGTATCACAGGGGATGGCCCAGGGGATGGCCCAGGGAATTGAAAAGATAGCGCGCAGAATGAAAGAAGCTGGTAAATCAATAGAGGAGATTCAAAGTCTTACCGGTCTTGATATTGATCAGATTCATAGTCTTTGATGAGAGAACCTTAGTCAGGCATCCTACGATCGGATGGGGCGGAATATGAAATTGTATGGATGGTGGATGAGGGAAAGTAGGGTAAGCTTGTGGAAATTCGGAAAAAAGTATTAACTTTGTAAAGTAAGCGCTTTACAAGCCGCAATAGCTCAGTTGGTAGAGCATTTCATTCGTAACGAAAAGGTCGTGGGTTCGAGTCCCACTCGCGGCTCCGAAGAATCGGCCGTGGGCTTCAACACTGAGTTGAGGCCCACGGCCGATTCAGTTCCATTATAAGTCATAAGTAAGTATTCAAAATTAACCCATAACAATAAAAAAAATAAAAGACCATGAAGAAAGAAATCAGCACAGCGAAGGCTCCCGGAGCCATCGGTCCTTACAGTCAGGCAATCCGCACAGGTAATCTTATTTTTGTATCGGGTCAGCTGCCCATCAACCCTGAGACAGGGGAGATGCCGGCCGATATCAAGGCTCAGACACGCCAGAGTATCGCCAATATCAGAGCAATCCTTGAAGCAGAAGGTGCGACACTGGATAATGTGGTGAAGACCACTGTGCTCTTGGCGGATATGTCGCTTTTCGGGCCTATGAATGAGATCTATGGAGAGGAATTCAAGGCTGTCTATCCGGCCCGCGCCGCATTTGCCGTGAAGGAGCTCCCGAAGCAAGCGCTCGTTGAGATTGAGGTGATCGCTTCGCTTTAGCCCCCCTTCTGACATCGCACGGCGATGAGCTTCGCTCACGAAATATCAATATCAGGAAGGAATCATGGTGAGCCATGAGAAACTATGGAAATCATGAGGATCTGTGGGAAGTCATGAGGAATCATTGGGATTCATGAGAAAAAATAGTAAGAATGGAGAGTTATCTGCAGATAGAGAAATTATGTAAATCGTATGGCGACAGGATGTTGTTTGAGGATGTTACGTTCGGAGTGTTTCAGGGCGATAAGATCGGCTTGATTGCGCCAAACGGAGCCGGGAAATCCACCCTCCTCAACATCATTGCGGGCCGGGAGGATTATGATTCGGGGAATGTGGTGTTCCGGAATGGTATCCGGGTCGGTATTCTCGATCAGCTGCCGGCTCTCGATCCGGAGATGTCGGCTCTGGATTACGTGGCATCAGGAGTGGATAAGGAGGATGAATGGAATGGCCCCGATCTCGCCCGCCAGATGCTCAGCCAGTTTAGAATCGATAATCCGGAACAGCCTCTGGGAACCATGTCGGGAGGTCAGGCCAAGCGTGTGGCACTGGCCAGAGTGTTGCTCTCCAAGCCTGATATGCTTATTCTCGATGAGCCGACCAACCATCTTGATATCTGGATGATTGAATGGCTTGAGAATTATCTTACACGCCAGAAGATGACTCTCCTTATGGTGACCCACGACCGCTACTTCCTTGATAATGTCTGCACCCGGATTCTGGAAATCGACCGTCAGCAGGTGTATAGTTACGAAGGAAACTACGACTATTATATCCGTCGCCGCGAAGAGCGTTATGAATCGATGGGCGCAGAATTAGCGAGGGTGCGCAATCTGCTGCGCACCGAACGCGAATGGATGCGCCGTCAGCCACAGGCCCGCGGTTCGAAGGCGCAATATCGTATCGATAGCTTTCACGATCTTGAGAATCGCAGTCGTGTCGACCTCTCGCGTAAGGAAGTAAGCCTGAATGTGAAATCATCCTATATAGGATCGAAGATATTCGAGGCCCGCGATGTGAAGAAGGCATTCGGCGATAAACGGATTCTTAACGGCTGGAGTTACGACTTTGCCCGTTATGAGAAGGTGGGAATCGTGGGCGATAATGGTGCCGGCAAATCCACCTTCATCAAGCTTCTTCTTGGAGAAATACAACCGGATTCGGGATCGTTCGATATCGGTCAGACCGTGAGATGGGGCTATTACAGTCAGGAGGGAATGACTGGTTTTGATGAGAATAAGAAGGTGATTGATGCCGTGCGCGAGATTGCGGAGGAGATCCGCATTGATGATAAGACCCGAATCTCCGCTTCCGCCTTCCTCACCCAATTCCTTTTCACTCCCCAGACACAGCAGAAATATATCAGTAAGCTCAGCGGAGGGGAGAGGCGGCGCCTCTATCTGGCCACCGTGCTGATGCGGAATCCCAACTTCCTGATTCTCGACGAGCCGACCAACGACCTTGATATCATGACACTGGCAGTATTGGAAGATTATCTGGTCAATTTCAAGGGATGTGTGATTGTGGTGAGCCACGACCGATATTTCCTTGACCGGATTGTGGATCATCTGTTTGTCTTCAAGGGTGACGGGGAGGTGCGTGATTTTCCGGGAGATTACAGCACATATCGTCATTGCGTGGCCGCGGAGGAGCGTGAGCGCAAGGAAGCCGAGCGACTGGAGCGTGAGGCTAAGGCCCGTAAGGAAGGTAATGCCACGACGGTTTCCACCGGCACCTCCCGCCGGCAGACACCGGCTAAAGTGAAGCTCTCCTTTAAGGAGAAGAAAGAGAAGGAGGAACTCGAAGCTCTAATTCCACGGCTGGAGACTGAGAAGGCGGAGCTTGAGGCTGCAATGTCGTCGGGCACGATGCAGACGCAGGAAATCATGGAAGCCGGTGAGAAGATAGCCCGGCTTATCGAGTGTCTTGATGAATCTGAGATGCGTCTCCTTGAGCTGATGGAAAAAGAAGGCTGATCTATCTGACTATAAATACCCGATATTAAATAGAAGGGCCCTTTGCACTGAATCTGCAAAGGGCCCTTCCTGATGAATGACTCTATGATTTTCGCGGCGAGGGAATACAGGTGAGAGGACTTATCATAACGTCTGTTGTCAAATGTTGTGCCTTGTCACACAAAAAGACAGTGCAAAGATGGCTCAAAAAAGTCCAATCGCCAAGATAACTGCGAAAAAGAATGACTTAAGGTTCGTTAAAAAAGGAAGTTTATTTGGTGGTGAAGATTATTTTTTTGTAATTTTGCGGCTGAAATGGTTGCTCTGCCGTCCAAGAGTGGAGGCGTGAAGGAGCATCAAAAGGGAATGAGGTGAAATTCCTCGACAGTACCCGCTGCTGTAATTCCCCGTTCTTTGACGATGTATATTCGTTACTGAACAAGTTTTTTCGCAACTTGCCACTGGTCACCAAACGACTGGGAAGGCGCGATAGAACCGGGATAAGTCAGAAGACCTGCCATTTTCGAAAACATGATTGTGCCTACGGGACTATGGGCAGGTTATTGATTCCTACTAAGGATTCAAATTTATATTAGCACTCGTCATAGAGGTTAACTCATATTCCCGTCTGTGTACATCCTGTTAGTACGCAGACGGGATTTTATATTCTGACTATTAACCTTCAGACGTGAATCATGAAATATATATTGCTATCAATAGCGATACTTTACTTTTTCCCTTTGGGGCTTTCCGCAACCATTCTTCCTGACACTCTTAGCCGACGTCTGGATGAGGTTGTAGTGACAGCGCGAAAACCTAATGACGACATTATCCCGGCACAGACCCTCTCGGGTGAGGAACTACATAGATTAAACAGTAATAGTGTTGCAGACGCGCTGCGCTATTTCTCAGGCGTTCAAGTGAAGGATTACGGTGGGGTAGGTGGAATTAAAACAGTCAATATCCGGTCAATGGGCACAAACCATACCGGGGTTGTATATGACGGTGTGGAACTTGGCAATGCGCAGAATGGTCAGATTGATTTAGGACAATTCTCTCTTGATAATATTGAAGCATTATCTCTATATAATGGTCAGAAAAGTGAAATATTGCAGCCTGCTAAAGATTTTGGATCCGCCGGAACTATTTATATGCGTACCCGTACACCTTTTTTTGACGAAGGAGAGTCTTATCATGCAAGAGCAACGATCCGCACAGGATCATTTGATTTACTGAACCCTTCGGCTCTGGTTGAATTAAAACTCAGTCAAAGGGTATCGGCCTCATTAAGTGCTGAATGGATTAATTCGAGCGGCAAATATAAATTCAGATACAGACGTGTAAATCCAGCCGGAGAATTGGCTTACGATACTACCGCCGTCCGACAGAACGGAGATATTAATGCCACTCGAATAGAATTGAATACCCACGGCTCTCTTAATAATGGCTCATGGACATTCAAGGTCTATAATTATAACTC
>JAAVFV010000022.1 GCA_014800525.1 Bacteroidales bacterium | reverse complement strand
AGCTTCTTCCGATTTCATAGTTATTCCGATTGGATTATATTGATGAGGCCATTGCGCCTTCTTCCGGTTTCATTAGGATTCCTCCGGGGCCGAAAGCGCCTATGCCTGCCCCTACACCCGGCTCAGCTCATGGCTTGAGCCTCAGCTCATGGCCAGCATGCGCTCGATCGGACGCCGCGCACGCGCGGCAAGTTCCTCGGAGATGATTATCTCCGGCTGCTCTTCCTTCAGAGCCTCATACACCTTCTCAAGCGTATTCAGCTTCATGTATTCGCAATGATTGCATCCCTTACAGTCCTCATCTCCGGTTGAGCACCCGGCTCCGACCTCCGCGGATTCCTTCCCCGTATCGGCCGCCGAATCCGGCGGAGCCGGGATAAATACCTTCTCCGGGCATTTTAAGCGCATCTCACGCAGGATACCGCTCTCCGTGACCACAATATACTCCCGGGCATCATCCTCGCGACAGAACGCAAGCAGAGCCGCCGTAGACCCTACCTTGTCTGCTATCAGCTGCAATGGTCTTCGGCATTCCGGATGCACAAGCACCTTCGCCCCGGGATGCTGACGCTTCAACTCCATGATTCCATCGAACGAAAACCGGTCGTGGACATGACACGCCCCCGGCCAGAGCACCATCTCGCGTCCCGTTACGGCATTGATATAGCTTCCTAAGTTTCGGTCGGGGCCGAAGATGATCTTCTCATCTTCCGGAAGTGCGGAGACGATTTTCAGTGCATTTCCCGATGTCACCACGATATCGGTATGAGTCTTCACGGCCGCCGATGTATTCACATAGCTGATCACGGTATGGTCCGGATGGTCGGCCACAAACCGCGCGAACTCCTCCGCCTCGCAGCTGTCGGCCAGCGAGCATCCCGCAGTCATATCCGGCACGATCACCTTCTTATCCGGACAGAGAATCTTCGCCGTCTCACCCATGAAATGCACTCCGCACATCACGATGATATCGGCATCTGTCCGGGCCGCTTGTTGGGCGAGTGCCAGCGAATCACCGATAAAATCCGCCACTTCCTGAATCTCATCGCGCTGATAATAGTGGGCCATGATCAACGCATTTTTCTGCTTCTTCAGAGCAGAAATCTTATCTTTCATAATGTTACGATTTTAATTTTCCGATTATCCCGAATCTCCCGATTAAGTTTTCCGCATATTTCATCAGTTGAATCCACTCTCAGAAAATCTGTGTGGATCCGTGAAGATCATCTGTGTCAATCTGTGATTTATGCTCACAGATTCCCACAGATAGCTTTCACAGATGGACCGCAGATTATCTTTGATTGGATTAAGAATAAAAAATCTGTGCTCATCTGTGAAGATCATCCGTGACTCATCTGTGATTCCCTTTTTGGGCCGGTATCGTAATATTGAACTCACAGATTCCCGCAGATGGCTTTCACAGATGGACCGCAGATTTTTTAGTCTTTGCCGCCGGCGGCCGCGTGAATGAATTTCCGCAGGAAATCCCTCCCCATCGCCACCAGGTTGAAGCGATGCACACCAAGGATATTCTCCGTGATGCGCTGCGTATCCTTCACCCGGTAGCCCGCTCCTCCGAAGCGCAGCTTCGGATGCGAGAACGTCCCCTCGATATTCAGCCCGAAGGGTATCCGCAGCGGCCATTTCTCAACTCCCAGATGATAATACATATCTCCGTTGAAATTATTCACTCCCATAGCCCGCAGACGGTAATCCTCCATTTCGATTGTAAACGGATACAGCTCCAGCAGATCCGAATGCACGGTGGCATGCACATCCACATTCGCCAGATGCAGCGGACCATCATTACGGATCATCAGATGACGCGTCACACGCCGTATGAACGGACTCTGCCTTATCGTAAGCTCGCGTCCCTGAAGGAAAAGATTCCCATGGAACGAGGGCACATCAAGATACATATTCGGAAACGCCTCCACCGAAAAAGCAGCCTGCGCACCGATCGTACCCGACAGATTCGCCATTTCCGGCATCATCTCCTGCAGAGCATGGAAATGATGGAAGAAGCTCACGATATTGAGCGTATCCAGGCTCAGGTCGAGCTGCAGCCCCATATCCTGGATATCGGCCGAGCGGTAGGTAAGCTCCGCCGCCGCGCTGCCGAAATCCGAACTCACCCTGATCGGGTCGGCCTTCAGGTTTCCGTTTCCGGCATAGACATCGGCCATCAGGTCATAGAGATGCAGGCTCATATAGCGGGTCTCCTTCACGGCCGCATGGAGATCGAGCATCAGATTACGGGGTAGCAGACCCGATATGGTATCGCTCACCTTCTGAGCCTTTCCGCCGGAATCCTCAGCCTTGGAATAGGGATGCATCGACTCATAAGCGCGTGCCAGCTGGTTGATCTGAAGCGTATCTCCCTCCACCATCGCCGTCACATACAGCGGAGCCGGTGTCTGCGAAAAGAGCCATTGCCGGAGTCCGGAGACACGTCCGCGGGCCGTCAGCCGCGAGATACCGCAGCGTGCCGTCAAGCTATTGAGCGTCACTCCCTCCGCCGAAGCCGAAGCCGATACGCCGCTCAGCGAAGCCGCCATAGGGAAAGCCGGGGAAGAGACATATGCGCTGTCCACCTGCAGTGAAGCCTTGGGTTCCCAGCTTGTCAGCAGCTTCTTCGCCTTAGCTCCGAGGTTCGGCATCAGGAATGCCGCCGAATGCGGAATACGGGCCAGAGAGGCCGAATCAGCCATCCAATGATCTCCCATACGGTAATCTCCCGGCGCCGCCTGCCGGCGTGTACGAGCTGAGAAGGTGGCCGCTAATTTTCCCAGATTTGCTTTCAGACCGTCGGCCGTAGAGGCCGATGCCTTGGCAATAGTGGTCTTTACGTTGAAATTATCCTCTCCCGCGGTGCTGTTCATCGTCAGGTCGCCATCCACGTGGATCCCTCCCGCCTTTACAGAGGCCGATGCCTTTCCGCGGCCGCTTGTGAGCGCCACATCCGGAATCCGCAGACTCACGCCTCCCTTCATGGGCGAAGCCAATGAAGCGATATCGGCAGTGAATGAGAGGTCGGCCTTCGGCAGCGAGAAGCTAAGCTCCTCCTTGGGCATCGAGCCGCGGAAGTCGGTCACGCTCACATCTCCCGACATCAGGAAATCGGAGATCAGATTGGCCGTGGAGTCGGCGAGAGATCCCGATGAGAGGGAAGCCAAGGGAGGAATGGAGAAGGAGAATTGAGAAGAAACATCAATTCGTCCCGAATTGATGCGGAAATCGTTCAGAGAGAGGAAGAGGGGAGCGCCGGTAAGAAATTCGGGTATCGACCCCATGGCCGACACCGTACCCGCCAATTTCGGAGTCCCGAACAGCTCATCGGCGCGGGCCTCGAAGGAGAGATCGGCGCCCTCGCCGCTCAGTGTGAAGGGGAGAATCTCGAAATAGGAGGTTTCCGGGGTGTTGCCATTGAAATGGAGAATCCCCTTCGCTCCGGAATGAGAGAAAGCAAATCGTCGGCCGTCGGCCAAACTAAAGGCTATCGGGCCCTCCAGGGCCTCGAATTCCACCTCTGCCGAAGGCAACACCGAAGAGGAGAGCTGCCAGGGCCCCGTGAGGCGCGCCGAAGCGGCAAGGTTGATATCCGCTTCGAAAGTGGCGCCTTGCGAGATACCGAGTCCCGGAATCGATTCCAGGAGGCGGGCAAGATTGAAGTTGTTCAGGCGGTATGAGAAACTGTCGAGGCTTCCGCTGTCGCCGAGGTTCATGTTCATATTGACATGGCCGCGGAGCGTGCCGAGCGCCACCTCATAATTCTCCGTACGGAGGGAGAAAGGCTTGAATCCCAATGCTATATCCCCGTTGAGGCTCACCGGAAAACCCTTCAGGATAGAGAGACCGTCGACGGCTGCATTCACCATCCCCGCAAACGACAGATCATAGGAATCGCAATCCTTATATCGTGATTTGCAGCGTATGAGGGCCATCTCATGCAGGGGCACGCTGATATCGGCGCCATCCTGCAGTGAGCGGTAGCGTAATGTTCCGGGATGTGAGAGCGAGGCACGGTTGGTGGTAAAGTAGGGGATATGGTCGGGGCCTCCGCCGGAGGGGAAGATGTAATAGTTGGCAAGTGAATCGGAGACGCTGACCAGATTGAGGTTCAGTTGCTCCACATTGAGGTCGGAGAGGGATATTTCCTGGTGGAAGAGTTTGAGAAGATTGATTCCTCCTGTGATAGAGCCTGTGGAGAGCAGGAAATCGGCATCCTTGGGTAGCTTGGCGCGCAAAGAGGGGGGAATGCTATCGAGTGCGCGGCTGCGGACGCGTAGCGAATCCACTGCCAGAGTGAAGTGTGGAAATGTGCTCCATACCGTAAATCGGATATTATGGGCCGTCACATCGGCGTTCAATTCGCGCGATGCCTCGCGGTTCACTATCTCAGTGAGCCGTTGCGGGGTCAGATACCATGTGAGGGCACAGAGGGCGCCGACACCCGTAAGCACCACGGCACCGAGCGTGAAGCCCGCGATGCGTAAGATCTTCCGTCGTTTCATTTCCCTCTTCGGTTAGTTATTAATCTTTATCTTAAATCATAAGAAGCTGATAAAGATTTAGTTAAATCTTCATCAGCTGCTAATCAGTCTATTCTCCTTTTTTCTTGCGGGTTTTCTTTGGGGCGGCATCCTGGGCAGCTATCAGCTCGCGAACCTCCTCCAGCGTGAGCGACGCCGGATCGGTGGTCTTCGGAATCTTATAGTTCTTCGCCTTCTTCTCCCCCTCTTTCTTATAGGCGATGTAGGGGCCGTATCGGCCGTTCAGTATCTCCAGGCCCGGCATATCCTCGAAGCTCTTAATCAGTCGGTTAGCCTCCGCCTGTTGCTTCTGCTCGATAAGCTGCTTAGCCTCCTCGAGGGTTATGGTCTGCGGAGTCATATCCTTCGGAATCGACACGAAAAGCTTTCCGATCTGCACATACGGCCCGAAGCGGCCGATAGCCGCCTTCACGGTCTGGCCGTCGATCTCCCCCAGAGTGCGGGGAAGGTCGAAAAGGCGAAGCGCCTCCTCAAGAGTGACATCATAGATACTCTGACCCGCATTCAGGCTTGCAAACTGAGGCTTCTCCTCATCCGACACCTCACCGATCTGCACCATCGGCCCGAAGCGGCCGATTTTCACAAACACCGGTCGTCCGCTCTTCGGATCTGTGCCGAGGAGGCGTTCCCCCACCTTATGTTCCGTCCGCATCTCATTCACACGCTCAATCGAAGGATGGAAATCACCGTAGAAGCCCGAAAGCTCATTCTTCCAGCCTAACTTTCCCTCCGCGATATCATCAAACTTCTCCTCCACGCGGGCCGTGAAGTTATAATCGAGGATATCGGGAAAATTGGCGGTAAGGAAATCATTCACCACCATCCCGACATCTGTCGGAATCAATTTCCCCTTCTCGCTGCCGGCCATTTCGGTGAGGGTATCCTCCTTGATGCCACCATTCTCGAGGGTGAGCTGGGTATAATCTCTTGCCACACCGGTCTTTTCGCCGTGGCGGATATAATCGCGGTCCTGGATCGTGGAGATTGTCGGCGCGTAGGTCGACGGGCGACCGATACCGAGATCCTCCATCTTCTTCACCAGCGTAGCTTCCGTATAGCGGGCCGGCGGGAGGGTGAATTTCTGGGTGGCGGTAATTTTTGTCGGGGTCAGCATCTCGCCGGCCTCCACCTTGGGGAGCATCCCCTCGCCGCGGAACGCATCGGCGCCGCCGTAGACCTTCAGGAAGCCCTCGAAAGTGATCACCTCCCCCTCGGCGCGGAATTCCGCCGGAAGGTCGGTTCCGGGCACTATCGCCTGGTTTCCTTTCGCCGTATCTCCCTCATATAGAGCGATATCCACTGAAGTCTTCTCCAGTTCTGCATCTGCCATCTGGGAGGCCACGGCGCGTTTCCAGATCAGATCGTAGAGTCGTTTCTCACGTTCATCGCCCGGGATGGTGCGGTCGGAGATATATGTCGGGCGGATAGCCTCGTGAGCCTCCTGGGCTCCCTTGGATTGGGTATGGTAATGGTGTTCCTCGTGGAAACGCTCCCCGAAAGAATCGGTAATCACGTTCCGGATATCGCGCAGAGCGAGCTCGGAGAGGTTGGTCGAGTCGGTACGCATATACGTGATGCGTCCATCCTCATATAGTTTCTGGGCGGTGCGCATGGTCTGCTTCACGGAGAAACCGAGTCGTTTGCCGGCTTCCTGCTGGAGTGTGGAGGTGGTGAAAGGTGGTGCCGGAGAGCGGCGTAAAGGCTTGACAGCCACATCCTTGATGCTGAAACGTCCCGCCTGGCAGAGCAGTAGAAATTCCCGGGCTGAAGCTGCATCAGGGAGGCGATGCTTCATATCGGCCTTCATCTCCACATTCTCTGCCGTGGCGAAAAGGCCGCTGACGCGGAAATAAGGCTCCGGCGTGAAGGCGTTGATCTCCTTCTCCCGCTCACAGATAAGGCGCACGGCCACGCTCTGCACGCGTCCTGCCGAAAGGGCCGGCTTTATCTTCTTCCAGAGCACGGGCGAGAGCTCGAAGCCCACGATACGGTCGAGCACGCGGCGTGCCTGCTGGGCGTTGACACGGTCGATATCGATCTTCCTCGGATTGGCGATAGCTGCTAAGATTGCCGGCTTGGTGATTTCATGAAACACGATTCTCTGTGTCGACTCCGGTTTGAGACCCAGCACCTCATATAGATGCCAGGCGATAGCCTCTCCCTCGCGGTCCTCATCGGAAGCGAGCCACACCATCTCGGCCTTAGCCGCCTCCTGCTTAAGCTGGCGCACTATCTCCTTCTTCTCGGCCGGAACCTCATAGACAGGAGTGAAATCATTATCGATTTCGACGCTCATGCCCTTCGACTTCAGGTCGCGGATATGGCCCACGCTCGACATCACCTTGAAATCGGGGCCCAGGAATTTTTCGATAGTCTTAGCCTTAGCCGGAGACTCGACGATAACCAGATTCTTCATGTTTCAGATAATTTATTCAATAATTTAACGCGCTCCGCGCGTAATTTGTTGGAGAGAGCCCCGGATGGGGCCAAAAGGAGAAGAGAGAAGATAGAAAAGAAAGGAGAGAAGGAGAAAGTGAGAAGAATTTGTTTCTTTAGCGCGAAGCTCGTTGGTGTGCAGCGTGCCGGAGGCCGCTGAAGCCCAAGGAGTCGCTGAAGGCGGAGGAAAGGAGAGGAGGAGAAAGGGAGAAGAATTTGTTTCTTTAGCGCGAAGCTCGTTGGTGTGCAGCGTGCCGGAGGCCGCTGAAGCCCAAGGAGCCGCTAAAGCCGGAGGAAAGGAGAGNAGGAGAAAGNGAGAAGAATTTGTTTCTTTAGCGCGAAGCTCGTTGGTGTGCAGCGTGCCGGAGGCCGCTGAAGCCCAAGGAGCCGCTAAAGCCGGAGGAAAGGAGCCGCTGAAGGCGGAGGAAAGGAGAGGAGGAGAAAGGGAGAAGAATTTGTTTCTTTAGCGCGAAGTTCGTTGGTGTGCAGCGTGCCGGAGGCCGCTGAAGCCCAAGGAGCCAAAGGAAGCCCAAGGAGCCAAAGGAAGCCGAAGGAGGCCGCTGGAGGCGGAGGAGGAAAGGAGCCGAAGAGCCTGCAGCCGGAGTCGGTTGCAAGCTCTTCCTTCCTTATTTATATGGATTATTCTTGCGCGCCTTGAGCGTATTGATCATCAGCGAGCAGATAGTCATCGGTCCCACACCGCCGGGAACCGGCGTGATGAAATCACACTTCTCAGCCACATTCTCGAAATCAACATCCCCGCGCAGACGCCAGCCCGATTTGCGGCTTGCATCGGCCACACGCGTAGTGCCGACATCAATCACCGTAGCCCCCGGCTTCACCATATCCTCCGTTACGAATCCCGGCGAGCCCAATGCCGCCACGATGATATCGGCCTCGCGGCAGATCTCCTTGATATTCGGCGTCGCCGAATGGCAGACAGTCACCGTACAGTTGCCCGGATCCGATTTCTGCATCAGCAGTGTCGCCATTGGCTTGCCCACGATATTGCTTCGGCCCAACACCACCGCATGTTTTCCCTTCGTCGGCACTCCGTAGCGGCGCAGCAGCTCCATGATACCGGCCGGCGTTGCCGACACGAAGCCCGGCAGACCGATCGACATATTGCCGACATTGATCGGATGAAAACCGTCGACATCCTTCGACTCATCGATAGCGCGGATAATCTTCTGCTCATCTATATGGCGGGGGAGGGGGAGCTGCACGATAAAGCCATCCACCTCCGGATCCTCATTCAGGCGTTTGATCTCCTCCAGGAGGCGATCTTCGGTCACATCCTCCTCGAAGCGGATCAGCGAACTCTTGAAGCCACACTCACCGCAGGCTTTCACTTTATTGGCCACATAAGTCTCCGAGCCGCCATCGTGGCCCACCAGGATAGCGGCGAGATGAGGAGCGCGCTGGCCGTTGGCCACCATCTCCTTCACCTCTTCAGCGATTTCGGCCTTAATCTGAGCGGCCGTGCTCTTTCCGTCAATCAGCGTCATAATATAAATATTCTGATATAATCTCCTTATATAATATGTATCTTAATCAGATCATCTGTGTGAATCTGTGAAGATCATCTGTGTTAATCTGTGATTCCCGGCTCCCGGCAGCGCCGCTGCGCGAATAGAGCCTCTATGCTCACAGATTAGCGCAGATGGCATTCACAGATGGCTCGCAGATTATCTGTGATAAAAAATCAGTGTTAATCTGTGAAGATCATCTGTATGAATCTGTGATTCCCGACTTTGTAATATAATCCGGCTTCAAAATTAATAAAAAAAGCGCAATCTCTCGCTTTTACCCCCAAAAGCGCCCTTAAATCTATCCGTCGCTTCCCCGGCGCGAAGCTCGTTGCCGTGCAGCGTGCCGGAGGCCGCTGAAGCAGTAAGAGCCCTTAAATAAATCCGGAGGCCGTAATCGGGGCATTATCGGGCATAATGCCAGTTATCACCCCCACAAAACCGCCAAATCCTCCTAATTTTTGTCTTTAGTGTCAAAATATAATTGCATAATGCTATAATAAAAAGGTTCAGAAATTTCAAATAGGTGAATAAAAAATAAAATAAATTAAGAAATATTTGGAAAATAAAAAATGAATTAATATTTTTGTCACACAAATCAGGCGAGAACTTACCGCTGAAGCGGCAACGCCAAAACAAAAACCGGCGAGCGCCGGATGGCTGGCTGAAGCGGCTTCATCTTAGAAGAGCCCCATATAATCCTATATATAATATATTATAATAAGGAATAGGGGAGGAACCTGCCGGCATGTCGCAAGGCATTGATGGGTTAAAGGTAATCCATAACCCTGCTTACCCTGTCACAGCAGGAAAAAGCACACAATAAAGATAAGTGCATAGATAAGATGATTTGATTCAACCTGATTATGGTGGTGGGGGCCGATCGTTGAGATTAGCCCTCACCTTTTTTTTACGTCCGGACCCTTCCTGAAGAAACAGAACTCTCCCCAACATATTGAACTCACGGATTCCCGCAGATGGTCTTCACAGATGGCTCGCAGATAATTGAGATAGGATTAAGAATAAAAAAATCTGTGTTCATCTGTGAAGATCATCTGTGTGAATCTGTGATTCCCTTATGGAGCCGATGATTGTATTGAAATCACAGATGATTCACAGATAGCTTTCACAGATGTCTCGCAGATTATCTGTGATTGGATTAAGAATAAAAAATCAGTGTTCATCTGTGAAGATCATCTGTGTGAATCTGTGATTCCTTTATGGAGCCGATGATAATATTAAAATCACAGATGATTCGCAGATGGCTTTCACAGATGTCTCGCAGATTATCTGTGATTGGATTAAGAATAAAAAATCTGTGTTCATCTGTGAAGCCCAT
>JAAVFV010000021.1 GCA_014800525.1 Bacteroidales bacterium | reverse complement strand
TCATAAAGTTACAAAAACTTTTTGACATGACAAAGCCCCGGCTTGAGAAAGTCAGGGCTTTGTTTTATGTTTATCAACATATTAAAAAGAAGAGGCTGCGCCTATTTTGACACAGCCTCTTCTATTTCTGTTACAATTGATTCTAATAACTAATATGAGGTTTGAATGAATTGATAAGTTCGGCTACTTTAAATGCTTCTTCCTGAGACATGACTTGAGAAATAGGCAGACTCAGTTCCTGAGAATGAATCATTTCAGTTATAGGTAAAGGAAACCGGGGATTAAGAATGCCGTTATAACATTTCTGCTGATGAGGTGGGATAGGATAATGAATCAGAGTCTGGACTCNGTTCTTTGTCAGATAATGCTGTAACTCATCTCTATACTCTGAAAAAATAGGAAAGATATGAAAGATATTATCCGAAGAATTATAAGTAAATTCAGAGTTATACGGAAGTCTTACATATGGATTTTTTATATTCTGTCGATATATCTCTGCTATCCGTCTTCGATATTGATTATCCCTGTCTAATTTGGGGAGTTTAACGTTCAATACCGCAGCCTGCACTTCGTCAATCCTGGAATTTCTCCCTATATAATCAAACACATATTTTTTCTCAGATCCATAGAAAGCCAGAGTTCTAATAATCTTGGCCAGTTCGGAATCATTGGTGGTTACGGCACCGGCATCTCCAATGGCTCCTAAATTTTTACCGGGATAAAAGCTATGCCCAGCTGCATCTCCTAGGGCTCCCGTTAGAATATTATCATATCGGCAACCAACGGCTTGTGCATTATCCTCAATTAGTTTAAGAGAATACTTATTACAGATTTCCCCGATTTGGGGTGTATAGGCACATTTTCCGTATAGATGAACAATCATGATTCCACGGGTACGAGAGGTAATTGCCTGTTCAATAAGATCAGGATTAATCTGGAGAGTAATGGGATCTGCATCAACAACAATAGGGGAGAGTCCGGCTTCCGATATGGCTAAGATAGAGGCTATATAAGTGTTGGCCGGGACAATTATTTCATCTCCATGTTTCATAACACCTAATTCAACATAACCTTTGAGAATAAGTGTTAATGCATCCAGACCATTTGCACATCCAATCGTATTATCGGTCCCAATGTAAGAACTGAAGTCAGATTCAAACTGATTGACTTTGTTCCCCCTCAGATACCAACCGGAATCGATGACTTGTTTTATGGTCATACTTAGTGAAGGTTCAAAAGCCTCATTAATTTTCTTAAGATCGNGAAACTGTATCATCCCAATAGTTTCTTGCAATACAAAACTTCCTGAAGTCGGTGAAATCTCTGATATAATCTTCCTCATCAAAAAAATCTGAACATAGGACGAGACAGACAGCACCAGAAGAGAAATCAAATAGTTGCCGCCATATCCCAGGCCGGATCATCAGGGCTTCGTAAGGTTTATTAAGCAGATATTGTTGAATCTCCTTTCCATCATCTAATCTGACAGTAAAGCTCCCACTAACTGCTATTATAACTTCAGTTAACTCCTTATGTGCATGATCGGCACGACTTTCACCTGCGGGAACATCGTATGTGAAGTATACTCGTTTAATATCAAAAGGTATATTTTTAAAACTCTCAACCACTGAGAGATTACCCCTTGGATCGGTGTATCGCGGAAGTTGGATTATTTCAGCATTCATTTTGATTATCGGAATTGATTGATATCGGGTGCATACTCAAAGCCAGCCTCTGCTAATTTAGAAACCAAGATATTCTCATCAATATCTTCAGCATTACAAAGTTCGGAGAGGGAAGAATATTTATCTCTGAGTTTCATGTTTATAATACTATACAGTATATTTATATCTGCAGGAAATTCCATATGACTGTTATTAATGTTCTTAATTATCTTCTTAACATTGCAATATAGCAATCCCAACTTCAGGGATAACAGATACAAATATAATAAAAAAATCCATGGTAACATTGGACATCCTCAAAGAATGAACTATCGGGAAAAAACCTTGTTAACATATTTTATAAATCAAGGTATAAACTAAGTTATTCAGTAGTTGTCTTAAAATTAGTATAACCATAAGACGATGATTATGAAAGCAAGCAAAGCAATACTCACTCTATGCATGGCACTATTGGTCACCGGCGTTTCTTATGCTGGCGATAAAGATAGGAAAGAGAACCATCATCGCCAGTCGGCTTATAATGTCGGTACAAACCCGGGTAAAAATAAATCAAAGGATAAACACAGACCCGGGGGAACATCATCCCATAAAAATCATAACTCCCATTATGGGAATTCTAACAATGGCAAACCCGGGAATCATGTAAAACCCGGGAATCATGTAAAACCCGATAAAGGGCATCATGGACATAATAAACCTATATCTACGTTGCGCCCCGGAGGGAACTCTCATCCAGGAAGACCTAATCGTCCGATGAGACCTTCCCATGCTCATTCTCAACCGCGCCCGGGAGCCCACATGCGTCCTTCTTGGTATCATCCTTCCGGCTATAGATATAATGATGCCTTACGAAACATGATCTATAGGGCCGTAGGCCGAGGAAGATATAGGAATGTATGGATGGTAAGCCCCGGAGTATATGTAGTAAGCTATATATTAGGGCCTAATACTTATTATCAATATCTATATCCGGAAAGGGGAGCGTTTGGACAACCTATCCAAATGGTATACAATGAACCCGGGGGATGGTATGCGTACAATGATCAATCTAAGTATTTCTATGAAGATGGTAACGTACTGAGAATATCACTTAATGGAGTGCCTCAAGCTCCATGGGCTCTTGTCCCTTCTATTAATCTCAATCTACATTTTTGAATAATAAAATATAAATCCCCCTCGATGTACCGGTACATCGAGGGGGATTTATATTTTAGATAGTTTAAATAATATCTGAATCGTTAGCCTACAAAAAGGCCAGAAGGGTTTAACCCTTTGGGTATATCATCATTAAACGTAAATACAAACCTTCAAAAAACTCGCAATACGAAATAAAGGAGAGATACCATTATTGNAAGGAATCCCAAGATTAACGATAATCTTTTAGTTCCTCGCGTAGACGTTTTCTTGCGAAGAAAATCCGGCTTTTAACTGTGCCGAGAGGGAGATTCAGTTTAGCAGCAATCTCATTATATTTGTATCCCGCTACAAACATATTGAAGGGAATACGATAATCATCTGAGAAAGAATTAAGAACTACAGTGATTTCTTTAACGGCTACCGAGCCCTCAGGAGTGGAAAATCCGGAATCTTGACTGATATTAAGATGATACAGATCTTCGGTCTGATCTATTACAGTGGCTTTGCGTACATTCTGACGATAATTGTTAATAAAAATGTTACGCATGATGGTAAAGATCCATCCCTTGAAGTTGACATTATCAACATACTTTTCTTCATTGGACAGAGCTTTTAGTGTAGTCTCCTGTAGAAGATCCTCAGCTTCCTCTCTATTAGATGTGAGCTGATAAGCAAAACTCATCAGATTGCCTTGAAGACCAATTACGCGATCTTTGAAAGATTCCTTGTGTTTCATGTTGGTTTAGTTTTAATGATGAATACATGTTTATAACACGGAGTTATTCAGAATTGTTTCGGAGTAAATAAAAATTTCTTAGAAAATATGATATCGAGGTCAACACTCTATATAGGGGCAGACTTAGATATTATAGTTTGACCGAGTAAATAATGTTATATTATATGAGTTCTTCTGGGAGGGGATTGATATATTTGTTAACTTTGTAGAATCTCCGGAAACAATATAAAAGAAGAATACTGAACATTATTAATCCGATATGAGATTCGAAGATTTACTAACAAATGATGATATGTTGGATGGATTGTATGATATGCATTTTGATCAATGCACCCCAATCCAGGAAGCCGCCATTCCAGCCATTCTAGATGGAAGGGATTTATTAGCTTGTGCACAGACTGGTACTGGAAAAACGGCCGCATATCTACTTCCGGTGATTCATGAGATTGTAGAAGGAGGCTATCCTGAAGATTGTGTAAATTGTGTGGTAATGGCTCCTACACGAGAACTGGCTCAGCAGATTGACCGCCAATTACAGGGGTTTGCCTACTTTATGCCTATCAGTGGATGTGCAGTCTATGGAGGAACGGATGGGCATACATATGAACAACAACGTAAAAGTCTTAAAGCAGGAGCAGATGTTGTGATTGCAACACCGGGTCGTCTGCTTGCCCACCTTAGTATGGGATATGTGGATCTATCTAAAGTAAGCTTTTTCATTCTTGATGAAGCCGACCGTATGTTAGATATGGGATTTTCTGATGACATACTTCAGATAATATCTCATCTTCCAAAGGAATGCCAGACATTACTGTTCTCTGCAACAATGCCCCCTAAAATACATCAATTGGCAAAGAAGATTCTGCGTGATCCAGTAGAGGTGAAATTAGCAGTATCAAAACCGGCTGAGAAAATAGACCAGAGTGTCTATATATGTCATGAGCCTCAGAAGATTCTTATCCTCAAAAAAATCTTCAGGGATTCTCATCCTAATAAGGTGATAGTTTTTTCCAGCTCAAAATTAAAGGTGAAGCAACTCACGAGAGAACTTAAAGGAGATACCTTTAAAATTGCAGAAATGCATTCTGATCTGGATCAGGATAGGAGGGAAGAGGTGATTCTTGATTTTAAGGCCGGAAAGATTCAGGTATTGGTGGCAACTGATATTCTTTCGAGAGGAATCGATATAGATGATATCGAGATGGTTGTAAATTTTGATGCTCCACGTGATGCGGAAGATTATATTCATCGAATAGGACGAACGGCGCGAGCTGATAAAGATGGAAAGGCAATTACATTAGTGTCGCCAATTGATTTCGGGAAACTTTCCAGGATAGAACGTCTAATGGAGCGAGAAATTTCCCGAAATGAGGTTCCGGCTGAGTTTGGAGAGGTTCCATCATATTCTAATACATCAAAATCGTATCGTAACAAGAATAATAGTGCAAGAAAGGTGCGGAATTCTAAATCCTCACATTCTAAGAATAATAGTCAGAATAATTCAGCTTCTACGCTAACCGATCTGCCTGAGAATAGAAAAAAGCATCATCGACATGGATCCCATTTCAAACATAAAGCTTATGATATAGATGCAAAGAAAGGAGGAGTCCAGGAGAGTTAAGTTATTTTGGGATGGGGGAATAAGATTATTAACAAATTATTCATGGGGCGCACACCTTTTAAATTCAAACAATTCACAGTATCTCATGAAGTCTCTTCAATGCCAATTGGAGTGGATGCAGTATTACTGGGGTGCTGGGCTGATGTAAATGCTACAAAACGNATTCTTGATGTCGGAACGGGTTGTGGGGTGATTGCATTAATATGTGCACAGAGGGCCAAATCAGCTCATGTCCATGGAATTGATACCGACATTTCATCCATTCAAGAGGCAAAGACTAATTTCGCTTCATCACCATGGGCCGACCGAATTACGGCATCTAAGATGTCATGGGGAGACCTACAAGATGAGAAATATGATTTGATTATTTCAAATCCGCCGTATTTTAAATCCGGAGTGACAGATTTAAAATCAGTTAGATTAAAAGCGCGTCATATAGGCACACTCTCTCCTGAGACACTCCTAAAAGAGAGTCCGAAATATCTGGAAGATAAAGGGAGGTTGGCTATGGTTTTCCCAATTAGAAACCTTAAGGATGTGATTTCTTATTGCCCATCTTCGATGAAAATTACAGATCTTCTTATTATAAGAGGCAGAAAGGACGTTTCTCCGAAGCGCATTCTAATGGAGTTTACATACTTTCCCGATGGGAACGAGGTCGGAAATGAGATACATGTCTCGTCAATTCTACAAAGAATCTATAATAGAGAATGGGAAAAAATTGAGCAAGACTCTCCTCTTACGCTTCTAACTCTTGAAGAGAGCATCGGAGTTCCGACTGACCGGCATCGTTTGTTATGTAGGGACTTCTATTTAAAATTCTAATGAATAGAATTGAGATGGATTAAGAAAATAAGTGTTAATAGAATAATTAATTCGTGAAATTTAAACTTTATTGATTTGTATTTGTCATACTATAAAACTTCATCTTATAAGGTTTGGAGCGGTAGATTGACATTGAAGTTTTCTATACTTCAATAGATCAATCACAGAAAATAGTATGAACCATATTAAAGTATATTTTTATGACTATGAACAAACTGGTGCACGCTATATTATTACTGGGATTAGGAACCGGTGTTCTTCATGCCCAAGAATTTGATGATATATATTATAATCCCAAGAAAGACAAAACTGTAGATAACAGCCTATACACAAAGGATAAACAGAAGAAATCAAATTATATAGCCGACTTTCAGAGTATTGATGTAGATGAGTATAATCGTCGTGGTCAATATTATGAGAGCCCCGTGGATACAATTGGACAAGGGGTGCAGAATGATGAAGATTTTGTATATACCCAGAAGATACAGAAATTCTACAATCCCACTATAGTAGTGGATAACGCTGATGTATTGGATGACGTACTGGCAAATTCATACGGCAATGTAGATATTGTTTTTGAAGGAGGGATTCCTTATTTTTCNTCAATATATGGTTGGCCCGGATATTATAACTACTATAATTGGGGATATCCCTATTGGTCTTCTGGCTATTCCTGGACATGGGGCCCGTCTTGGGCTTATGGTCCGTCCTGGTCATGGGGATGGGGACCATCTTGGGCTTATGGTCCGTCCTGGTCATGGGGATGGGGACCATCTTGGGCTTATGGTCCATCCTGGTCATGGGGATGGGGACCATCCTGGGGATGGAGTGCTGGCTGGAGCAGACCATATTATGCAGACTATCGCCCCGGAGGAAGACAGCCCAATCGTCCGAGTTCCCATTGGGCTAACAACACTCGTCCTGGTGGAAACTATAATGGCGGAAGTGTAGGGCATGGTGGGTCGATTCGTCCCGGATATGCGTCAACCACTGCTCGTCCGACAACTACTGGAGGATATAACTATCATCGCGGAGCTAATAATGTAGGAGCGACAGGTCGTTATGGAATTTCCAATTCCAATACTGTATCAAGTGGCACTACGAATAATCATCGCGGTTATCAGTCTACGACCTCCACTGTAAATTCATCAACTAACGGATATAACGGAAGTACTACTAACCGATACAACGGTTCCACAACTAATCGTTATAACAATACCACTACAACAAGACCCTCCAACTCTACAACCAACTCATACCGCTCATCGGGTAGCTCAAACAGAAGTTATGGCGGTGGTAGTTATGGCGGAGCCCGCTCCGGTGGCAATAGGGGTGGCCGGAGATAAATTATTATCCAATCTACCCGATCTGTCAGTGATCAGGGAGATTAATTGTTAAGTCTTTTAATAATCCATATAGCATGAAGCATTATTATTTAATGGCATTGATCCTCATAGGGAGCTCGATCTCATCCTATGGTCAGAGTGCTTTAGATGCGTATCGCTTCTCCCAACCGGATCTTAAAGGAACAGCCCGATTTATGTCAATGGGCGGTGCATTCGGAGCCTTGGGCGGAGATTTATCCACCTTATCGCAGAATCCTGCAGGTATAGGGGTTTATCGTAGTAATGAGATAGGATTTTCCCTTGACCTTGATGCCCAGAAAAGTACAGCGACGTCACTGGGTCAGACCTCAGATGTAAGTCAGACCAAGTTTCTCCTAAATAATATAGGAGGAGTGGCGACTTTAAGGATTCCAAGTACAACCGTTCCGAATCTCAATATAGGATTTACCTATAATAAAGCTGCGTCATTTAATAGACGTTATGCAGGCACATTACCGCAGTTGCAGACATCAATGTCGAACTATATCGCGGGTTTAGCAAACGGAAACGAACTGAATCCTTCAGATTTAATCACAACCGATGGATATGATCCTTATAATTCAGGAACTCCATGGTTACCCATACTTGGATTTGATGGAATGCTTATCAATCCCAGTTCTGACGGAAATACAACATATTGGACCGGTCAGTTTGGCGATGCATTTACGGATCCCAATACAGGCCAGCGAATTCCAGGAACATCCGGAACGGGATATTTTGATGTGGTTGAGAAGGGCTCTATAGATGAGTACAACATCGCAATAGGAGGAAATGTATCGAATGTATTCTTCTGGGGAATGAATTTTGATATAGTGAATTTCGACTATAAATTGCAATCGCTTTACGGGGAGAATCTAACCAACGCATGGGTTGAAAATCCCTCGGGTGAGGTAGGCCAGACAAACTCCGAGTGGAATATGCAGAATCTATACCGGTGCAACGGAACTGGTTTCAATTATCAGCTTGGTGTCATCGTTAAGCCAATTCAGGAATTGAGATTTGGTCTGGCGTTTCATACTCCGACATGGTATAATCTGACAGAGACGTTCAGTGCGGATATTTATTCAAAAGCATACGGGCAAAATTATCATCCGATAACCAATAATGGCGTGCCGGGATATAATGATATGAACTTTACGAGTCCATGGAAGGTAATCGCCAGTGTGGCAGGCGTAGTGGGCTCTAAGTTTATAATATCTGCTGACTATGAATGGAATAGCTATCAGACTATGAAGTTCTCCGAACCTTCATATAATGATTATGGATGGGGATACGACGATTGGATGCCCTATAGCAACAACTCACCATTTAATCCGGATATCTATGCAGACACTAACGCAGACGTAAAGGAATATTATAGGAATACAAATACACTGCGTATCGGAGCAGAGTATAGGATTACCCCTAATTTCAGTGTGAGAGCAGGTTATAGTTTTGTCTCAAGCCCGGTAAAACAGAAAGCTAAAGATGGGAAGGAAAACATATATACTGCCGGGACGATGCCTAATTATAGATTCGATAACACCACCAATTATATCACCTGTGGCTTAGGATATCGAGTGAAAGGCTTCTATGCAGACCTGGCCTATGTATATAAACACATGAATAGTACCTATCATGCATTTCCTCAGGATCCATCATCAGAGATCATGAGCCCTACTGCTAAACTTGGCCTTACCAATAATCAGGTAGTTCTCTCAATGGGTTATAAGTTTTAGAATAAAACAAAGTTGAAATTGGCTTGAGGCTGTGTCAAAATAGGCGCAGCCTCTTCTTTTTAATATGTTGATAAACATAAAACAAAGCCCTGACTTTCTCAAGCCGGGGCTTTGTCATGTCAAAAAGTTTTTGTAACTTTATGACATATAAATAAATAAATGCATACAAAGTTACATA
>JAAVFV010000020.1 GCA_014800525.1 Bacteroidales bacterium | reverse complement strand
GTCATCAGGGCCGCGGCGTTGATAAACTGACCGTATACCTTGGAATTAAGATTGCTGCGCACGCTGAATTTCTCCATCGGCATCGGATCGCTTCCCAATACATTGAGCTTTCCTCCTTCAATGATCGCTACTGAAGGAGTACCCTCCATACGGTGGCCGGAAAGAAGATCGAGATCAGAGCCGATGATCCATTCATTACTCATGGCGCCTCCCTTTATTGTGCCTGTCTTTCCCCAATAGTTATCAATCTTGTAGGAAACTACTGCGAATTCAGGGACTACCACTTCCACATTAGCCCAGTTAACCGCACTAAAACAGTTATTCATTACCGGTGGAGTGGCCGCACGACATACTACACGTTTCAAAGCAGCACAATAATTCGCAAAATCTAGATAAGAAGGAGTGCCGCCCGGAAGAATAATTTCCTCCAGATTAGAACAACCACTTATGGCATCTCTTGAAATCTGGACTTGGCCGGTTCCAAGATCTATTTTAGTAATACCGGAACCATTAATTAAATACCTGTCGAGTGAGGTAATGGATGAGGGGAAGATAAGTTCTTTCAGACTTGATGTAGCCTGGAAGCAACTATATCCTACTGATAATAGGCCCTCCGGTAAATTAATCGCTTCAAGAGATGAGCAAGAATGGAACACGTATGGACTTAGATATTTAACCCCCGGGTGTAATTTCACCACCTGTAACTTTGAGCATGAGCTAAAACAATGATCAGGTATGGTTTCAACACCGGGTATATCCGCTAAAACCAATGACGCACAACTCATAAAGGCTCTATCTCCGATTGATTTGACAGAAGAAGGAATAATTATTTCTTCAATACCGGAATATGAGAAAGCATCATTTCCAATGGATGGGATATCCAAAGGTAGGCTGATCTTCTTGAGCGAAGTGCGACTCACAAATGTTTGTACCGGAACTCCGACAGTAGCAGAGGAGGCTCCGCTAAGATCGAGTTCTACGATTGAGCTTAGGTTGCTGATGGTGGTCCAGTCTTTTGTGTTGAGATGGCCGGTGACCCGGAGATGGGTTACATCCGAGAGGTTATCGGTTTTGTAGAGAATCTCTACGCCCAAGGTTCCGGCGGTTTCGAGATTGATAGTCATCCATGTGACTTCCGGAGATTCGGCACGTACCTCGGTCGGTACGGCCACAGCGTGGGCGTACGACACGCCCCCGATCAGGGATCCTGCCAAAAGCAGTCCCTGCATGGTCTTTATTTTCATGTGGTCAGTTTATCCCGGTTCCCGCGGGATTTAGGTTATGGTTAATATTGGAAAACAACCGGTGGGAACTCCCCGTCAACACGACGGAAAGCCGGATTAAATTTCAAATTTATGATTTTCAATAGAATAAGTTATCGCTATACGTAAACTAATAGACAAACTCACCTTTTATGTAGACAATCAAATCAGCTTCTAATTCCCTATACTAATATATACTATGCTTAGGTTACTCGAATCTGTATCTTCTAATATACTGACCACTACCTTCATTTTCACTTTTCATAATAATATGGAAGCGGCTTCGGGTTGTGGCTGACAAGTTCTTTTACTAACTTTGAATCATGATTAAATTCCGCACTCCATATCAACCCACCCCCGGACGCTTTCTTTTGTCACCGGAATCTCCGGCCCTACTCGTAGGCTCTTGCTTTGCCGACAATATGGCCGCATCCATGCGTGATTGTCTGTGGGATGCCGCTAATCCCGGCGGAACGCTATATAATCCCCTATCTATTGCCAACGTTTTGGAACTCACACTTGACAATACGGGAAATCTGTCCTTCATAGAGGATTCCATATTCTGCGATTCACGAGGTTTATGGCATTCATGGCTTTTCGATTCTTCTGTTTCTGATACGTCAAGGGATAATGTGGTGCGCAAAATCTCGGTCAAAGTTGAAGAACTACAACATCGTATCAGACACAGTTCTGTAATATTCGTTACATTCGGGACGGCCTGGGTATATTCCACAGACTCTTTCCACTGCCGTATTGTGGCTAATTGTCATAAGCAACCCGCCTCTTCATTCTCACGACGTCGCCTGTCAGCGGAAGAAATCACGACGCTTTGGAGCGACCTACTGCAACGACTACATGCGAGATATCCGCAATTAAAAGTGGTGTTCACAGTCAGTCCGGTGAGGCATCTCAAGGATGGTTTTACTGAAAACTCTCTGTCAAAGGCCACACTTCTATTGGCCGTAAATTCTTTAACGGAGCAATTTACCGACTTTACCGACTATTTTCCCGCTTATGAGATTCTGATTGATGATCTGCGCGACTACCGGTTTTATGCCGCCGATCTCACCCACCCTTCCGCTGAAGCGGTGGAGTATATATGGGAGTGCCTCAGACGTACCTATCTCGACGTGGAGGGAGAACACCTCCTCAATGAAGGAGAACGCCTCGTGCGGGCGCTGAATCATCGTCCGCTAATTCCTTCTGATCCGGCTAACCGACGGCATCAAGAGAAAACCCGGATACAATGTCGGGAATTCTCCACATTGCATCCGGGTATGCTTAATCCGCTAAGTATATGATAATTAATCCCTTAATTACCAGATGATTATTCAGTAATCATCATTTTCTTTCCGTTACTGTTAATATATAACCCGGGAGTCGAGGGATTTTCTACTGAACGACCAAGGCTATCAAACCATCTGCCTGACTCCACCTCCGGCAATCGCTGATCTGTAAGAGATCCGTAGGCATGAGAGAAAGAACAGATGGTGCGGAATGCGGCCGTAACCTTTCCCGTGGTGCTATCGAACAAGGGCGCATTATACCAACCCGAAAGTTTGGTATTGTAGGCGTTGTATTCCATCCACCACCAATAGAGTCCCGTAACCTCATTGGCTATTAAGAGCTCCACAAGTTGCTGAGCAAACTTCTGCTGACCGGCTTCAGTATATGGCCATGTTGATGAAAAATCGTGAGTAGTACCCGGCACGGCCCATTTATAGCTATAGCCTGTCTCCACGAGCATTATCTGCTGGGGAAGATTCAGACGACGGAGGGCCTTAAGGGAATTATCGAGAGTGGAGAGGCTACCATGGAAGTAGGGATAATAACTAAGGCCAATAATGTCGTAATCAATATCCCTTGAGGCTATCTTCTGATAATACTGACTCAGGACGGTAGGCTCGGCGGTTCGTTCCGTATGAATTACAATCTTTGCATCCGGGAAAATTTCCCGGCATGCTTTTCCGGCAGCATGAAGGAAGCCGGCAAACCGGCTCCAGTTGGCCGTACTGTTTGTATACACTTTTTTAGGATTTCCCGATTCGGGAGCGCCCCAGAGCATTCCATAGCTTATCTCATTGCCGGTCTGAATAAAAGATGGTGTGATTCCATTGTCTTTCAGAAGCTGCAATGAGGAGCAGGTATAATCGTAGATTTTATCAGTGAGTTGGGCATCTGTAAGTCCCTGCCATTCGATAGGCGTCCATTGTTTTGCAGGGTCAGCCCAAGTGTCTGAATAATGAAAATCTATCATCAGAGCCATTCCGGCATCAACAATACGCTTACACAGAGGCACAACGGATTCGATGGTCTGACAGGCATTGGGATCATATTTCAGATCAGGGTTAGAGCTGTTGCCATACTTTTGTTGATAAAGCTCGGGATTCACAAAAACACGCACACGCATTGAGTTCATACCTTGTTCGGCACACCATGGAATCAGATCCTTGATCGTGCGTCCGTTTTCATCCTTGTACTGCGCTCCGGCCTTCTCATATTCCGGGAGCAGAGAGATATCTCCACCGACGTACGATGCCCGATTCTGGGCTCCCGCTATATTAAAAGCGAATAAAAGAGAGAGAAATAATATCCCGAGACCTCTCCCTGCGTTGATAAAATTCTTCATGATTAGATCTGTATTGGTTTTCTACCTCTAAGTTAATAATTATTTTCTTAAGTAGCTCACATCAATTAATTAAGTAGCTACTTAAGTTATAAAAATCACCAAAACCTACTCTTTCACCCTCAAAAACTTGAGTTTTATCATAAATTTCATTAATTTTAAGTATTACTAAATTTACATCATGAAAGTATCCGGTTTATTAAAAAGATTTGTGGGTTTAAGGGCGTTGGGGATGTGGGTTGTGTCATTCTCTTTCCCCGTTGCAGCCGCACATACCGATTCTTTAATCTCAATGAAAGCAGCCTCTACCAAAATCATATATGTAGACAGCAAGCCTCAGGAGAAGTCGGAAGAAACAGCCACACGCGATTCTATAATCAGAGTGGTACAGACATTCTATTACGACCAGTTCCGCCATTTTCAGGATCCTGATGCCCCTTATTTCTTATTTATGAGTAAGGAAGGAGGACTCTCCATGGGTGTCGGCGGAAGCGTCCGGATGCGGGCTTATTACGACTGGAATGGAGCGATGCCTACTCCCTCTTTTGCTCCTTACACCATCCCGATTCCGGCAAATCCACTCTCTATGAGACACTTCTCCACCACTCCCGCCGGTACGGGGTTATTCTTCCGTGTGATCGGATATAATAAGACTATCGGGAATTATCAATTGTATGTGGAAACTGACTTCACCGGTTATCAAAGCCGGGATCTCAGGTTGAAGAAAGCCTACGCAATGGTGAGGGATTTCACCATCGGATATGCCACTTCCACATTCTCTGACCCTGCCGCACAACCGGTAGTGATCGATGCCGGCGGCAACAATAATAAATTCTCCAATACCTCGGTTCTGGTCCGCTATATGCCGTGTTTCCGTAAGAAATGGTATTTAGGCGTTTCATTGGAGACCCCTTCATCAGCTATAGATCAAACGGGAGTTTCCGCCAAACCACGTAGCGAATGGCTCCCTGATTTCGCGGCACTTGCCCAATATGAGTGGGCCCAGGGACAACATGTTCGGGTAAGCGGTGTGCTCCGCACCCTCCCCTATCGCGATCTTACAACTGATAAAAACCATAATCAAATCGGCTGGGGTCTACATCTCAGTTCGGTCAGTCATCCCGCATATAACTTTACCGCTTACGCCAATTTTTCAATCGGACGCGGCATCGCAGGCCTTGGTGGCGACATGCAATATGGCAGATACGATCTGGTTCAGGATCCGACAATTTCCGGAGAGCTATATGCTCCCATGACCATAGGATGGTGTGCAGGCCTTCAATATAATTTCCGTCCTGATTTCTTTATCTCCGCCACTGCCAGCCAGACACATCTCTCTTTGCGTAAACCGGCACCTATGGAGGACTATAAATCAGGCACCTTCGCATGCCTGACTGCTTTCTGGAATATTCTCCCGCGTATAAGCGCCGCAGCCGAACTCGATTATGGACGCCGTGCCAATATCTCAGGTATAGCCCGCAACGCATGGCGCATCAATGCCATGTGTGCCTTCTCATTCTAAATACTTAAGTCTTCATTCATAAATCAATTATAAAGGCTTCGAACCCATAAATATTTGGGATAATGGAAATATTTTATTAAATTTGCGCGATAAAATAAACCCCGCCCAATCATCAACGGCTATTTATATTGATAAACATGCCAGAGGGCTAAAAATTACAACCGAACAACTCATATGGCATCACACGGACCAGAGCAAAACGAAAATGCAATAGATCGTCTGAACGATAACCTGACCAGCGCCAGCCAGAAAGTGGCCAACAATAAGAAGATAATTGTATGGGTATTGGGAGCAATCCTGATCGTTGGTGCTTTTGTCTTAAGTTATTTCTTCATATATCGTAATCCACATCTCAAGGGAGCTTCAGAAGCCTACAATGGTGTAGAGCTCAAAAGCATGGGGAATGATTCCATAGCCACTGCTGAATATAAAAAGGTGGCGGATAAATATGGCAACACTCCCGCAGGCCATCTTGCCGCTCTTGAAGCCGCTGAGAATTACTATGATATGGGCAAATACAAGGAAGCTCTCGAATGTCTCGATAAGGCTAAGATGTCTGATCCCGTTCTTAAGGCTAACGCCACAATTATGAAAGGCGATTGTTATGTAAACCTTAAGCAGTATGATAAGGCTATCTCAGAGTTTAAAAAGGCCGCTTCACAGGAATCTAAGAACGAGCAGATTGCTCCTCGCGCCCTGATGAAGGCTGCTGTGGTTTATGATGAGAAGAAAGATTATGCCGCAGCTCTCGGTTGCTACGAGCAGATTAAAACCGACTTCCCCGACTTCCAGATCGGAGGTGGATCAATAGATGCCTATATCGAGCGTGAGAAGGCTCGCCTGGGTAAATAATTCTTTCCTCCATGGATCAGGTCAATTCGATCTCTTCCACCCTACATAAGCATATTCCATAAAATAATAAAACATTTTGCTTATTTTATGAAAATGGGTTTCGTCTTTCGAGGCGGAACCCTTTTCTTATATCCCTTACTCCTGCCTCCCCGACTATTTCTAAAGTTCTGATATACTCACTGGCAGCCACCTCCATAATCGCTCTTCCCACCATACTCATCTTAATTATTATTCCGGCCACAAATCTGCATAAATCAGTGACCCCGATCTGCGTAAATCTGTGATTTTCTTCTTATTCCATTCTTGGACCGGCTCACCGGAATCACAGATGATTCACAGATGGACTTCACAGATGAGCACAGATTTTTTCTTATTCCAATTAATCATGACCCCGATCTGCGTAAATCTGTGACCCCAATCTGCGTAAATCTGTGACCCCAATCTGCGTAAATCCGTGAGCACCAATCTATCAACCATCTATGAACATCAAATTTTATCCAATATTCCACCTATCACTTGTTCACAAACGCACAATGATTTTGTCATAGATCCGGGGGAAAAGTATATTTCAGAGGCTGAAAGAGTGCAGGAGGCCGTCATACATATTGAAGAGAATAGAGGCGACTGGATAAGGGAGATGTAAAAAAAATCAGTGGATACCCTTCCCAGGGAACCCACTGCAGTGCGAATCTATTAATTTCTACAAACCTAACATTAGTGAATTTTATCAGTTCTGTATCTATGATCTAACTTTGCTCTGTTGAAAACCAATAAACCATTTACCAATGTAGTTCCCTTTGAATGCAAGAATTTTTCTCATCCCGGTATATTTTCCGGTTAGCGAGCTCAGGGCTTCTTGCAGAGAACCACAACTATAAAACCATTATATCTTGAATCTTAGGATCTCTTTCCTAAGGATTAAATTGCAGGTTATTAAAGTGGGGTCAAGAATGAACTGGTCACTTTAATAGGAGGAGCTTAGTTGCTCAACTCTTACACTGCAAAATTAATATCTACTTAGCCTCTTTGCAAGAGGAACATTCCAACATATGGAATAAATATAGATATATCTTATTGTTTTTAATTGTATATCAATAGATTAGCAATCTATAATATAGATTTATTCATAGATTGAGTATAGAGCATATCATTCCTCATCCTGTCCTCCTCCAATGTTCATGACATCCGAATCGAATGTGTCATGACTCATCGCCCGGTTGCGCATACGATTGCGATAGGCGTAGACCGTATTAGGAGAATAGTTGAGAATCCGGGCAATCTTCGCACTCTCCGTAACGCCAAGGCGTACGAATCCATAGATGCGCAATTCAGGATTCAGTGTCTTTGAATCAGCCGGGAGTTCAAACCTCTCTTCGGGCTGAAGAAGATGGTTGATCGATTCGATAAAATCGGGGAAGATGGTAAGAAACACACTATCTATCGTACGATAGAACTCCTCATTTTCCGATTCGGATGCCTTACCCGATTTCACAAGCTTAAGAAGATCCTGCGACTGNCCTGCTGTGATCTTGCGCATTACGGTTTTCGACAGTTGATCATATTTTTCAGAATATGCAGAACATAACCGGATAAAATCTCGGATATAATGATCCTTGACCCGCGACATGGATTTGAGTGCTATATGAGCCTGCCGGCGTTTATTAATTTCCTTTACCATCATTGACACGGCCACAATGCATCCNGCAAGCAGAAGCGCCAGCAGGATAGCAATCACTATCAGCTCCGTGCGCGACCTACTGATATCCTTTCGATAGGCATCATCAATCGAAGGAACCCACTGGGAGATATACACAAGGCGCATTCGCGCATTTCCGGCATAGGCTTCGGTCAACGACCAGTTGATATAATTGAAAGCCCGNGTGAGATCATTCTGGGTATAGAGCCATGCACCCAAGGTGGGTAACGCCACNCCATCCCTGATTCCGACCTTTATATCGCATTCGGCTGCACGGGCCATGTAGGCGGCATATTGGGTCTGGTCACCATGCACATAGGTCTTGGCAATCTGATAACACACCATCCCATAAAGATGGGTGGCCTCCGAGAGATGAGAAAGAAGGTTAAGGAGGTCGCGTCGGGCCTTCAGGAGATCGCCTCTCCATATATCGCCCTCACCTATCATAAAAACACGAGTGGGACTCTCAGGCGGTAACAACTTTATGAGGGTATCCGAGGCCGCTACTGTCTTTACGTGCCAATGATTATACAGTCGTGTATCATCCCCGGCATAATTAGCCAGATTTGAATANAATCCCCGCGCCGTCTGCCAATAATGAAGACGTTGAGAAGAGGTCGGTGTTGGAACGGGGATGGAATCAAACACACGCATCGCGTTGGTGAAAAATCCTCCTGAAGAATAAGCCTCCACTATAGCCAGCCGGCACAGATCGATCATCTCCTGATTGTGAGTGATCTCAGCAAGTTTACGCGCACGCATCGCATACGACAATGCAGAATCTGCCTGTCGCGCCACATAATATTCCACAATCTGATGATACAGATCAATTCTCTGCGGGACACTCATATGATCGTTGAGTTGTTTCTTGAGAGAATCTACAGATCTTGCAGATTCCCGTGCATAATGCTCAGCATGCCGGATAGCCATATCCAAAGCATGCAATTCCTTTTTGGGAAGATCCCAATGTGAAGATCCGCCGCAGGCGGCGAAGAGGATGGATATAAAAATACTGATTATAATGAGATGTTTCATGATCCGGGAGTATAAGACTTATGAACAAAGTTATCAACAGCCTGTAGATAACTTCAATATTAGGGTATATATCTGTAACTTACAAACATCCGCAACTCTAATCCGAGTGCAGGTAAGGATTGAGATATAGAAGTTTCTTTGGATTAGGCGTATAATGCACAGAATCCAAATACAAAATTAAAGAAAATCGGACAAATATGCTTCACATTCCTCCGGTCGCTCAATAACATTTTATAGGGGCAAACAATGTAAGAAAAAATTTGCATAGTTGAGAGGTTTTGGTTAACTTTGCGGAAACATCTACGGGGTTCGCCCCGCTGACAGGTTGCAGAAATGGTGGAATGGTAGACACGAGGGACTTAAAATCCCTTGGCCTTTATCGGCTGTGTGGGTTCGAGTCCCACTTTCTGTACGACTGATTAAATCACTGCCGGCGCCCTCTTTTGAGCGTCGGCATTTTCTATCTCCAATCATATGGCTGCTGAGAACGCCCTGACTTTAGAACAGACCACCGGACTTCATCTCGCACCTATGCAGCTGAAGCTCGCACGCCTCCTCGAACTCAACACTCCGGAGGTGGAGAATGCCATAGTCAAGGAGCTCGAGGAGAATCCCGCTCTTGAAGTGGCGGATGCCAATGATGAGGCCGAGCCAATNCCTTATCTTCCTGCCCGACGTCAGATACCGGAGGATTTACCGGCATTTTCTCCAGCCGATGATGAAGAGACCCTATATGAGCATCTTACATCTCAACTTCCCGAAAAGGAACTTCCGGACCATATCGACCAGGCTGCCAGATTTATAATCGGGAGTCTGNATCCTAACGGTTATCTCGACCGACGGATTGAAGAAATTGCAGATGACATGATCTTCACGGAAGGTCTCGATATCACTTACCCGGAGGCTGAAGAGGCTCTCAAGGCCGTGCGTCAGCTCGACCCGCCCGGAATCGGAGCATTCAATCTGCGCGATACTCTGATTCTCCAACTCGAAGCTCTCCCTCAGTCGGAACGTCGCGATAACGCCCTGCGTATCCTCAACGAANCGTATGAGGAATTTGCCCTCAAACACCGGGATAAGATTCTCCGCCAATTGGATCTATCCGAAGATGCCGGAGAAGCTGCGCTTTCCCTTATTCGCAGCCTTAACCCACGNCCCGGAGCGCAGTTCGGATGGTCGAGAGAGGATAAAGCGGCCGTAATCGTTCCCGATCTCCAGATTGAAGTAGAGGATACGGAAATAAGGGTGAGCCTCAACGGCAATATCCCCGAACTCTCAATAAGTCTATCTTTTGCCGAAGCGGCCTCAGAAATCAAACAATCCAAGGGGCGACGACGCCATGGAGATGAATATATTCTACGTAATTATCAGGAGGCAAAGGAATTTCTCAGTCTGCTCAAAGAGCGGCGCAAAACACTCCTNACCGTNATGACAGCGATTGTGAAATTCCAGAAAGACTATTTCCTCACTCGTGATGTCTATGCCCTGCGTCCTATGATGATAAAGAATATAGCAGCCGAGACCGGATTGGATTTTTCAGTAATATCCCGTGCCACAAACGGAAAGTATGTCGGTACGCCATGGGGAGTGTTTCCCCTGAGATTTTTCTTTAGCGATTCAGTCGGCGAGAATCAGGAGGATCCAAATGCACTCACCAACCGCAAGATTGAGGAAGGAATCCGAAATCTTGTAGAAGCCGAAGATAAGAAAAAACCGATGAGCGACCAGCAGATCTCAGAAGCAATGACAGCGCAAGGCTATGATATAGCCCGNCGAACTGTGGCAAAATATCGTGAGAAACTGCATATTCCCGTGGCCCGTCTGCGAAGGCACCTATAGCTGATTGTCTTTCCTTAAAATTCAATATCGGCTGATACTTCAAATTAGATTGTGAGATATATAAACGNGAACTTAATTACAGTGGCATCAGAACCCACACATAACTTATTATTAATAAGGATGGTAATATAGATATGAAGGCATTAAAANTATTCATCACTCTTCTTGCGATTGTTTGCGCACTCCCCGGATATGCAGTCTCCGANAAGGATATGGAGCAGGCCAAGGTGATTGCCGCCAAGCTTTATCTTCGTTGGACTAATAATGGNTCCGGCTATCTCGATGACCTTTCGGCAAAATCTATGGCCGATCTTGAATCCAAACTCAAGGCTAAAGAGAAGGAAAATATTGTAGCTTTTAAAGCAGTGGCTATTCCTAAGGATTATGCCTCNTGGGATCATGCAAAGTTTGTGGAATTCTGGGGATCGACTTTCTTCTCCTCTCCGGGTCTTTCCGATCAGGGACGTCGCGCAAAAGACCGTGTGAAGGCGCAAGTGAAAGCCATCAAGACCGCGGCACCCTCTTCCGCAACTCCCTCAGAAGCCACAGAACCCGAAGTCGCTCCCGTACCCGATCTTCCCTCTCCCGTTGAAACTTCCGAATCCTCCGCTCCGAACACAGCACAGGACTCTACAGAAGCACGTCTCACCGAACAGATGAACGCNACCGAAGAAGCAATTGCTTCTGAGGTGGAGAATTCCGCCGTTTCACCCCGTAAGGCACGAAGCAATACATGGGTATATATNGCTATCCTTGCTGTGCTGGTNGGTGTGGTGATCTGGTTGATGGTCTACGCTGCCAATATGATGAAGAAACAAGGTGGAGACGCNACCGATGCACCTCGTGGCGGCTCAGGAGCAGATGATGGTAAAGTCCGCGACCTCACCAACCGNCTGGCAATCGCTCAGCAGCAGAACAGCTCCCAGATAAGCGAGATTGCCGAATTAAAACATAAACTCGAGGCGGCTACCACNGAAATACGTAATCTGCGCCAGCAGCTGGCTACCGCGCAGCACTCNCAGACTCCCCAGCCGGCCCCGGCTCCTAAACCNNNNCCGGCTCCTAAACCAAAGCCGGAACCAAAGCCGGAACCAAAGATTCTTACTGATATCTATCTCGGACGCGCCAATGCAAAAGGCCTGTTTGTGAGGGGAGACCGTCGCCCTAATCCCGAACACACCATCTATCATCTTGATACCAAGGATGGNATGGTCGGTACATTTGTGATTGCCGAAACTCCCGAAGCNATACGTCTGGCCTGTTCGAATCCATTCCAGTATCTTGTGGGGGGATGCAATTCCGATAATTTCGAAGATGCCGAGAATGCAAGCCGCATCGTAACGGAAACACCCGGTACGGCAATGTTCGAAAACGGTTGCTGGAAGGTATTGAGGAAAGCTCATATACGATTCGAATGATCTTCACCCTTTAATATTCATATAAAATTATTGTATCGGGCCCAAAATTAGCAGGTAATATTTGGTAAAACGGTGGAAAAGTAGTAACTTTGAAGNCGGAAAGCCCAGATGGCGGAATCGGTAGACGCGCTGGTCTCAAACACCAGTGGAGCAATCCGTGCCGGTTCGATCCCGGCTCTGGGTACTGAAGAGGTTGTGTTAGATTANAAACACAACCTCTTTATTACTTTAACTCCACATTGCGTGACATCATAGTTTGCAATTGAGAGAATTCTTGGTAATAATATTTAGGAGGAATCAAATTGGCAACTGCAGAATTATCAAAACAAAACGTATCGAATAACGAACGACTCCGGGAATTAGGCTCGGCACCAATCGCACGCCTGCTCTTGAAATACAGCCTGCCGGCTGTGGTCGGAACCGTGATTTCCGCCGTTTACAATATCATCGATTCAATCGTGATCGGTCATGCCATTGATGATCCTAATGTGGTGGCCGGAATCGCTGTCACTTTCCCGGTGATGAATATGGCCACAGCCCTCGGNATGTTGATCGGTGCCGGTGCCGCCACCCGAACCAGTATCGTGCTCGGTCAGGACGATCGCCATGGAGCCGAGGTGATTCTCGGAAACTGTGTGATCCTTACNGTTGTGGTNGGCCTTCTGTATGTCGGTGCTTTCGCTATTTTCATNGACCCTATTCTCAAACTCTTCGGAGCTTCCGCCAATTCCCTCCCCTANGCCCGCGAATTTTTGTTATGGGTGCTCCCGGGCATGGTGCTGATGAATCTCACTTTCTCCTACAATAATGTGATGCGTGCGTCGGGATATCCGGGGAAAGCGATGTATACAAATATGATCGGTGCGGGAATGAATGTGATATTAGCACCCCTNTTCCTTTTCGGATTCCACTGGGGAATACGCGGAGCTGCCATCGCCACCGACATATCAATGCTCGTGACAGCATTTTTTGTAATGGGCCATTTCTTTAATAAGAAGAATACCGTGCATTTCGTAAAAGGGACATTCCGTCTGCAGTGGGATGTGATCCGCGGCGTGCTCTATATCGGTATGGCTCCGTTCCTTATCAATGTAGCATCCTCCGCCATCAATGCCATAATGAACAATACCCTTCTGCAATATGGGGGAGATAATGCCATCGCGGCAATTGTGGTTTTCAACCGCTTTGTCACCATCTTCGTATTCGTGGTCATCGGTATATGTCAGGGTATGCAGCCGATCCTTGGTTATAATTATGGATCCGGACGCTATCCGCGCTTATTCAAGACGCTGACTCTCGCAGCGTCTGTGGCTCTGGGTATCACTACGATCGGAAGTCTTGTCGGTCATTTCAATCCCCGCGCCATAGCCTCGATGTTCATGCAGGATCCGACGCAGATCAATGCCGCAGTGAATTGTCTTTCGATCACCACCCTGGCTTTCTGGATGGTGGGATATCAGATCGTGGCCACCAACTTCTTCCAGGCCCTGGGCATGGCCGGTAAAGCTGTGTTCCTCTCGCTCACGCGGCAGATAATATTTATGATTCCCTTGCTTCTATGGCTTCCCGGTATCTGGGGCCTCAACGGAGTATGGTCGGCATTCCCTATCAGCGACTGCTTCGCCACGATAGTAGCCACTGTGATGCTGATCTATCAGATAAAGGTTATTCGGAAGAAAGCATNTGCTCAAGAGCATCCGCAATCCGCCGATCGTTAGANAGACGCGGTATCTTCCGCTGACCTCCGAGACGATGATTNCCTACTGTGCGTAGCCAATGATCGAAGGTACCCTCCGGNACACTGATAAGTTCCAGNGGATCAAGAAAGATATCATCAGAGCGCTTCGCATCATAATCGGAATTCACCTTGCGGAGCTCTTCATCAAGACGGCGGCCGAACGCCTCGATATCGCGGGGCTTCACATGCCACTCCANAAACCATTGATGGCGCCCGTGGCGGCGNCCCTCTGCAAAGACAGGGGCTGCTGAATAATTCGCCACCTGAGCGCCGGTCTCCCCGCACACGGTAGCCAAGGCCTTTTCCGCATTTTCCTCCATCAGCTCCTCACCGAAGGCATTTATAAAGCTTTTGGTACGCCCTGCTATGCGGATACGGACAGGATGCGTAGTCATCACTCTCACCGTATCCCCCAACCGATATCGCCATAGACCGTTGCTGGATGTGATCACAAGTTCATAAACCTTTCCGGCCTCTACCTCCCATAATGGCACAGGCTTCTGGTCGGGAGCATCAATAGAGATGAATTCATAGAACACATCATTATCCACAATCAATAGCATCGATCTGTCGTCAGGCTGATCCTGAACTGCAAAGAATCCCTCGGAAGCATTATAGGTCTCGCGGAAATGCATGCGCGCCGGATCGGTGAGTTTCTGATATTCATCCCTATAAGGCTCAAAGGAGATTCCACCATGAAAGAATACTTCCAGATTAGGCCATACCTCAGAAATAGTGGAAGCGCCACGACTCGCCATAATCTCGCGGATCACAGTGAGAAACCATGATGGCACTCCTGAGATGTTTGTGATATTCTCTCGCGATGCACTCTTCACAAGCTCCGGAAGCTTACGCTTCCAGTTAGGTATCAGGGCTATCTTCTTGCCGGGAACACGGAAAAAATTGGCCAAGGGATTGATACGGTCTATCAGCGTGGCACTCAGATCTCCAATCCTGACCTTCGGGTCTTCCGGTTTCAGCTCCGATGCAAACGACCCTCCGAGAATAAATCCTTTCCCGGAGAAGAGCCGGCTTTGAGGGTTGGTAGCCAGATAATGAGCCACACAATCCGCTGAACCCTTATAGTGACAATGTTGCAGAGAGCGGTCGGTCACAGGGATATATTTNGACCGTCCTCCGGAAGTGCCGCTCGATTGGGCATAATTCATGCAGCGTCCAGGCCAGAGCACATCTTNTTCTCCGGCTATCATACGCATCACATCCTGACGGATATCCTCATATTCCACCATAGGGACCTGCTCCGCAAAGCGATCGTAGGCATCCGGGNAATCGCAGAAATCGCCAAAACCATAACGGCGCCCAATCTCAGTGGAACGGGCCATACGTAGCAACTTTCGGAGCTGGCTACGCTGTATNGCCTCCTCATCAGTGGTCCATTTCCGGGTGCGACGCGCGATCGGATTGAATATCAGGCGGGCAAGAGGGGTGTAATTCATATGATGGTGTTGTTGAGGTTGTCTAAAATTCTGATGAAGTTGTCTGAACTTATTTTTATTAACAATAAGGATAGCTTCGTTTAATATTCGTAAATAAGTTTAGATAACTTTATTAGCCTACAAAATTAATAATAACCGATAATATGGTCAAGTTCAGTCTCCTTACAATATTTAGCCAATAAAGTGAGGNGCAGGAGTGGTGTNGTAGTGGCTGTCTAACCTTTTTTTATTAATTTTGCGATAATAATCTCACCATCNGTCATGAAACTTCTTTATTCGGTCATCGCAATCTTCATATTGTTGTTTTCCTATTCGGCCCATGCCCAGATCTTAGGTATCGAGGATCAGAAGGAGTTCACTGATTCTCTGAAGAATGAATTCTATCATGCTCCATATTTCGGCCTTTATAAAGACAATTATTTCACGGTCGGAACTTCGATACATCCCCGACCTAACCGTCATAATTCAGATGTAAAGTTCCAGATTTCCATCGCTCAGCGACTCACAAAGACCACACTTCCGGGTAATTCATTNCTTTTCCTTGCATATTCTCAGAAAACTCTTTGGAATGTCTTTGAGGAATCTCTTCCNATGCGCGATATGAACTTCAATCCGGGCATCGGATGGTCGTTCCCGTTCTTCTCCAAAGGCCGCTATGTCGGGAAAGCCACGGTAATGATTGAGCATGAGAGTAATGGACGCGATGGAGAGGCTTCTCGGAGTTGGAATAAGATCTCCTTCAGCGGCTCGACAATGATTGATGAATGGCTGATGGTCCATGGCAAGGTGTGGATTCCCATCATCGACGGAGGAAATAATAAGGATATCCTGCGATATAGCGGTATCTACCAGACAGGGTGCGCAATCACCACTCCGGATAAAAAATTCGGATGGTCGGTGGTGCTGGTGAAACGAAAGGGCTGGAATCTGAATTTCAACACCATCCTNGAATTCAACTGGCGTGTCCATAAGAAATCCAATCAGTATTTCTTCGTTCAATATTATAACGGGTATGGAGAATGTCTGCTCGATTATAATCAGTTCCATTCCCGCCTGAGGGTCGGTCTGGTGATTAAGCCTAAATTCTTCTCCGAATTCTGANTNTGCTGATTTNATTCCNATTCTTGTAATTTGATTCTGATTTTCGTAANTTGACCATGATGTTTGATTTCAATATTCCGATAATATCCTGGATTCTTATAGGTCTGGAATTTTTATTTGCNCTGGTGTGTCTGTTATGGCTATTAAGACCTCTGAGACGTGTCAGTCGCCATCAGGCCTTTCATCCGGATCCAATCCCTGAANAAACAATCAATGAACCTTTAGCATTGAATGATACGATAGATTCGTATGAATCTGAAGTTGCCGAAGAGGGTGAGGCTACTGAAGAGGTTGAAATTACCGAAGAGGGTGAGGCTACTGAAGAGGTTGAAATTACCGAGGAGGGTGAGACTACTGAAGAGATTGCAGAGAATGGTTTAGCGGAAGCAGTCGAAGTGGTCGAGGACTCCGAAATTGAGATTGATAATGATTCTGAATCNAATGAAGAAGAGGAATCCTTGATTCCGAAAGTCTCGGTAATCGTGGATTCAATTGTGGATGAGGAAACATTGGAAGTATTTCTTCAGGCTGTTTCTACACAAACCTATCCGGATTATGAGGTGATTGTGATCTGTGATGCCACTGCCGAAGCCACTGCAATCCTCAACGAGAGATTTGCTGAGAAATATCCACGTGTATACGTAACATTTATTCCGCCGGGCTCTCACAATGTCAGCCGTCACAAGTTAGCCCTCACTATCGGTATCAAAGCTGCAAAAGGAGATATAATTGTCACCACTGTGGCCAATGCCGTGATTNCTTCTGACGATTGGATTTCTCTGATCACGACTCCCATCATAGCGTCGCGCAGAATAGAACTTTCCCTGGGTCTGTCACGTTTTGACTATGGAGATATGCCGGCCACCAGCCGTGGATATAGGGAATTTGTGACCACACTCACCGATATCCGATGGGTCGCAGCCGCTGACGCACATCGCCCTTACCGTGGTGATGGCTACAATCTCGCCTTCCGGAAAGACCTCTTCTTCCGGAATAAAGGCTATGCACAGACCATCTTCCTCCATTCCGGAGATGACGACCTGTTCATTCATCAGGTGGCTACCTCGGAGAATACAGCCGTAGTGCTGGAATCAGACTCTATTCTCACGATTCTATGGCCCGGGGCTACTTCGAGAGTATGGAAACTCCGTAAAAGCCAATACGAATTTACATCCCGGTGGCTTCCATGCGGCCCGTTCGTAAAGGCCGGGCTCACATCAACAATGCAATGGCTCATTCCCGCTTTAGGAACGGCTGCTGCGCTTATCGCTCTTCCAAGTCTGATCGCTGTAATGGCCGCTGTGGTGATATGGATCACATTCATATCTTTCGAAGCTTCCTTTTATGCCAAGGCAGCTCCACGTATAGGATCTCATAAAATCTTCTGGAGAGTGCCGCTCTTCTGGCTCTATAAGCCCATAGGAAATGCTTTCCTCCGCATCTCCCAGCGCGACACCAGATTCAAGTTTTACACCTGGCAACGCCACCGCTGATTGCTTGGAGTGTTGGTCGATGGAGCATTTCCCGATATCCGCTTCAATCAGACCCTCTCCCAAATCTGAAATCTAAAGTACTAAAAAATGGCACTGACACTATATCCCAATCTTATACTTGATGCCCTCAAGNGCGTTCGTTATCCCGGCAATGGGAAATCCCTTGCCGAGAATGAAATGATTGAAGACGATATCCGCATTGACGGCAATAAGGTTTCTTTTTCATTATTATTTGATAAGCCTACTGATCCGTTTATACGTTCTGTGATTCGTGCGGCCGAGGCGGCTATCAATGCCAATATCTCCCCTGAGGTGGAGATAAAGGGTAATATCACTCCAAAATTTAAGACAGCACCTCTACCCAAGCCGGAGGTGCTCCCGGGAGTAAAGAATATCATAGGTATCAGCTCAGGCAAGGGAGGTGTGGGAAAATCCACAGTCTCAGCTAATCTNGCCGTAGCGCTTGCAGCTGCCGGATATAAGGTCGGTCTNCTTGANGCNGATATCTTCGGTCCGTCGATGCCCAAGATGTTTGGTGTCGAGGATGANCAGCTNTATATGATNAATAAGGANGGNCGCGATTGGATNGAACCNATTGAGAAATATGGNGTAAANATGNTGTCGATCGGTTTTCTGGTNGANCGTGAGAAGGCNGTACTNTGGCGTGGNGGNATGGCGAGCAATGCGCTTAAGCAGCTCATCACCGATGCCTGGTGGGGCGANCTCGACTATTTCCTGATTGATATGCCTCCGGGTACAAGCGATATCCACCTNACTCTTGTCCAGACNCTTGCNATAACAGGTATCGTGGTAGTCACCACTCCTCAGGAAGTGGCGTTGGCCGATGCGAGAAAGGGNATTGCGATGTTCACCAATCCGGGTGTCAAGGTCCCTATTCTGGGTCTTGTGGAGAACATGGCTTGGTTCACTCCCGAAGNCCATNCCGATGAGCGATATTATATCTTCGGGAAAGATGGTGGTGTGAGATTGGCTGAAAAGGAGGGCGTAAAGCTACTGGCTCAGATTCCATTAGTGATGGGTATTCGTGAGCAGGCCGACGACGGTGCTCCTGTAGCTGTGGAGTTGGAAAAAGATCCTAAGACTGCCGGAGCGGAGGCTCAGGCTTTCGGAACATTAGCTGCAAATGTGGTTAAGGCTGTAGAGGAGAGAAACACCACTCTCCCTCCCTCAGCTCCCGTAGCCATGCAGCATTAAATCCCGTAATATATCTCCTAAGTAAGTATTCATAATTAAATTTAATTACTTGGTATCGTTTAATTTTGAATACTTACTTATCGAGGCAATCAAGTTATAAGGTCGTAAATAAGACATGGATATATTTTCCCAAAATATTCGGGAATGGCTGTCACAGCTCCTCTCCCTCCCCATTCAGAGCTGGACCATCAACATCATCCTTCTGGCAACGCTCTGCATAGGATCAATTGTNACCTATTATCTCACGATCCTTATCCTGCGGGGAGTGGCAATTGTGGTGGAAAAGACCGAGACAGATTGGGATGATGATCTTATAAACGCCAAACTNCTGAAAGCCCTNTCGCTCCTCTCNCCGGCAATAGTGGTCGATATCCTCCTNCCCTATTGTTTCTATAAACCCGCCGGAGTGGCAAGCGTATTNCATATCATNACGGCTTTCTATATCATCTGGGTCACGGTCTATGCTGCTTCGGTATTCCTCGATAATCTGATGATGGCATTCAGTCGTCGTGAGCGATTCAGNCCCTATGCCGTGAANGGNATATTCCAGATGGGTAAACTGATTCTGATCGGAGTCGGAGTCATCATCGGCTTAAGCCTGATTGTCGGGAAATCGCCGGTGGCGATTCTGACAGCCCTGGGTGCTTCGGCAGCTATCCTGATGTTGGTGTTCAAGGATACAATCATGGGATTGGTGGCCTCAGTGCAGCTGACCGTGAATAAAATGGTGCATAAGGGGGATTGGATCATAGTGCCNAAACATAACGCCAANGGAAAGGTGATCGATATCACGCTCACCACTATCAAAGTCCGTAACTGGGATAATTCCATCACCACNGTTCCTCCATATTCTCTGGTATCGGATTCGTTTGAAAACTATCAGGCTATGAAACGTTCCGGAGGCCGACGCGTGAGCCGGGCAGTGAATATCGACATCAATAGCGTCCGGTTTCTCGATCCCGNGGAGCTCGAGACGCTACGTGCCGGAGGATATCTTCCCGAGNCNAAGAAACAGGAGTATGTGATTCCCTCCCCAAAAAGGCAGCGAGCCAAGGGTANTCAGAAGCCTATGGAATCGAAAGCTGAAATAGAAGTATTCGATAATCCNGAAAGAGAANGAATAAATATAAGGTTATTCCGCAATTATCTTGAGCANTGGCTTGGNCAGCATCCTGCCGTGAGACATGATATGATGTTCATGGTCAGGCAGCTGGCACCCACTCCGACAGGTCTTCCACTCGAGTTATACTTCTTCACTCCGATAGTGGAATGGGTACCCTTCGAGCATCTCCAATCCGACATCTTCGACCATGTCTACGCCACGGCACCCCTCTTCGGTCTCACCATCTTCCAGAGTCCCTCCGGCCTCGACATCACTCACGCCCTCTCCGCCCACCCATAAACCAACATTGCATTGATTGGAAGGGGATGCACCTCCTCCGGGGCCATCCGCCTGATCTTCCGGTGCGCGAGCACCCCCTTCCTATCCTCCCATACTCTGTACGATACCCTTTTTCTCCGTACGCTCCCCTATGATATCGAAATAGTACAAAAGAAATAATTCATACCTTTAAATATTTAAATATACGTTTGTAATATGGGGGAATAAAATTATTTTNCTATCTTTGTATCCATTAAGGCAAAATATCCATTAATATCAAGATTTTCCTATTCCACTTTTAAATATATTTGGCTAATGAAACGAACGTTTAGCACATGGTTGGCTTTATTGGCATTTATCACAGTGATTTCTGCTGCAGCAGGAAAACTGTACACCAGTGTCAAGACAACCTCCGACAGCGCTCCGGAAACAATAGTAGCGTTGCAAGAAAATGCAGAGATGATGCCTCATCNTCAATCCNAGGCCGTATCAACTCCGGCAGCTCCATTNTATAGCTCCAATCCAAAGCCGAAAACTGCATCGGCAGCCGACTTTACGGGAACTTGGATTCAGNTGAATACCTCGGTGTATNANNCCTCCTCAGTCTGTCCGANTATCACAGTCGAGAACACTGGAAATGNCTTTACAATTACCGGTCTTTATCTTTCCAATTCCAAGGTATCCGGAAATTTTGATTCGGCATCAGGAAAGATANTGATCCAACCACAGGTGATCTATAATCATCCCACATATGGAGCATGTGCGCTNCATACCTTTTCGATCTCGGGAGGAAAGGTAACTATGAACCCCACAGCCCCTATCGAGATGTGGATAGATGCAGATGGGAATATGGGAATGACCCCGTGGGGTCTTTTTGTAGAATCCGGTGCATACGCCGGAGCGGCTTTTGATGCCTTTAGCGAATCGGTGTCCGGTCATCCTAACGGAACTTTCACCTCCACTCCATTTTCAGCCGAGACTGAATCAGTGGATGCAAAAGTATGGGTCTCTCAACCGAATGACGGACAAGTGACNGTGGCCAATATGTTTGGTAACGCCAAACCCTTCAATATCACATTGGCGCCGGAGAGTGCCTNCATAATGTCGCAGTTTGTAATGACTGCCGATATGTATGGCGACTTCTATCTATTCGCCGCTAACTCTACGGGTAAGATCGATAAGAATAACTATATCTCGGTCACACCCAAAGAGGGAGGATATAGCCTCTCTCCCTGGGGTATATATTGTCTNGCGAGCAATACCATATTGGTGACAACTGGTAAAGAATCCAGTCTGACCACAGATTTCAAGTTCCGCTATCCTTCCGTATCGGCTAATCCTATGACAGGAGAAGGAACCCTGGATAATCCCTGGTTAGTCAAGACTCCCGAAGACCTTACCTACATCGCTCTCTCCACCACTACTGCTCAATCTTATGCCGAAAAGTACTTTAAATTAGCCAATGACATTGATCTTTCCGGCTTCAAGGGCCACTGGTTCCCTATTGGAACCACACAGACTGCGCCCTTCCAGGGTACTTTTGATGGTGCAGGCTTTACTATCTCCGGATTATCTCAGGATTTTTCAGGTGCGATGAGCGCCGGTATTTTNGGTTTTACCGGAGCCAAGTCTACTCTTAAAAATATTAATGTCACCGCCATCTCCTATTCGGGATGTGGCAAAAATATTGGTGGCCTGGTAGGCTATGCCATGGGAGAGGTCAGCAACTGCTCCGTGTCCGGGCGTATCGAGGCCACTTGTAATGAGATTGGTGGTGTGGTTGGCTATAGCACTGCTCCAATATCCGAATGTTCATTCAAAGGAGACCTTTATGGNGGTATAGATATCGGCGGAATCGTAGCTTATACCACATCCAGTGTCTCCGGGTGNTCTTCGAATGCCAATGTAGTGCTTAACACTCATGTGCCCTATGCTGCGGTGAATACTCATGCTTTNGGAGGAATCGCGGCGGCCTGTTACGGCACAAATGCAAAACCTGTTACTATATCGGGTTGTGTGGCAAGCGGTATGGTGGCCGACCTCAAGGCCAGCGACCATATCGGTGGNATCGCAGGATACATCAACAATACCACTATTTCGGAATGTCTCAGTAATGTGCAGGTGGTCAGCACAGCTAATGTAGCTNTGGATGGTGCCAGCCCCGCTGCAGGCGGTATTGCGGGATATGCGTCAAAAGGAGAAATTTCCNATTGTATGGTGGCCGGAGCCGTGAACGCGGCATCTACCGAATTTGCCGGAGGTCTCTGCGGTTATGGTGGCGGTGCAAGCAGCTGGGAGGTACTCTTCGCCAACAATCTTGTGGTTGGAATGGTGAATACCTCTTCTGAATGGGATAAGGTGGGAGTCATAGGCAGCTTCTTTGCCAAAGCCACTCTGTCTATCTCACATTCCTTCTATGATGCCCAGACCACAGGGCTNGATACAATTGCGGTAGGACATAAGTCAACCGAATTCCTGATATCAGGATCTCTTCCGGAGGGATTTTCTACCGAGAAATGGTCGGTTACAAAAGGATTCTATCCCGTGCCGAAAAAATTCGCTTCCACACCGGAGGGAAATCTNGCCTCTGCNCCTCTCCTGCTTNCCGGCAATCAGACTATTAGGAAAGTCACTTCCAATTTCACTGTGGGACTACCCGAAAATGTGAAATGGGGTATCCTCTCTTCCGATGGGATAATATCAGATAAGTCTCAGGGATTGGAAATCAATGGCTCGAATGTGACAATCCAACCTGTNTACTCAAGTGACAATCTTGTGGCTTATCTCCCGGATAACACCTACCGTAGCTATACCATCAAGGTCACGCCCAAATTATTCCAGGGAGAAGGAACATCGGAAAGNCCGTTCCTAATTAATAATGTTGAGGATATGATGACATTGCGACAGGCTGTCAATGTAGCTAAGCAACCCCATTCCGGNGACTATTTCCTCCTCACGACAGATCTGGATTTCTCGACAACACCANCTTTCAACGGTATTGCCTCAGGAGATGCTTCNCTCAAATTCGGCGGTAATTTCGATGGTGGCAATCATAAAATCAAGAATTTTAAACTTCATGGCGCTGTCAAAGGCGCTGACGGCAAACTATCGCAGGGCACTCCCTATATGGGACTTTTCGGAATTTGCACCAAAACATCAGAAATCAAGAACCTGATTATTGACCAGAGNTGCGAGTTTACTTTCTATCGCTACTCGGGTCCGGTGGNGGGCTATACCTCAGGAAAAATCACTAATTGTATCAACTATGCCCCCGTCCATTCATGGGGTGTNTATAACGGNGGTATCNCCGGTGTTGCAGCACAGCAAACTGCACTGATTTCCGGGTGTGTTAACTTCGGGACCATCTCTGCCGTTGATGGATGCGTGGCAGGTATTANCGGTTCCAACTATGGTACAATCTCTAATTCATTCAATGCAGGGTCTGTGATTCTCACACCTAATGCCGATATCAGTTCGCAAGGTGCGAATACAAATACCGGTGGAATTGCGGGCACCAATTACGGTAGNATCATTGTGTGTGAAAACAACGGCCAGATTCAAGGTGTGGCATCNGTAGGTGGTATTGCCGGTGGAAATTCCAATGCNGAAGGAGACGGCTCTATAGTCAACTGTATGAACACCGCTGTGGTTTCNGGTGATGGATCTGANCCCAAGATCGGAGCAATAGCAGGAAATCTGGCTTCATTCACGTCTTTCATTGATAATGTCTATGATCGTCAGATCATGCCCGGCGGAGCCACCGGCAACGGCGATGTTCGCGGATCCGAAGGGCTNCTCACCTCGGAGTTTAATGAATATAACCTCTCCGGTAATTGGGCTTCGACGTCCGGATATCCCATACCTTCTTCTTTAGGAACTATTGAGGATGTAAAGACNGCAGCTTCCGTNCAGATTATTCTCTCGCCCCTTAATGTGATTGATGAGATAGAGGAACCCGCTCAATTAAAGGGGGTATCCACATCCTGGAGTCTTTCTCCGGCCNGTCCGTTCTCAATTTCGGGGTCTANTCTGACTGCTGNTTTAGGGAATGCTGAGAGCGGAGAAGGAGTGTTGAAAGCCTCCACTCCTTTCGGCACACGCTCATACGATCTTCGGGCTGTAAGTAAGATATTCGCGGGAACCGGAAGTGAATCCGATCCTCATCTGATTCCATCTCCGGCGGAAATGATCAAACTTTCCGATGCCGTAAATTCCCGGATGAGAAGTTTTGCCGGACATCATTTCAAAATTACAGCGGATCTTGATTTCGAGGATTCGGCACTCTCCCCGATCGGCACTCAGTCAACTCCTTTCCAGGGNCTCATTAACGGANCNGACCACAAGATTTCTAACCTTACCATTTCTACAGCTTCCGATTATACGGGAGTGGTAGGATTTGGCGGTGCGGTGGCTGCGATTTCTAATCTTTCGCTTGATTCCACATGCTCCATATCCGGNAAGGCCTATGTGGGAAGTCTTGCAGGACGTTTTGATGGATCCATAAGCGGGTGTCGATCCTTCGCAAAAGTAGGCTCCACCGGTAATTATGTCGGTGGGCTCGTAGGATATATGGCCGAGGGAAGTTCCTTCTCCGGATGCATAAGCAGTACCGAAGTCAATGCTTCCGGTACATATGTAGGCGGTCTTGCNGGCGTGCTCTATGGAGATGCTTCTGAATGTTCAAACACAGGCACAATCAAGGGAAAGACCACATACATTGGCGGTCTATGCGGCTCNCTTAGAGGTTGCCTTTCAGATTGTGAAAACTCAGGAGAAGTTTCNTCNGTAAGCGGAGGCAACTATATCGGAGGCTTAGCAGCAATGATTGAATCGGGGTCGGCGATGATTAATTGTGTGAATCGAGGTGATCTGAAGAATGGTAAAGCCTATGTGGGCGGTCTCTACGGAAGCACCCCCACTTCCTCNGGAGCCATGAGAGAGAATGGNGCGATAATCACCAATTGCCGTAATTATGGAGCGGTCACAGGTTCGGGTACAAATATTGGAGGTCTNGCTGGTCTTATGGGTGCCGGTCATCATTTATANGGTTGCGAGAATCATGGAGCAGTATTGGCTACAGGAGGGAACACCACCGGTGGGCTTGTCGGAGAAACCCGTGGAGATGCCGGATTTTCCACCACTATCGATAGCTGTTTCAATTATGCAACCGTAGAAAATACATCATCAGGCAAAAAAGATATTGGTGGAATCGCTGGTAAGACAGCTNCATACTCCGTAATCTCCCGTTGCGGAAACTATGCATCAGTCACATCAGCTGGCTATATGACAGGCGGTATCGTCGGCGATGCTCTTGGTGATATCTCCGATTCCTTCAATGCCGGCTCCGTAANCGGCAATACCTATGCCATGGGTGGCATAGCGGGGTATACAGGATCNGATGTCGCAATAGACCGTTGTGTCAATATAGCAGATGTGAAAGCNACCGGNACTTATACCGGTACTTATGGAACTGCCGGTGGTGTCACCGGATATGGTTATGCTATCCTGACTGATTGTGCCAATTATGGTAATGTAGAGGGATCCAAGACAGTGGGGGGTATCGCTGGATCCAAATTCGGTTCGTTTGATATCNTCCGCTGTGTAGCAGCTGGAGAAGTCAGCGCCCCGGAGGGAGTGACTTCNGTGGGTAATATCTTTGGTTCCTCTGTTAAATTTACAGGTCCGGTCTGGTTTAATGACGATATCAACGGTAAGCTTTCGGCTGATAATTCCTCATGGATTGGACTGACCACCGACTCGCTCATGAATCTCCTACCGGGTGAAAACTGGACNCTCGAATCGGCCACCTATCCCCTGCCGACTTCTCTGACTGAGATAGCTGCCGTAAGATTTGGGGCCGGACGATATCTTCTGAAATCAGGGGATACGGCCACAAATGTGACAGATGATTTCCTGGTGGCTTCTTTCCCTGGTCTGGAGTGGACAAGTTCAGATGAGGAAGTGATTCGAATTGATGGAGGGAAAGCTTTAGTTAGTGTGGCTAAAGAAAAGCCTGTCACTTTAACTCTGAAATGGAATGGACAAAGCAAGAGTTTTGATTTTATAGTTAACCGCACCACGGTAGGAATTGAAGTTCCCACGATGATCGATATCCGCGATATCGAATATTATGATATGTCGGGTATTAGAATCAAAGAACCGGAAAAAGGTCAGCTCTATATCCGACGCTCCATCATGTCGGATGGTCGAGTTAAGACTAATAAGGTAGTCTATTAAGTACAAATCAATAGTTTCCTACCTATCTATGTAAAAATAGCGGCTATGCAAGANCATGGTCGCTATTTTTACCTTATTCCCTCCGGCATCCTTTGGGCAGCGCTTTTTTCAGTAAGCAAGTCCCCCCAGACGTCTCCTCTCATCCGCTGTGCGAGACCCTTCAATAATATNTTTTATGTGTGTTTATTTCTNATATCTATNAAATTTATTTATCTTTGCCACATAAAGTATATTATTCCATGCCACAACTAATTAATCCCTTATACGATATTGGCTTTAAACTTCTATTGGGTAGAGAAAATGTGTCTGAGGAAGTCCTCATGAATTTCCTCAACACTATCTTTGACGGTGACCCCCANCTATCGAATATAGTTAATCTCCGCTATCTTAATTCTGAACGTCCCGGAGAACTCGAGACTGGTAAAGGAATTCGTTATGACATTATGTGCGAGACTTCTACAGGACATAGATTTATCGTCGAAATGCAGAAAGCCCCCCAACATAATTTTATTCAACGAGGAGAATACTATGTATGCCGCGGAATTGCCGAACAAGGATATAGAGGAAAAAATAATGAAGATCTTGATTGGGATTATCAACTTACACCTGTTATTGGTGTATTCTTATGTAATTTCTATATAACAGGATTGGAGCGCAAGGTATTAACAAGTGCCCGNATGATTGATGAAGAGAATGGCAAACCAGTTGACAACCTCATGCGTTTGATTTATATTCAGCTTCCGGCCTTTTTGAAGGANGAAATTGAATGTGAGAGCGGATTTGATCAATGGATATATAATTTAAAAAATATGGGACTAAGGCAGACAGTGGCTTTTCAAGGCCAAAACGAGATATTTCAGAGATTAGCCAGTATTGGTAACATCGCCAGTCTGAGTCCTGAAGAGCGACGTAGCTATGAAATCGACCTCAAGCGTGCGCGAGATATGTATAGTCAACTCAAATATGCCAGTGACGAAGGTCGAGCCGTTGGTTTAGCTGAAGGAAGAGCTGAAGGAAGAATTGAAGGATATAAAGAAACGGCTCGGAATCTAAAGAGAATGGGCTTACCTCTTGAACAGATTCAGGAAGCCACNGGTCTGGACATGGAGTATCTAAGAAGTATCTGATTTATGANTATTACTGTCCGCTAAAAAATTTTGAGACAAAATAAAAATAGGACTGATTCCATTTGTGAAGTTGGACTCACTAATTTATGGTTCAGCGGACAGTAATATTATAGAAATATAAAAATTGCTCGCTTTAACAATCGATACCCCGATACTTTTTGCTACATTCTCAAATTACCTTCATGCCAAATTCTGCAACACNTAATGNAAACGTNNCNATAGCTAATTTTTTGATTCTNCATANTTTTCTTCAATTCTTAGGTNCANTTAAATCTGTTTTGGCTCGCAGGAGCTTTTGTACCCTCANATACCAATACACGAAAGCCATTACCGCTACTGCTCCTCCTACATAACCAATTTTGTCTATNGNAATATAGGTGCATACATAGCCGCCCAACAATGTGCCACATCCTATCCCCAGGTTGAAGATGCCAGAGAAAATAGACATTGATATGGAGGTGGCATTCTGCGGCGAATAGTTTATGATTTCT
>JAAVFV010000019.1 GCA_014800525.1 Bacteroidales bacterium | reverse complement strand
CATTGGCTGGCTCAATCCCTTTCAGGGCTTGCACACCGACGAGCTTCGCGCCGGCGGGGCATTGGCCGGCAGAGCCGGGACGGAAACAGCTTCGCGCCGGCGGGGCATGCGAAAGAAGCAGCGGCTTATGCCGCTGCTTCGGAATATTTGGATGAATGGGAGCTTCGGAATATTTGGATGAATCTGGGATTCGGAATATTTGGATGAATCGGAGATTCGGGATTATTTTGTCAGGGATTCGGGGAGGGTCGGCATGGCGCCTTGCTGGGTGCAGACGAAGGCGGAGGTATCGACGGCTTTGCGATGGGCGGTGGCAACATCGGCGCCTTTGAGAATGCTGGCGATGAAGGCGGCTGTGAAGCTGTCGCCGGCGCCGACGGTGTCGGCCACTTCTACCTTCGGTGTGGGCAGGAAGGAGACATTGCCGGGAGTGAAGACGTAGCTACCGTTGATGCCGCAGGTGAGAATGAGCATCTTGAGGTTGTATTTGCCAAGGAGAATCCAGCATTTGTCCATCAGGTCGATGCCGGGATAGCCGAACATACGAGAGATGGTGACGAGCTCTTCATCATTGATCTTGAGCACGTTGCAGCGCTCCATGGAGTTGGTGAGGATATCCTTGTTGTAGAATCCCTGGCGGAGGTTGATATCGAATACGATCAGGGGATTGTTTTCGGCGGGGATATTGTCGAGGAATTCATTGATGGTCTCGCGTGAGATTATGTTGCGCTGTGCGAGGGAGCCGAAGCAGATGGCACGTGTTTTCTTGGCGAGTTCCTTGAGTTCGTCGGTGAGGACGATATTATCCCAGGCCACATTCTCCTTGATGTCATATTGCGGAATACCTGCCTGGTCGATTTCAACCTGTACGGTACCTGTGGGGTAGGGAACAGTCTCCAGAAGGAAATTGACACCCTTATCTTTGAAGTTTTCTATGAGTTCTTTTCCGAGAGCATCATCACCAATTGCAGAAACGGCGCATGAATCGAGGCCGAATTGCTTTACATGGTAGGCGAAATTAGCGGGTGCACCACCGATTTTTTTTCCTTCGGGGAGGACGTCCCAGAGGGCCTCACCGATACCTATAACGAGCTGATTATTCATGATATGTTTATTAGAAATTTATTCGGGATTATTTGAGATTTATACTGCGGATCTTGAAGGTATAGAAGAGAAGGAATACCACACCGAGGGCCATTACGCCCACGGCACCGGCCTGCCCTACGCTTTCAGCGGCATAGCCCATGCAGAGGGGGAAGATCGTGCCGCCGAAGAGTCCCATGATCATCAGACCGGACACCTCGTTCTTTTCCGAAGGAGCGTGGAGGAGCGCCTGGGAGAATACGATAGAGAAGATGTTGGAGTTGCCGAAGCCGACGAGTGCGATTGCCGTGTAGAGAGCACCGATAGATGAGACAAAGAAGAGCATTGTCATTGAAGCCACCATCATAGCGACGCTGATAGCGAAGAAGAGACGGGCCGAGAGCACGCGGAGGAGGAATGTGCCGGAGAAGCAACCGATGGTTCGGAAGATGAAATAGATGCTTGTGGCGTAGACGGCTTCCTCCAGGGGCACCTGCAGACGCTCCATGATGATTTTGGGAGCGGTGGTGTTGGTGCCGACATCGATGCCGACATGACACATGATGCCGATGAAGCAGAGGAAAATGAACGGACGGCCGAGCAGACGCAGACATTCGACAATGCCGGAAGCCTTATCGGGGGCATCCTCCTCGATGGGAGTGGCGGCCAAGGCAGCGAAGGAGAGCAGAGAAGCGCCGGCATATATGGCGAAGACGATGCGCCAGTTAAGACCGAAGGTCGGCATGAGTGTTGTGGCGCCCCAGGCCATGAGGATGGGCGCGAGGAAAGAAGCGATGGCCTTGACAAACTGACCGAAGGTAAGGGTCGAGGCGAGTTTGTCGCCGGAGATGAGATTGGTCACCAACGGGTTGAGGGAGGTCTGCATGATTGCATTTCCGATGCCGAGTAGGGAGAAAGCGATGAGCATGAGCCAATAGCCGTTTCCGAAGATAGGGAGAAGGAGGGAGAGACCTGTAACGGCTACGGAGACGAGGACCGTATTCTTTCGGCCGATCTTATTCATCACCATGCCTGTGGGGACGGCGAAGATAAGGAACCAGAAGAAAACGAGCGAGGGGAAGAGATTGGCCTGACTTTCGGAGAGGCCGAGGTCCTGCTTCACATAATTTGATGCAACGCCGACCAGATCGACGAATCCCATGGCGAAGAAACAGAGCATCACTGGGATAAACTGCATTATAGAATTCTTTTTCATTGCTTATATTATTAGCTTAAGCCTTATCAGCATCCTTTGTGCGCTGAACGGAAACAGCTTCGCGCTGACGGGGCATTAGCTGCTTCAATCCCTTTCAGGGCTTGCACAGAACGAGCTTCGCGCTGACGGGGGCACCGGCAAAGCCGGGACGGAAACAGCTTCGCGCTGACGGGGCATTAGCTGCTTCAATCCCTTTCAGGGCTTGCACAGAACGAGCTTCGCGCTGACGGGGCACCGGCAGAGCCGGGACGGAAACAGCTTCGCGCTGACGGGGCTTATGTTAAGAGGAGCTTTTTATTTAGAGGGATTGAGGGGATAGATGTTGAGGTTTGAGATCTTCGCACCGGCAGTGGAGGATACCTTCATGGAAGAATAGGGCTGGTTGGGGAATACGAGGTTGGTCATCGCATAGCGGCCATCCTTGGCAAACATTTCGATGCTTGAGCGGTCGATGAGCATATGGACGGAGGTGCGACCGTCATGGGTGAAGGTCGGTGCTACGGTGACAGCGGGGAAATCGATGCTGAAATCGACGATACCGGATTCCTTACGGTCGAAGGAGATGGTGTTGTCGGCGGCATTATAGATGATTTTCACATTCTCACCCTTTTCATTGGAGAGGATGATTTCGGTATTACCCTTCTTTTTGGAGGCATCGATATCGAATTCGATCTCGCAGATACCGTCGTTGGCCTTGGGAAGTGCGAAAGTGCGGCCTTTGGCGGGAGCGGAGAAGGAGACATTTGCCACGGAAGCCTTGGAGCGCATCTTCCTTAGCTCGGGAGAGGGGACGGAAGCGAGGTAGATCTCGCCGTTATCGGAGAAGAGGCTGAGGTCGCGGGGGCAGGTGTTGGCCGAGCGGTACTGGAGAGTGGGTACGTCGGCGGCATACTGCCAGTTGCTCATCCAGCCGATAGCAGTGCGGCGTGAATCGGGGGCGTCGCTCCAGGAGACAGTGGCGTAATGGTCTTTGCCGAAATCCATCCATTTAGTGGGGATTGTGCCGTCGGCGAGAGTGTCGGAAGTGAAGGTCTTGCCATCGTAATCGCCGATGAAATACTGAGTGGCGCTACCGCCGAAGGGGCCGCCGGGGTTGAGGTTGAGGAGGAGCACCCATTTCTTCTTGCCGTCGATTTCAAGAGGGAAGAGGTCGGGACATTCCCAGACGCCACCCTGAGCTGCTACCTTACCGAAAGAGCAGGTTTTTGTCCAGGTCTTGAGGTCGGGGGAAGTGAAGAAGAGCACTTCATGTTCGAGCGCGTGAGCGAGGACGATTGTCCAGAGCTTAGTGTCGGGATTATAGAACATGTTGGGGTCGCGGGCCTCAGTGGGGAGAGTAAGGACGGGATTTCCGGCATATTTCTGGAAAGTGATGCCGCCGTCGGTGGAGCCGGCGAGGCTCTGGGTCTGCATGTCGGCAGCGGAGGTGTAGAGAGCCACTACGGCATCCTTGCCATAGCCGACGGTATTATCGGGATCGAGTGCGCACGAACCGCTGAAGATAGTTCCGAGGCCATCAGGCTCGATTGCGGTGCCTTCGTGGGTCCAGTGGATGAGGTCGCGGGATGTGGAGTGTCCCCAGGTCATGTTCTGCCATTTGGAACCGTAGGGATTCCACTGGTAGTAGAGATGCCAGACACCGTCGTGGTAGAACATACCGTTGGGGTCGTTCATCCAACCGTATTCGGGGGTATGGTGGTAGAGGGGACGGAAATTCTCGCGATTAGTCTTGTCGAATGTGTCGGAGGTGCGGATGAGGTTCCAGCAGGCTTCCTCCTGGCTTTCGCGGATGGAGGAGCGGTCGTGGTTGGCGCGGATGTCGAGGATGACATTATGGCCTTTGTATTTGGAGAGATCGAATGGAACTTCGAAATCGACTTTGGATTTTGCGAGGCGGACGTAGAAAGTGCGTTCGGTCTTGCCATCGACTATGAGGTTGATGCGGGCATCATCGACGCCATCCTGGACGGGTAGAATCACATATTTCTGATCGGGGTTAACGCGGACGTATGTGTTGTTGACGCCGATGTGCTCGATTTTTATGTTATCCGCGGCTGAGGCGCCGGCGGAACCGGTGGCTAAGGCGGCCATGATTGTGAGGGTGGTTAAGGTTTTCATATATGGTATTTATTCGTTAAAACAAGATGGTCAGTAATTAAGTTGAGGATTTGGCTTCGGTTGCTACCGCTGCTTTGGCATTGGCTGCCTCAATCCCTTTCAGGGCTTGCACACCGACGAGCTTCGCGCCAACGGGCATCAGCTGCCTCAATCCCTTTCAGGGCTTGCACACCGACGAGCTTCGCGCCGGCGGGGCATCAGCTGCCTCAATCCCTTTCAGGGCTTGCACACCGACGAGCTTCGCGCCGACGAGAGGGGAGGCTGAAGAGAGGAGGGGAGGCTGAAGAGAGGGGAGGCTGAAGAGAGGAGGGGGAGAGGGATTTAGATTTCAGATTCGGGAAATAAAGATGCCCTCCCCTCCCGGGGAGGGCAAATCCTAAACCTATAACCTAACTTTTCATGTAAATATCTTTTCTTGCATGCGGCTATCATCCTTTTGGAGGGGAGCCGACGGTGCGAAGTTAATAAAAAGCAAGGGAGAGGCATATAATTTTTATGCCATAGACTATTACAGATGTGTCATTGCACGGAAAATCATAGTCAAATCCCCATAATTTATAGTGACAGGCAGGTAGTAACTCGCTATTCCTCAAGGCCGACCGGAGAAATGGGAAGGGAGGACAGAAACGAATTTTGCACCGATGTGTAGTAGACCGAGAGACGACAGGCGGTTATGGAGTGTATATTTCGGGTCTATTTGGGGTCGACTGCCTTTATAGAGGATAATTTGGGGGATGAATCCTTGGTTTTTATAAGTAATTTTGTCGGGTGGTTTTCGAGATGTCCTTATACGGAATTATAACTTACCTCCTTTCATGGTACCGATCCCGAGCTTTTTCTTACCAATCCCGGTGAGCGTATGAGGAAGATTAAGAACTGTCCTTTGCACCACTCCCGACCCTTGATGCTTATCGAAATCTTGAGAAATTTCTATAACCAAAATATATTCATGCTCAACATAACATTCAATTACCCTTGGTTGCTTCGGTTTGCGGTGTTCCATGAATCGGGGGCAATCAAGGGTATCCTTATAAATTAACCGGATTCTCTGCCGAATAGAGCGGGGAGTTCCCACCGGTTGTTTTCCAATATTAACCATAACCTAAATCCTGCGGGAACCGGGATCACCTGACCACATGAAAATAAAAACCATGCAGGGACTGCTTTTGGCAGGATCCCTGATCGGGGGCGTATCGTATGCCCACGCTGTGGCCGTACCGACCGAGGTACGTGCCGAATCACCGGAAGTGACATGGATGACTATCAATCTCGAAACCGCCGGAACCCTTGGCGTCGAGCTTCTCTACAAGACCGACAATCTGTCAGATATAACCCATCTGCGAGTAACCGGCCCTCTCAACACAAAAGACTGGAGCACTATCAGCAACCTCACCTCCATTGTGGAGCTCGACCTCAGCGGAGCCTCATCGGCCAGTGCCGGAATGCCGGCCTCCACATTCTTTAACCGCACATCCCTCAGGCATATCACCCTCCCCGGCGATCTGCCCTCCATCGGAATCGATGGGTTCAGAGAATCAGGAATAGCGGAAATCATACTTCCGGCCTCTGTCAAAACCTTAGGGGAAAGAGCATTTATGGCGTGTGAATCGCTGGTATCGGCCGAAGTCGGGGGTGCGGAAACTATTCCAGTGAGCTGTTTTACGCTTTGCAAGAATCTTCAGACAGTGAAATTGCACGAAGGAGTGAAGGCGATTGAGAATTCGGCATTTCAGAATTGCACGGCTCTGAATTCAGTGAGTCTTCCGGAAGGGCTCATATCTATCGGTAACAATGCATTCCAATATTCAAGCGCGCTTAAGGAGATTATCATTCCCAACTCCGTGACTCGTATCTTCAGCTACGCATTTGATCATAGCGGACTCACCAAAATAGATTTAGGAGACGGGCCTATTTCCATAGATGCTCATGTCCTGACCTCCTGCAATGATCTTGAAGAGATAATCCTTCCCGGCGGAGTCTTCTCATATCTCAATTTTGCTAATAGTTGTCCGGCAATAAAGCGGGTGATCTGTCGTGCGGCCACTCCGCCGGCGATGCAGAATGCTTTCGACAGGGTAGATTTATCAGCTATTGAGGTGCTGGTTCCCGACTTCTCCATCGTATCCTATAAGCTTGACCCGTTCTGGGGTAAGACCGGGAGCATCAAAGGAGGCGCCACAAGTGATTCCTGGTTCATCGGCTCCGATCTCGATCTTCTTTCCGGACATCGTATGGAGGGCACCCCTTCAGTAGCGATCATCGAAGGAGGAAAGCTCAATGTATTGGGAAGCGATCCGATGCCGATGGAGAAATTCAGCGTGCGCAGCAATCTTAATTCCAAGGTATACGGTCAGTTTATCAACGCCGCGGCCCTGATGACTGCCAATGCCACTGAATTGAGCTTCTATGCCTATCCCAATCGCTGGTATTTCATCTCCTTCCCCTGCGATGTGAAATTATCAGAGATCACCCACTCGGAAAGCCGCGACTTCATCTTCCGCTCGTATGATGGAGAATCCCGCGCCCTAAACGGTACCGGCGCAAGCTGGAAGGATGTCCCCGCTGAAGGAACACTTGAAGCCGGCAAGGGATATATCTTCCAGACACAGGGAGTAGGCTACCTCACGGCCCCGCTGAGTCAGGCAGCCGGCGCGCAGCTGATGAGCGCCGCCGACCGCACCATAGAGGTGAAGGCATGGAATGCCGAGACAGCCGAGAATCAGGGCTGGAACTTCATCGGCAACCCCTATCCCTCATATTACGACATGTACGCCTCCTCGCTCTCCACACCAATCACCGTATGGGACGGCTCTAAATATGTGGCCTACTCGCTGGCTGACGATGATGTGATTCTAGAGCCGATGCAGGGCTTCTTCATGCAGCAGGCCGACATTGACGGCGAAATCTCCTTCGGACGCACGGGCTGCCAGTTCACAACTGAACTGTCGCGTCAGTCGGTATCCAAGAGCCTCGGCGGTCGCTCCATCTACAACATCTCGCTGCTCGATGCACAGGGAAAGGAGGATCACACACGAATCGTGATCAATCCCTCGGCTTCTGAGGAATATGAGATAAATTGCGATGCCACCAAATTCTTCGGCGAGGGCACACTCCCCGAGCTCTACTCATTCGCCGGCACCACCCCTATGGCCATCAACGAACGCCCGCTTGCGTCGGGAGAAGTGAAACTCGGCTTCAAGGCTCCCATGGCCGGAGAATATACCCTCACCATGGCTTCCGCTGAAGAGAAAGCCGAGCTTTACGATGCTCTTCTCGATAGAAGCGTGAGCTTCGGTAGCGGAGCAACCTGCCGCTTCAATTCCGAGGCCGGCACACACGACAATCGCTTCACACTCCGCCTTCCCAAGGAGATCACCACGGGCATCGGAGAGATGGAGAATGCGACCGCTATCCTGGTATCGGGTGTGGCCGGAGGAATCTCGGTGACAGCTCCAGCCGGTCTAGAGGTGAACGTCTATACGGCAGATGGCCGACAGATTGCCGCTCGGACAGCAGGCACAGAGGCGACCGTCATTGCGGTTGAGCCGGGTCTTTATGTGGTACGTATCGGAGAGACTTCATTCAAATGTATCGTAAAATAAGATGAGAATTTTTAAGATAATAGCGGGTGTGGCGATAGTGCTTATGGCATTATTGTCGCGCGCGCAATATAATCCGGTGAATCCGCCGGAGCCGGGAG
>JAAVFV010000018.1:14103-156126 GCA_014800525.1 Bacteroidales bacterium | reverse complement strand
TCCATCCAATAAGAAATGTTAATGCAGGGTCGCATCTCAGGGAGCAGATATCGCCTTGCAGGCGAAGGAGCATAGCGGGCTATGTGACTGAGCCAAAAGGTGATAGATGCCCCTGAGATGCGAGAATGGAGTAATTAAATAAACTTTAATATTAATCAATTAAAATGTAAAGACTATTTCCAATGAAATAAAATTACTTGCGCCGGTCTCTTTTTGGCTAAAATCTCGAATCTCTTCGGTCACAGCGCAGAGGCTGTTCCCTCATAGATTCAAGATTTTAGCTCAAAAAGAAACCGCCCTGCATTTAACATTCTTTATTGGATGGAGCCTTATGCTTATTCACCGCGCATAAGTTTTCTAAGCGCTTCCTCGAGAGATGCTCCCTTTTCCAGAGAAAGTTTGGTTCGTAATCTCCAGCGAGCCTGCTTCACCGACTCGGGACGAATTCCCATGGTGGATGCAATCTGTTTATTATCCATTCCGGTTACGATATAGGAAGCCAGACGGATATCCGGTTCGGTAATCGCGGAATTGCACTCTTTAAGTCGTCTGACAAAATCAGGATGAATCTCGGTAAAGGAATCGATAAAACTCTCACGGTCGCTACTTCTCACCTTATGGGTGTGGATGGCATTAGCGATCTCACGCGAATGTTCGGTAGTGTTATTATCACCCATAAGACCATCAACAGCTTTCTCCACTGTCGAGAGCACCTTATGAGTCTCATTCATTGCTATCTGGGTGGCCACAAGTTTGCGTGCAATCTTATCTTTCTCCTCATTGGCATGCAACTGGCTTGTCTTTAGCCGGATAATACGCTTACGCAAGAAGAATCCACCTATGGCCAGAATCACGATAAGGATAAAGATACCGCATACGATTCGCAACTGCCAGCGACTTCGGGCGAGTTCATGTTCAAGCATACGGAGCGACATAAGTCGATTGGTCTCCTCTTTCTTTATCCTGTCCGGTTCGTTAGATGTGCCTACATCATCAGTAATCTCCACAGCCTTAATAAGTGAGCGGTAAGCTCTTAAGGTATCATCGGCGGCAGAAAGCGCATCCGACTGGGCATAGAGTGCGATTGCGTAATCATTTATATTCTCATCGGCCAAGGCTTTATCCACAGCTTTCCGGGCGTGAACCACCGCTCCGGGTATATCTCCTTCATTCAGAAGGGCATTCGACATAAATGTTTCTATCAGAGATGAACTTTCCTCTCCTTTTATTGCATACAGACTATCGAGGGCATCTCGGACTCCGCAGTCGATATAAAGATTGTGTAAAACATTCTCAAGGATTTCTGGTCTATCGGTGATTATAGGATTCTTACGCATATCCTGCAAGATGGCGGTAGCCTTTACAGTATCGCGCAATATAATCGAAGCCGTGGCTATATTCATACGGTTAAAAAGGGCAATTTCCTCAAAACCATTTGCATTCAGAATAGAGTCGGCTTCCTCATAAACTTCTATAGCCTGAGCGGGATCTCGCACATCCTTCAGGAGGTTGCCTAATGAGATCAATGAAGAGGCTGTCATCACGGGATCGCCAACACTCCTGAAAAAATCCAACTCGTTATTTATCCTTACGTACTCGTCCAGATTCCGATCGTCACTATCCGGGAATAAATGAAGAATACGGTGATAAAGATAGGGGTAGGTGGCGGAATCGGTATGTTCACGTAGGTCGGTAATCTTCTTCTCATATTCTTCATCTCCACCCTCATGACCAGACATCTGTTCTGCTCTGAATACCTCCACTCTCTTATTCAATTCCTCATTATCAATTCTTTTTGAGATTCTCTCTAAAGAATCAATCAATGGATTGATCTCACTATCTTCTGCATGAATGAAGAATAGACTGTCGAGCTGTTGACTCAACTGATCGACCTCTCTATTTATAGCGTTCCATTTGAAAGGATGCGCCAAAGAATTACTCTTTCTACATCCTGAAATCAGAATGAGGAAAAGAGCGGTAATCAATAAAACTATTCTACCGTGAAACATAAAATAAGGTGTATAGGTCAAAATTCAGATTTCAAAATTAAGAACAATCCCCTTTTTTCACAACCTATCCGTTTCCATTAATTATCCGTGAACGCACCGGTGAAAACGAAATAGACTATAAATAGACCGTTTAAATTCCGCATCATATAGACCTGAAAGTCGACAATTAATTCCGACAAGACTATTATAGGTCTATCGGATGAATTATGTTTTCAATCCGACCATTCTCTTAGACGGCTATATTTTAATTTTGCAGAGCTAATCGAAAACACTAACCGAATGAAGTTGTTTAAACTTATTTGCGAATGTTAACATGGAATTTATGAGAAAAGTCTTATCTCTATTGGCCTTCCTTTTATGTGTCTCAAACGCATGGTCAATCCTCTACAAATGCGATGACTTCAACACTTCGAAAAAGACGTGCAGTCTGGTGGGATGGGGAGGCACACAACCCACATCCGGGAAACTCAAGCTTCCCTCGACATTCACCCACACTGACGGAGTGACTTATACCATAACCAAAGTCGCCAAGCATGCCCTTGATAACCTCACCACCGTGACGGAGATAACTATCCCGGCGGAGTATGTCTGGTTCGGGAACGTCCATGACACTCAGGTTGTGAATTCCACGACAGAGAATTTCTTTAACTGCCCGAAACTGGTGCGGTTCATTGTTGATGCCAAATCTCCGATTTTCGAAACCACTCCCAAAGGTCTGCTGCTGTTAAAGGGGAAAAAGGAATTAATCAAGGTGCCGCAGAGTTTTGAAACAACCGGAAATCTTACCATCCCCGATGGTATTGAATATATCTCGGAGGAAGCTCTTGTTGAGAATCTTACCATAACGTCGCTGAAAATCCCGCAGAATGTGGAGATTTTTAAGAACGGAGGTATAAACCGGATGAAAGGCCTTCGTAAAATAGAATTGGTCGATGTGCGCCCTCATAAGCTCACGATGATTAATTCGGTGCTGATCCAATCGGGCCGGGTGGTCGGAACTGTTCCGTCAGGAGGGCTGACTTCATTTTCAATTCCGGAGAATGTCAACAAAATCTCTCCCTATGCTTTCTATAATGTGACATCCCTGACTGATATCAACATTCCCTCCCGGGTATATGAGATAGGCGACTATGCCTTTGCTTACAGCGGCATCAGTTCCCTGACAATTCCGGAAGCGGTAAAGACTCTCGAGGGGTCGATAATACGTGGATGCGACAAGCTTAAGACCCTGCGTCTCGAGATGACCTCTCCGCATATTCCTGATAATTTTGCCTCCGGATGCAGCTCTCTCGAAAGAGTCTCCTCGGAAAATATCATCATTACAGTAGGGGAGTCAGCATTTAAGAACTGTCGGGAATTGAAAGAATTCCCTTTCAGAGGAGAGACCAAACTAAGTGAGGATTCCGCTTTCTTCAATACGGGATTTGAGGAGGTGGTTTTCGAGAAATCATATCTCAGGAGTTATAATGCAGGAAGCAGTCTGTTTGAAAATTGCCGTAACCTTAAGAAGATCGACTGGTCGAATGTAATTATTGAGCGTCCGGAAGAAATCTTTGCGGCTTTAGGACCCTATTTTGCTGCCGGATGTAAAAAACTTGAAACTGTGGTGTTCCCCCGCTTCCTTACATTCTGGAACTATACCCAATCTCCCGGACTGCCGGCATTCGGCTATTCCTGTGGTGTGGACACCATTTCCATTTCCACATGCTGGGGAATGAAGTCTCCTCAATTCATCTATTCTCCCACTTCAAATAAGAAAGATTTCACCCCCCATGTATATGCGGCCCTGACTCAGAATACAGATCTGATAGATAACTGGCAACGCTGCCCATTGGGGAAAATGTTCTCAGCCGGAAATGGCGCGACGGTAAGCCCCGTGATCTTCATGGATGCCTGCGACGAAGATCCGGAAGGAGATTATGAGCAGAATATGTATGTCGATCCGAATGCCACCTATTTTATTCCGGGAGGATGCACGGCCGGATATCCTACTCTGGTAGAAAGTGGCTGCCGCTATGAGGAGATGTATGAAATCAGCTTCAGTAAAAATGGCTGGGGCGGATTAAAGGTAAAAGTCAGACCTAAGGAGAACATTGCGGGCCTCAATGCCATCACTGATATATGGGTAGGATTCGATGGAAATGAAAAGCATAGTATTTTCTCTGACGGCACAGCTGATTCATCTACGAAGTTTGGAGATGTGAAATTCGTAAGGCTCTTTTATACCATTGACGGGCATCAAATGTCGACTGACTATTTCCCCACGAGCTGGATCTCCACCGGAATTGATGAACCGGAATCCGAGGTTGATGTGGAAGGAGCCGGGGAGATTTACGATCTTCTGGGACGTAAGGTAGAGAGCCTTAAGAAAGGAATTTATCTCGTTAAAAAGAATGGAAAGTTCGTGAAATCCGCCAACTAATTTTAGTGAAAATACGTTGACGAATTGCAACATAATGAATCTTTTCCTAAATTTGCAAATCCCGCCTTTGAAGAGGCGGGATTTCGCGTATGGAAGAAGATTATGATATCCGGCAGGGACAGGAACGCCCGTCAGGATTTGAGAAAGATATCGAAAAAGCCCTCCGTCCTCTGGAATTCGATGACTTCCAGGGACAGGAGAAGATTATAGAGAATCTCCGTGTGTTCGTGGCCGCAGCCCGGATGCGTGGGGAATCCCTTGACCATACCCTCCTTCATGGTCCTCCGGGGCTGGGGAAGACCACTCTATCCAACATCGTGGCCAATGAACTGGGAGTAGGGTTTAAAGTCACATCGGGCCCTGTGCTTGATAAGCCCGGCGATCTTGCCGGTATCCTGATGAGCCTGGAAGAGAACGATGTCCTTTTTATTGATGAGATCCATCGTCTGCATCCCGTGGTGGAGGAATATCTCTACTCAGCAATGGAGGATTTCCGGATAGATATCCTGCTCGACAAGGGGCCGGGAGCAAAAAGTGTGCAACTCACCTTAGCTCCCTTCACACTGATCGGGGCCACTACCCGTAGCGGCTCACTGACCGCACCACTACGTGCGCGTTTCGGTATAAATTGTCACCTTGAATATTATGATCATAAAACTCTTCAAGGTATCGTGGAACGCTCGGCGCGTCTCCTGAAAGTCGGAATCGATAAAGAAGCGGCTGCCGAGATCTCGCTGCGCAGCCGGGGCACTCCGCGAATCGCCAATGCGCTTTTACGTCGTGTGCGCGATTTCGCGATGGTACGCGGTAACGGACGCATAGACCTTTCAATTGCACGGCATGCACTCGAAGCCCTCAACATCGACCGCTATGGCCTTGATGAGATCGATAATAGAATCCTGCTTACCATTATTGATAAATTCAAGGGAGGCCCGGTCGGTCTGACCACAATCGGCACCGCCATTGGAGAAGATGCCGGAACGATAGAGGAGGTCTACGAACCCTTCCTTATTAAGGAGGGCTTTCTCAAACGTACCCCACGAGGGCGCGAAGTGACCGAACTGGCCTACCGTCATCTAGGCCGGAGCGGGCTGCCGCTTCAGGGGACTCTTTTTGACGACCCTAACCAATGAAGTTGTTTAAACTAATTTACGAATGTTAAAATTAGGTATATTCTTCATTCTTTTATTCATCTTTGCGGATCTTTTGGGCTGCTTCCGCCCCTCTCATCGGTACCAACCGAGAGGTTGCTACCTCTTCGAGTGACGCAATCAGCTCAAAATCTCTCGCAAATGTGAATAAAAAATAAGTTTAAACAACTTCAATAGATCTCCATAATATAATTATCATAGCTTTGAATTGAAGTTTAGCCAACTTCAATACCTTTCTGAAAATATCTTACCAGAAATGGCCGGAATTAAATCATTGGTAAAAGACACAGCTGTCTATGGGCTCAGCAGTATTGTGGGACGCTTCCTCAACTGGTGTCTTGTTCCGCTATATACCTATCTATTTGTCGCTTCAGAATACGGAGTGGTCAGTTTCCTCTATAGCTTCACAGCCGTGGCGCTTGTGATTCTTAACTATGGCATGGAGACCGGCTTCTTCCGGTTTGCAAATAAGCACGATGAGCCGGAAACGGTCTATACTACCTCTCTGGTGGCTGTGGGCTCCACTTCCTGTCTGTTCATAGCCTTACTGATGGAATTCTTAACGCCTGTATCGGGATGGCTTCATGTCTCGGCGCATCCCGAATATGTGGCTATGTTAGGAATCACCGTAGCTATTGATGCTTTCACCAACCTGCCCTTTGCCTACCTCCGCTACAAGAAACGTCCGTTCCGCTTTGCCGGAATCAAGCTCATGAATGTGGGTCTCAATATCGGACTCAATCTTTTCTTCCTCTTGTGCTGTCCATGGCTGATGAGCAGATGTCCGGGAGCAATCAGCTGGTTTTATGAGCCATTGGGAGGTGCCGGATTCGGAATCGGCTGGATATTCCTGGCCAATCTCATTTCCACAATATGTATTCTTCTGATGCTTCTTCCCGAACTCACAGGGCGTCGCTATCGGTTGGATACCTCTCTGCTGAGAGATATGCTATCCTATAGCTGGCCCCTGCTTATTTTGGGAATAGCCGGAGTGTTGAGTCAGAATATGGGGCAGATGGTGATGCCATATCTCTTCCCCGACAATAAGCAGGCCGCTGATACGATGGTGGGTATCTACAGCGCGAATATGAAAATTGCCATAGTGATGGTGATGTTCACCCAGGCCTTCCGTTATGCCTACGAACCCTTTATCTTCTCCCAGGCATCGCAGAGCGGAGAAGGAAAGAAGCAGGCCTATTGCGATGCGATGAAATACTTTGTGATATTCGGACTTTTCATCTTCCTTGGAGTGATGTATTTCCTGCCGGTATTGCGTCATTTCATTGCTCCCGGTTATTGGGAGGGGCTGCGGATAGTGCCCGTGCTTATGGCTGCCGAACTCTGCTTCGGAGTCTTCTTCAATCTTTCGTTATGGTATAAACTGACCGACCGGACACGCTGGGGTATGTATCTGTCGCTGATCTGCTTTGTGGTGATGCTGGTATGCAATATCTGGCTGGTGAGATGGATCGGCATTCCGGGAGGATATATGGGATCGGCCTGGGCTGCATTGATAGCCTATTTCGCAGTGATGGTGATATCCTATTTTCTGGGCCGGAAATATTATCCGCTTGATTATCCGGTAGGGAGGATGGGACTCTTTCTGATTCTGGCTGCCGTGTTATGGGGAGCCGGAGCCTGGTTGAGTACAATCTTTGTGGCCGGTGTGGCTTATGCAATCAAGATACTGCTCCTGGCCATTTATGCCGGAGCGGTGGTGATTGAGAGAAAGAAGGGATAGAGATCGGGAGTGGGGTAGAGAAGCGGGGTATTCAGCAGTGAATCCCCGATAATAAGAATTAGATAGATAGGAAAACCCAATAGAGATGATTTACAAGTATGATTATCTGGTGATCGGATCAGGAATCGCCGGAATGAGTTTTGCGCTCAAGGTGGCCCGTGCCGGAGGGAAAGTAGCCATCATCTGTAAGGCCACCCTTGAAGAGGCCAATACCAATTTCGCTCAGGGGGGCGTGGCCTCGGTTACGAATCTGGAGGTGGATGATTTCGATAAGCATATCCACGATACGATGGTGGCCGGCGACTGGCTGAGTGATCCGGCGGCAGTGGAGCAGGTAGTGAAGAACGCTCCCGAACAGATTGCCGAACTGATCAACTGGGGTGTGGAATTCGACCGCAATAGTGATGGAGAATTTGATCTTCATCGCGAGGGGGGCCACTCGGAATTCCGTATCCTGCATCATGCCGACAATACAGGGGCTGAAATTCAGCGTGGGCTTATTGAAGCTGTGAAGCGAAATCCTAACATCGATGTCTTTGATCATCGCTTCGCAATTGAAATCATCACGCAGCATCATCTGGGAAAAGTGGTGACACGTCGCACACCCGACATCACTTGTTATGGGGCATATGTGCTTGACGAGGAAACCGGTGCCATCGACACCTATCTGGCTAAGGTCACAGTAATGGCCACCGGCGGAGTAGGGGCCGTCTATACCACCACCACCAATCCCCTCGTTTCCACGGGCGACGGCATAGCGATGGTGTATCGTGCAAAAGGAGATGTGGCGGACATGGAATTTATACAGTTTCATCCCACGGCTCTATATCATCCCGGCGACCGTCCCTCGTTTCTTATCACAGAGGCTATGCGCGGTTATGGCGCCGTGTTGAAGAATCTCAATGGAGAAGAGTTCATGCATCGATATGATCCGCGTCTCTCTCTTGCACCGCGTGATATCGTGGCCCGCGCCATAGATTCGGAGATGAAACTCCATGGCCATGATCATGTCTATCTTGATGTTACCCACAAAGATGCCGAGGAAACACGCCGACATTTTCCAAATATTTATGAGAAATGTCTATCTTTAGGGATTGATATCACCAAGGATATGATTCCTGTGGCTCCGGCGGCTCATTATCTCTGTGGCGGAATCAAGGTCGACCTTAACGGATGCAGCAGTATCTCGCGACTGTATGCCATAGGTGAATGTAGTTGTACAGGCCTTCACGGAGGCAACCGGCTTGCGAGCAATTCTCTGATTGAGGCTGTGGTATATGCCGATGCGGCGGCCCGTCATGCTCTGGCCCATGTCGGGGAATACGACTTCCGTAATGATGTGCCGGAATGGGACGACCATGGCACGGCCCATCCCGAGGAGATGGTTCTCATCACTCAGTCTGAAAAGGAAGTGAACCAGATAATGAGCTATTACGTTGGAATCGTGAGGAGTGACCTGCGTTTGCGCCGTGCCTGGAACCGTCTTGATATCCTCTATCAGGAGACAGAGGCGCTCTTCCGCCAGAGCAAACCGACACGTCAGCTTTGCGAACTCCGCAATCTAATCAATACGGGATATCTGATCATGCGCCAGGCCCTGGAGCGCAAGGAAAGCAGGGGTCTGCACTATACTGTGGACTATCCCCGAAAAAATACCCCCGCAGAATGATGCGTAATTTCAAACGACTAATAGGGCCGGCCCTTATTGCCGGTGCCATCACAATCACAGCAGCTGCTGTTCCGACAGCTGATAAAAGCCATGACGCAGCCCTGACACGCAATCTCAATATCTTCAACGATATCGTAAGGGAACTCGAGATGAATTATGTCGATTCCCTACGTCCTGACGAAAGTATGCGTGCTGCTATCGATGCGCTTCTGTCGACAATCGACCCATATACGGAATATTACGATTCTTCCGATCAGGAGCAGTTACAGCGAATGACCACCGGGGAATATGGTGGAATCGGGAGTTATATTATCGAACGTAACGGGCGTTCCTATATCGCGCAGCCGATGGAAGGAGCTCCGGCCCAGCTTGCAGGTTTGAAAGCCGGCGACCATATCCTGCGTGTCGACACAGTGGATGTCTCGCAGAAGGGGAGCGCTGATGTGACCAAACTTCTGCGTGGCCAGGCCGGAACTTCCGTAGAGGTAACCGTCGCGCGCCCCTATGTCACGGACAGTATCGTTACGGTCAATATCGAACGTCGTAAGCTTCAGGAGCCCAGTGTGCCTTACTATACCGTGAAGGGAAATACGGGCTATATCCGCCTTACCGGTTTTATCGACAAGTCTCCGCTCGAGGTGCGTACTGCCCTGGAAGAATTCAAAAAAGACCCGAGAGTGAAGAACATCGTTCTCGACCTTCGTGGTAATGGAGGAGGACTGATAGAGAGCGCGATTGATATCGTGAGCAACTTTGTGCCGAAAGGTACGGAAGTGGTCCGTACCCGTTATCGCGATGCCTCCAATGAGAAGACCTATAAGACCACCCGTGAACCCCTCTTCCCGGACATACCGTTAGCTGTCCTGATTGATGGTGGCACCGCCTCCTCCTCAGAAATCACAGCCGGTGCCCTTCAGGACCTTGATCGCGCCGTATTGGTCGGGAATCGTAGTTTCGGTAAGGGATTGGTGCAGAGCACACGGCCGTTACCCTTCTCGGGATTGCTTAAGATCACAGTGGCTAAATATTATATTCCTTCCGGACGGTTGGTGCAGGCCCTGGACTATTCTCACCGCAATCCGGACGGGTCGGTGGCAAGAGTGCCGGATAGTCTTACCAATGTGTTCCATACGGCCGGTGGTCGGGAGGTACGTGACGGAGGAGGTCTGCGGCCCGACACCACGATCAACTGGGGGCAGCCCACGCGTATTGTCTATAATATAGTGCGCGATAACTGGGCATTCGACTATGCCACAAAGTTTGCCGCCGAGCATCCCTCCATAGCACGTGGGGAAGAGTTTGTGATCAGTGATTCGGTATATGCCGATTTTAAGAAGAGCATTGATCCGACACGTTTCAAATATGACAAAGCATGCGAGGAGATGATTTCCACGCTACGCACCACGGCGGAGGCGGAAGGATATATGAATCCTGAGGTAAAAGCGCGGATCGATACCCTCGCCACACTTCTCACCCATAATCTGGATAAAGATCTCGATACACATCGGAAGCAGATAGAGGAATATCTGGGCGCGGAGATTGTGAGCCGCTATTATTACGAAGCCGGAAAGACCGCCTACGAGCTTCAGACCGACAAGGCCTTTGCCACAGCGGTGGATATCCTTGAGAATCCGGAACTATATAATTCCATTCTCCATCCCGGAACCGCCACCACCGGGAAAGGAAAGGGAACTCCGGAGAAGGGGGCGGCCGGTAAGGCTAAGTCAAAAGCCAAAGGCCCGGCCGGTAAGAAATGAAAAAGAAAGGAGATAGAAGATGACCATCAGGGAAGCAGCGGAAGGATTCTGCAGCAAAGCGAGGCTGGAGTCCGTGGAGAAGGCAATAGCGAAGAAAACAGCCCGACGGATACGCCTCGGAGGACTTTCGGGAAGCGCCCCGGCTATGTTGCTGAGTTGCCTGCGCCTTAAAGGAGGGCCGGCATTGGTAGTGGCAGATGACCTTGATGCTGCGGGATATATCTATAACGACCTGCGCCAGATCTCCGGGCCAGAGAGCGTTGCGATCTTTCCGAGCGGATACCGCCGGGCCATCCGCTATGGGCAGCCTGACCCTCCGCAACAGATCCTGCGTACAGAGACCCTTGATGCCATAGCCCGTGGTGACAAGGCGCTCAGATATGTCGTCACTTATCCTGAAGCTATAGCGGAGAAGGTGGTGGGACGGTCAGACTTCACCCGCCATACCATTGAGGTGAAGAAAGGGAAGAAGATGCTCCTTTCGGAACTCGTGATGGCTTTGCGTGAACTCGGCTTCTCCGAGACGGAATATGTCTACGAGCCGGGACAGTTTGCCCGACGCGGTTCGATTGTGGATGTCTATGCCTATTCCCATGAGCTCCCTTACCGAATCGACTTCTTTGATGATGAAATCGACTCCATCAGAAGCTTTAATGTCGAGACTCAGCTGAGCGAGAGCCGTCACGACCATATCAGCATTGTGGCTCCCGGAGCTTCCGAGGGAGGCGAGGAGGGAATATCTCTGCTGGAATATATGGGAGAGACGACACCTGTAGTCGCCACCTCTCCTGCCTATGTGGAGGGGAGAGTGAAGGCCGTGACTGAAGAGACATTCTCCGAATCAGCCGCCATCACAGGAGAAGGAGATGCGGAGGCAATGAAAAAGGTGGTGGATTTTTCCGACTTCTCCACCCGCTGGCAGGCAATGAAGCTGATAAAGATCGGAGCCGGCACCACCGAGGGCGATTTCCCGACAGATACAGTGATTGATTTCGATTGTCCGCCGCAGGCTCTCTATCATAAGAACTTCACTCTGATTGCCGATAGCTTTAAAGATTTCCTGTCGAGGGGATATAAAATTCTTATCTTAAGCGATTCGGCCTATCAGACCGACCGTCTCCGCACTATCTTTGAAGACAGGGGGGATGATATCCGTTTCGAACCGGTGGACGCCACCATTCATGAAGGATTTGTCGACAACGGAGCTAAGATATGTTATTTCACCGATCATCAGATTTTCGACCGCTTCCATAAATACAGTCTTCGCAGCGAACGCGCCCGGAGTGGGAAATTAGCTCTCTCCCTCAAGGAATTGAATCAGATCGAAGTAGGCGATTACATAGTTCATATCGATCACGGAATCGGCCGCTTCGGTGGTTTGGTCCGCACGGATGTGAATGGTCAGACTCAGGAGATGATAAAACTGCTCTATCAGAATGATGATATGATTCTGGTGAGTATCCATGGGTTACATAAACTTTCTAAATATAGGGGTAAGGATGGCGTGGCACCGAAAATCAATAAACTCGGCACCGGTGCCTGGAATAAGCTAAAGGACAAGACCAAGAGTAAACTCAAGGATATCGCCCGCGATCTGATCAAGCTCTATGCGGCTCGCCGTGAGGAAAAAGGTCATGCTTTCCAACCCGACACCTATCTGCAGCAGGAACTCGAAGCCAGCTTTATCTATGAGGATACCCCCGATCAGATGAAGGCCACAGCTGCCATCAAGGCCGATATGGAATCGCCCAAGCCTATGGATCGTCTGATATGTGGCGATGTGGGATTCGGCAAGACCGAACTCGCTGTGCGTGCGGCCTTCAAGGCAGCGGCAGATTCGAAGCAGACCGCCGTACTGGTGCCGACTACGGTGTTGGCCATGCAACATTACCGCACATTTGCCGATCGCCTCAAGGATCTCCCGGTAAGGGTGGAATTCCTTTCACGTGCCCGGAAACCGAAAGAAGTGAAGCAGATACTGGCCGACCTGGAGGCCGGAAAGGTGGATATCCTTATCGGCACGCATAAGATTATCGGTAAGAGTGTCAAATTCAAGGATCTTGGTCTGTTAATAGTTGATGAGGAACAGAAATTCGGAGTGGCTGTCAAAGAGAAACTAAAGCAGATGAAGGTGAATGTGGATACGCTCACGATGAGCGCTACCCCGATACCGCGAACTCTTCAGTTCTCGCTTATGGGAGCCCGCGACCTTAGTTCGCTCACCACTCCGCCGGCCAATCGTCATCCCGTGATGACTAATGTGAGCAGTTTCGATGAGGAAGTGATTGCGGAGGCTGTGAATTTCGAACTGAGCCGCAACGGGCAGGTGTTCTTCATTTCCAACCGCATAGAGAATCTGGCCCATATCGAGGAGACACTACGCAGGGTTGTGCCCGGAGTCAGGATTGTCACCATCCATGGGCAGATGCCTCCGGAGAAAGTGGAACAGGGGATTCTGGATTTCGCAGCGCATGATTACGACGTATTGTTGTCGACCACCATTGTGGAGAATGGCATTGACATGCCCAATGTGAATACGATTCTGGTGAATAACGCCCATGCATTCGGTTTGAGCGAGCTTCATCAGTTGCGTGGGCGTGTCGGCCGCAGCAACCGTAAAGCTTTCTGCTATCTTCTGGTGCCTCCGGGGTTGCCACTCACTCCCGTGGCTCGTCGCCGACTTCAAGCCATAGAAAGCTTCAGCGATCTCGGCTCAGGCATTCATATCGCCATGCAGGATCTTGACATTCGTGGTGCCGGAAATCTTCTCGGTGCAGAGCAGAGCGGCTTTATAGCCGATCTGGGATATGAAGCCTATCAGAAGATATTGAAGGAAGCAGTGACGGAATTGAAGACAGAGGAATTCGGCGACACATTCACCGATCTGAGCGCAGGATCAGAAGAGGAATTCACGGCAGACGTGACAGTGGAGAGTGATCTTGAACTGCGGCTACCCCCGGATTATGTGCCTCAGGAAAATGAACGAATCACACTCTACCGTCAGCTTGACAATATGGAGCGACCCGGGCAGATTGAGGAATTCCGGACACAATTACGCGATAGATTCGGAGCTATTCCGCCGACCACGGAAGAACTCATTCGCGTGGTGCCGCTGCGTATGGCAGCCAAACGGCTGGGAATAGAGCGCATCGTGCTCAAAGGAGGAAGACTCCGCGCCTATTTTGTGGGCGATGATAATAAAGCCTACTATCAGAGCCGGGCATTCGGAAAGGTATTGGGCTGGATGCAGGCCAATATGACGCGGTGTAATCTGAAGGAGACTAATGGCCGACGGCTGATGGTGGTTGAAAAAGTGGATGGTGTCTCGGAAGCCCTGCGGATACTGACAGAAATGGAAAAAGAGGAAGGCGTCTGAATGCCTTCCTCTTTTTATAAAGTCTTAATAAAAAGAAATCTATTATTTCTGCTGATCCTTAAGGAGATCGCGGATTTCTGTGAGGAGCACTTCCTCCTTAGTAGGCTCGGGAGCGGGAGCTTCCTCTTCCACCTTCTCCTCCTTCTTCATGAACTTCATGGTGTATCGGAGAGCCATGAAGATACAGAGAGCGATGATTAAGAAATCGACGATGTTCTGGATGAACATACCGTAATTGAAAGTTACGGCCTCACGGAGCACCTCACCGGTGGCGGCATCCACCTCTTCAGGTTTGAGGACAGCCTTTAGGTCGGTGAAATTGGCAGAACCTGTGCAGAGAGCGATGACCGGCATGATGATGTCATTGACCAGCGAGGTAACGATCTTACCGAAAGCACCGCCGACGATTACACCGACAGCCATGTCAATCACGTTACCCTTGAGGGCGAAAGCCTTAAAATCCTCGATAAATTTTCCCATATCAGTTTTAATCAGTTTTAGTACGGAATATAGTTAAATAGTGTTTTTCAAAAAGGTGGAGAGGCGAGGTTTGATAATATAAACCGAATAAAGGGATGATTGTTCAAATAAAGGTTAAAAGAAATAAAATAATTTTCAAAAAAGAATTTTGAATCCTCCCATATGTGCGGGAAAATCGTTATATTTGCAGAAGCAAATCCCTTGGATGCAAAATAGGGTTTTACCCCTTGCTTGAAAGAGGAAAAGGATTTTGAGGATTCATGAAAAAGGTATCAAGATAACCCGATATAAAAACACAATAAAAAACAAAAGACAATGACAAAGATTGGTATCAACGGATTTGGCCGTATCGGTCGTTTCGTGTTCCGCGCCTCTACAAAGAGAGACGATCTTGAGGTAGTTGCAATCAACGACCTTCTTCCTGTAGACTACATGGCATACATGCTTAAGTATGACACAATGCACGGTCGTTTCGACGGTACAGTAGACTACGATATGGAGAAGAGCCTTCTGATCGTAAACGGCAAGCCTATCCGCGTTACCGCATGCCGCGACCCGAAAGAGATCGGTTGGGGCGAGGCTGGTGCTGAGTATGTAGTAGAGTCTACCGGTCTTTTCCTTACAAAGGAGAAAGCACAGGCACACATCGAGGCAGGCGCAAAATACGTTGTAATGTCAGCACCTTCTAAGGATGACACCCCGATGTTCGTTTGTGGCGTTAACGAGAACACTTATGTTAAGGGTACTCAGTTCGTATTTATCGCATCTTGTACTACCAACTGTCTTGCTCCTATCGCAAAGGTTCTTAACGACAAGTTCGGTATCGTAGAGGGTCTTATGACAACTGTTCACTCCACAACTGCAACTCAGAAGACAGTAGACGGTCCTTCTATGAAGGATTGGCGTGGTGGTCGTGCCGCTTCCGGTAACATCATCCCCTCTTCTACAGGTGCTGCTAAGGCTGTAGGTAAAGTGATCCCCGAGCTCAATGGTAAGCTCACAGGTATCTCTATGCGTGTACCGACTCTCGACGTTTCTGTAGTTGACCTTACTTGTAACCTCGCTACTCCCGCTACTAAGGAGCAGATTTGCGCTGCAATGAAGGAAGCTTCTGAGGGTGAACTCAAGGGCGTACTCGGTTACACTGAGGATGCAGTGGTTTCTTCCGACTTCCTCGGTTGTCCCCTTACTTCTATCTTCGACGCAACTGCAGGTGTTTACTTGACTGACAAGTTCGTTAAGGTAATCAGCTGGTATGACAACGAGATCGGTTACTCTAACAAGGTGCTCGACCTCATCGCTCACATGAAGAAAGTAAACGGTTAATCCGCGAACTAAACAGTAACATTAGAGGCTGCGCTCTCAGAGCGCAGCCTCTTTGTTTTTATTAGTCCGGATGGGCGGATAACCCGGTGAGCCGGACAATCACTTACTTGTCTTATTCTGAAGATTCCTCCTTAGCAGCTTCATCCTTATCCTTTTGCATCTTGATATGCATACGTGTCCAGAGAGCATTGGGAAGCATGCGCCATGCACCTACCGTAAGATTCCATTTCCATCCGATCACAGCCACCGATTTCTTCTCCACCACAGCCTGAAGAATCTGAGGCAATACCTCTTCGATAGTCATCTCCATGGGGTAAGTCTTATCGCTTTCAAGCAGCGGGGTACGTATCCATCCCGGACGGATGTCGGTGAGTGTGAGATCAAGTCCCTCGGCATGAGCCAACTGGCGCAGAGCCGTCATATAGGTCTGGTCGAATGCCTTTGAGGAGGAATAAGCGGCCATATCTCCAATCCCCTTGGTGCCGGCCACAGAAGTCAGAGCAGCTATCTGGCCCTTTCCACCCTTCGAACGGAAATAATTATAAGCCTCACTCAGACATACCGAAAAACCGACCGCATTGGTCATTACCATCTTGCGTTCCACTTCTGGATTCAGCTCGGGATTCATGAAGCCGATTCCTGCAGCGTGGAAATAGAGATCCATTCCTCCAAGACGGGTGATCAGCTCACGTAATTTCACCGGTGCATCCGAATCGCTCACATCAATCGAAGAATATTCTATCTGATCGGGATAACGGCGTGCGAGTTCGTGGAGGGGTTCCGTGCGACGTGCCGCCAATCCTAAACGTAAACCTCCTTTTGCCAAAGCTTCCGCAAGGGCGAGGCCTATTCCTGAAGAGGCCCCCATAATAACTATGTTTTTCATATGTATCCTTTAATTGTGTCTTTACTTTTAATAACATTAAGCCATCGGTAAAGTTAAAAATTAAATAGTATATTTGTAATTAGGTTCACCTAATCCATAAGGTAGACCATATGGAGTTGATTTTCTCGGTTAACCACCATCGACGTAACAAGAGGTGAGACTTGCGAGATATAAAACTCGAGATATAAAACTATTGAAAATGAAACCAAAATTAGTGGTATCCACCGGTGCCGGCATCAGCGCCGAGAGTGGAATCCGCACATTCCGTGATGCGGATGGTCTATGGGAGAATTATCCTGTGATGCAGGTGGCATCGGCAGATGGATTCCGTGCGAATCCCGAGCTTGTGCATAAATTCTATAATGAACGGCGTCACCAGCTGATAAATGCCCAACCCAATGAGGCCCATAGAATTCTTGTCGAACTTGAGAAAGACTATGATGTCTATGTAATCACTCAGAACGTCGATGATCTCCATGAGCGGGCCGGATCAAGCAAAATCCTCCATCTCCATGGAGAATTGATGAAGATCCGGTCTATATCCGATCCCGACTATATAGAGAGTCTGGATATCGAACATCTTGATACCACACCGGCCACGCGCGGACGCAATGGCGATCTGATGCGCCCGCATATAGTATTCTTCCAGGAGGCTGTTCCGGCCATAGAGGAGGCAATCGATATTGTGAGGGTGGCTGATATCTTCGTGGTGATCGGCACATCGCTTGTGGTATATCCCGCAGCGGGGCTTCTCCATTATGTCCGTCCCGGGGTGCCTGTGTATTATATCGATCCCAATCCGGCATCGACAGCAGGGATTCCGGATGTTCATGTGATAAAAGCCACGGCAAGCAGGGGACTGCGCGAACTCCGGGAAATCCTTGAGAAATAAAGTGGAGAGATAGTCGGGAGAAATAAGCCGGATGGGATCTCAGGCCCCATCCGGTTTATCTTAGATATGTTTATACAGTTTAGATAGCACATTATTGACAAAATTGCGCAATCCTGATAAAATCCGGCCAGGAAGAAAGCAAAAAGGGGTGAGGAGACCGGAAAACCCCGAAAGGGGAAATATAGAAATAACAAAAAGTCGGATTGATGTTTAAAAACATATATAAACCGGGATAGCCAACGAAAAAATTATGTTATATTTGCAGTGTAAGTCGGAGTCCCCGGGATTGGGGAAGACTTCATGTGCGAAATTATCAAAGGCCTCATGCCGCGAGCGCGCGGTATGACGACGGAATAAGCTCAACACAGTAACAACTTAACACAATGGCAAAAGTTAGAGGAGCGATTACGGTAAATGTCGAGAGATGCAAGGGATGTAATTTGTGTGTGGTGGCGTGTCCTACCAATACGTTGTCGTTGCAACCCCAGGAGGTAAACGACCGCGGTTACCATTACGCATATATGTCTAATCCCGAGAACTGTACCGGATGCTGTTCCTGCGCCTGGGTTTGTCCGGACGCATGCATCGAGGTCTATCGCGTAAAGGTAGACTGAACATCAGGCAAAGGTTTCGATGCTTGAAAACAATCTAATCATCTGACCAATCATCACCAAGAAAACACAAGCACCAAGCTATGAAAGAAGAAGTTAGACTAATGAAGGGCAACGAAGCGATAGCTCATGCAGCTATCCGCTACGGCTTCGACGGCTATTTCGGCTATCCGATCACGCCTCAGTCGGAAGTGCTCGAAACCCTTGAGGAGCTAATGCCGTGGGAAACCACAGGTATGGTAGTGCTTCAGGCGGAATCGGAGGTTGCAGCTATCAATATGGTCTATGGCGGCGCCGCCAGCGGCAAAGCTGTGATGACATCCTCATCCTCTCCCGGCGTAAGCCTTAAGCAGGAGGGAATCTCATATATTGCGGCATCCTCTCTGCCGGCTCTTATCCTTAATGTAATGCGCGGAGGTCCGGGTCTGGGTACTATTCAGCCTTCGCAGGCCGATTATTTCCAGGCCACCAAGGGCGGAGGCCATGGTGACTACCATCTCATCGTGCTGGCTCCATCCACAGTGCAGGAAATGGTTGACTTTGTCGGTCTGGCCTACGACCTGATGTTCAAATACACCAACCCTGTAATGATTCTGGCCGACGGTATCGTAGGTCAGATGATGGAGAAGGTGGTGCTTCCCGAGCAGCGCGCCCGTCGTACAGACGAGGAGATCCGCAAGCAGTGTCCCTGGGCAGCCGATGGCCGCAAAGATGGCCGTAAGCGTAACGTTATCACCTCTCTGGAACTCGAATCTTCACGTATGGAAGTGATCAATGAGAAACTTCAGGAGCGTTACCGTGTGATTGAAGACAAAGAAACCCGCTGGGAGGAAATCGGTATCGAAGATGCCGACTATCTGATGGTGGCTTTCGGTTCGATCGCCCGTATCTGCGATAAGGCCCGTGAGTTAGCTGCCGAGAAAGGAATCAAGGTAGGTATCCTTCGTCCGATCACCCTCTGGCCCTTCCCGACCGAGGCTGTGGAACGCGCCGCTAAAGACAAGAAGGGGGTACTCGTAGTCGAACTCAATGCCGGTCAGATGATTGAAGATGTACGTCTTGCTGTTCACGACCGTCTCCCCGTAGAGCATTTCGGCCGTCTGGGTGGAATTATCCCGAGCCCTGAGGAAGTGGTTGAAGCTCTTGAAACCAAAATTGTCAACAAATAAAACCTCTGGAGATGGAAATCAACGAAATAATCCGCGAAGAAAACAAAGTATATTCGAAGCCGGAACTTCTCGATGAGGTTCATATGCATTATTGCCCCGGCTGCAGCCATGGTGTGATTCATAAACTCCTTGCAGAAGTGATTGCCGAGATGGGTCTTACAGACCGCACAGTGGGTATCTCGCCTGTAGGATGTGCCGTATTTGCCTACAATTATGTTGATGTCGACTGGGTTGAGGCAGCCCATGGCCGTGCACCTGCCGTAGCAACCGCTATTTCGCGTCTCTGGCCTGAGAATGTGGTGTTCACTTATCAGGGAGATGGGGATATGTCGGCAATCGGTACTGCTGAGTCCATTCATGCCGCCAACCGCGGTGAGAATATCGTGATGGTGTTTGTCAATAATGCTATCTATGGTATGACAGGTGGCCAGATGGCACCGACCACTCTTATCGGCCAGAAGACCGCCACTACTCCTTACGGACGTCGCGTAGACCTTAACGGTCATCCGCTTGAGATCACCAACCTCATGGCCATTCTTGACGGTACCTGCTATGTCACCCGTCAGTCGGTGCATACTCCGGCTGCAGTGCGCAAGACAAAGCAGGCTCTCAAGAAGGCGTTTGAGAATGCATTGGCCAAGAAGGGAACCTCGGTGGTGGAGGTAGTGGCCACATGTAATTCAGGCTGGAAGATGAGTCCGGAGAAATCCAATGAATGGATGGCTGAGAATATGTTCCCGAAATATCCGTTGGGAGATCTTAAGAACGAGTAACCTCAAAACAATAGAACCAATGAAAGAAGAAATAATCATAGCCGGATTCGGTGGTCAGGGTGTGCTGTCGATGGGTAAGATCCTTGCTTATTCGGGTCTGATGGATGATAAGGAGGTTACATGGATGCCTTCTTACGGTCCGGAACAGCGTGGCGGAACAGCCAATGTGACCGTGATTCTTTCCGATGAAAAGATCTCAAGCCCGGTGCTTGATAAATATGATATCGTGATTGCTCTCAACCAGCAGAGCCTGGATAAGTTTGCACCCAAGGTGAAACCGGGTGGAATCCTTATCTATGACACCAACGGTATCCACAAGCATCCCGAGCGCAACGATATCAAGGTCTATCCGATCGATGCCATGGAGGCTACGCTTGAAATAGGAAACTCAAAGGCATATAACATGGTGGTGATGGGTTCGCTCCTGGAAGCCATGGATTATAAATTGCCTATGGAGAATGTGATCAAGGGTCTGAAGAAATCACTGCCCGAGCGTCACCATAAACTCATTCCTCTCAACGAACAGGCCATTGAGAAGGGCCGAAGCCTGGTGGAAGTAAAGTAACTCTACCAACCAACACTTACAAATAGTTTAGAGCTCCGCTACGGATTCCACCGTGCGGAGCTCTATCAATTTTACCCCATAGGTAAGTGTCCACCCTTCCCTTTATATCGGGTACGGTAATGATTGGATAGAGGATTGTAACCATAATTGAAACAATGGATCTCTCAAGGAGTATTTGGTATTTCGCTTTATTGATTTATCAACCTCTATAATGCCTAATAATTTGAGGGTCTTGAGATATGCCGTTAGGATATTGGTGGGAAGTCCGGTTTTATATCTCAGTTCCGGTATTGTCATTGGTGTATTGAAGGACTCGAAAGCATTGAGGATGTGTTGTGAATTTGTTGGTAGGTCTTGATAGGAATGTCTGTACTTGTCGGAAAAGATAGACAATAGGATAGATATGTCTTTCTCCGGGATGTCATTCAGCTTAATTATGCCATAGATAGTCTCCAAAGATTTGATTGTGGGAGGGAGAAGGCTCATTAACGAATGTGCTCGAACAGCATCTTGCTCATCGAACAATCGTGATATACAGTGTGATGGTATCGGGTGGATATAAACGTTTTTAAGTCCCTCGAAGAATGGTGCCTCATAATCGGTCAATGCAGGAAGAACTTTTCTTACCGTTCCGATCAACATCGGAGCCCCATCGTTATAAAGGATTTGCCTAAGTTTGAATTGTTCCTCATATGAACAGCGGGTCAGATAGAAATCCATGTTGTCGATGAACACCATTGATGCGCCTGTATCTGAGCTCTTGGAAATGATGTCGTCTGAGCAAAATACTGTTCGTCCATCTATCCATATCTTGTGATGGCCACGACATATATCGGAATTGTATAGCCGTTTTAAGAGAATTGTTTTCCCTGATCCTTGCTCTCCGATAATCATGACAGGCTGAGGAATTGAACTTCCGGAATTGCTTTTTATCTCAGAAATTACTGCATTTAAAATATTATCATTGACCGACAATTCGGTCAGTAAGAGTTTTTTACTAGGTTTTGGCATCATTCAACGAATTTGTAATACCACCATTTCTTCAATAAAGGTGATCGGAAACGTCTTGTTCCCCCTTCCGTTCGGATTATGTATCCGTCATGTTCAAGCATATTCAATATCAGGCTCAGCTCATTGTCTGCTTTCATGGGAGACCTATCGGTGTATTGGGTGTATATGGCCAAAAGCTGATCCCTTGACAGTCCTTTATCTGACTGACAGAGTCTTTTGAGAATAAGCCGTGCTCCATCCTCTTGGCCGTTGTATTCAGACAACCTTTCTGACCATGTGGTCAACTCGTCAGTATGAGCCAGCCTGTCGATGGAATTGTCTATCATCCGTGGAGTTACCCCCATATGTATCTCTGGATAATTTTTTATGTTGGTGAATACTAATTGGATAAAATATGGGATATGCCATTCTAATTTTTCAAGAAGAATCCCGATTATTTCATCACTTAGGGAGATGTTCTCGGATTCAGCTAGTGCTTCAATCAGTCCTTTGGCTTCATGCTCCGACAAAGCATCAAAATCGAAAGACATAAGGTCATTGATTGTCATTGATAGATTTCTCATGCGGGTGAAGTTGTGCAGACCTACTGAGCCGCAGAAGACCCATCTAATCTTGGTACCGGAGACTTGTCGAAGACTTCTAAACCAATTAAGAAAGAACTCCGCCTCGCGGTGGCTGGCCGAAGTCTTATCGAGAATGCTAAGAAAGAGTGTTATCTCATCAATGACAACCAGTGTATCTTTTGTATGGTCTATAACTTCGGACAAGGATGTATATAGATTCTCAGATGTTTCCGGACGTGAGAAATCGAATTTTACCGGTCCAATTCCTTTTATCCCTTCCAATATTCTGTTAACTATTCCTCCAGCCAAGCTAACGGTTTCTGTCCAAATACCGGATTTGTCAAATTTATTGATTAGAACATTAAGGAACTCATCTCGTGTCCGGACTCCTTCAAGGTCGATATAGACGCAGTTCCAGCCCATGGATCGTTTATCCTCTATGAGCCGTTTGGCAAACGAGGACTTGCCAATCCGTCTGGGCGCAGAGAGTACAAGGGAATGATTAGTATCAAGGTATCGATGAGCGCGGGACAGCTCTTCTTTCCGTCCATAGAAGTCATCTCCGGTAACAGGAGGACCAACTTTATTGGTAATGGCCATAAAGGGATAGAATTAAATCTATGCAAAGATACATAAATTTTTTTATACATAAAAACTTTTATATATCAATTCCTACTCTCCACTTCGCAGAATCAATTTGAAAGCGTGATCGATTTCAGAGCCTATGTATGGAAATTCACAAGCTCCGAACAGCAGTCTAATCAAATAGTATAGGAATCCGGAGAGGTATGGGTGATAGTATATACATTTCTGCCTGCGGAAGTAGATGACAGACTCTATATCTATAGATATTTAGTCTTGTCAGGGGCCTTCGATGGCGATTGAGCGGATATAGGCATCGGTGGGGATGGATATGGATAATTTTTTTCTTAAGGAATATTTCAGAGCTTCAACCGTGCGGGGAGATCGGCCTGTGAGAAGGGCCATGTCTTTTGTGGAAAGACCCTTGGAAATATAGCAACAAATCTCCAGTTCTGATTTGGTCAGATTCGGATGAAGCGCAATCAGGCGTGCAACGAGGCGTTTGCTCTCCTTGGTGGCCAATAGGTTATATCTTTCCGCATTGTCAGATTCCTTTGCTACTTCCAAAATATTGAGGCGGATAGCGGCAATTCTTTCATCGCTTGATTTATTTGGCGTGTTCAATTCCTCCTGAATGGTTTTTAGCCCGCTATCGAGCTTCGATAGTTGAATCACGGAAGTCTGCAGTTTCGTGTTATAATCCTCGATCTCCTTTTCAATCGACTCAATTTTTGATCTATATTCGCTATCGGAACGGTCGATGGTGGACATCAAATGCCTGATTTTATCCGAAGATGTTCGTTTATGGCGCACGGAAATCCAGATTATCAATCCCATCAGCAGAAGCAGAACCACAGCCCCTACTATCCCGACGGTTACTGACCGCCTCATATAACCAAGGTTTTCATTAAGCTCCTCCACCTTTTCTGAAGATATTTTATCAGCCAGCAGACTTTCCATCGCTTCGCGATGTATCTTATGTAATGTATCATCCACCACGAGCAACTGATTATAGTATTCATTGGCCTCCCTTTCGCGTCCCAGTTCTCTGAGCACATGGGCGCGTATCATCAGATAATCACGGATGATTTCAGTGTCATTCACACTCTTAGCTAATTCCACGTAATTATCAAGCAGCAACGCCGCCTCCGGGCTTCGTCCCTGCAAGTTAAGCATCTCCCCATAATATATTATGGCAGCCAGCTTATTCGGATTATTCACCGGGTTACGGCATACCTTCTCGAACCATCTCTCCGCATCTTCCATCCTTCCGGTCTTATAAAATAATATGGCTTTCTGACTCTCAAGCATCAATCGCAGCGTTTCGGATAGATGGACAGGATGATAATTCTCGATAACTCCCAAGGCTTTCTCCCATTCGCCATTAGTCTGATAAAAAACAGATTTTGACATTAGTAGAGAAAACCGGATGTTTTCTGACCTTTTACTGTCCACATTTTTCCAGCGGGAAGAGCTGATTATCGGCTCGGCTCTGTTTATGGTTGATATGGCTTCTGCCGAAGCACCCAGGCGTATGTAGATATCATGTAGTCCAATCATATATTGAATATCCCAATATATCAATGAATCAGGCTTATTTATATTTATTGATGCTTTATATAGTCTGATAAGTTCATTATAGCGACCGGAAGATTGCAACGCCATTCCCTTGAAATGAATTGCGAGAAGACGTTCGTTAAGAGGCAGCTCTTGTATTGAAAGAAGTGAATCTGTTAAGACCATCAATTGCTCTGCATTTCCCTTCTCAAACATCAATTTCATTCTTGACTCTTGATCCAGAACACTACTTTCAACAATATAATTTTCAAATCCGAGGGATTCTCCGGAAGTCATCGCCAAAAATAGAGTCAGAAAATAGACCAATAGATTACTACGCCACCTTTTCATCTTTTCAGGGAGATTGTTCAAAACTTACATTTTCAACGCCCTTATCTAAGTATTAGTATTGAATCACACTTAGGATTCCTGAATTTTAATATTAGATATATCGTTGATATATAATAATATACGGTTAATAAGTAATATTTAAGTACGATTTAATAAATCCTGATAGCGCTATTTAAGTGCAGTTTTCTAATGTAAGAGAGTCATTATCTTCTATATTTGCAAGTGAAAATATATGCCTTCGGGTAAATGTAAAACCAATAAAAACCAGCTCCTATGAGAATTATAGTGACGATTCTATGCAGCATTCTGTTTGCAATGGCTCTCAATGCCGCTTCCCCTTGTCATCGCGGCTCCTCATCCACCACTATTCCGGGAAAGGATGGAATGGCTCTAACCGTAGCGGACAACACCCTCCATACCCAATCCTTGGCATATACGAAAAAGGCCGGAATACGGTCTATATTCCATAAAGAGGTTCTGAGCGCCGCAACCGCCAAATCCGAAATACAACGTTCTATCCTCACAAAGAGCGGTGAGACGTTGTATAAGGTAAATATGGATCTCATCGAGTCGGAAGGCTATTCTCTTTTAGGTTACGGATTGGGTAGACCCTCCTTGACCTATTGGGAGGATGCCTATGACGGGATAAAGCTTCCAGCGGCTGAGTATTGCATAGTTGCCGTTTTCGGACCTGAGGAAGATGGAAAACCTTCAAGAATTATTATCAAAAACATTAACCTGAATGCCGATACCACACTTACCATCGACGGCAACAAGGCCACAGAAAGAGTTTCTTTCCAGCCTCTTCTTCCTAATGGCGTGCCCGTGGAAGGCGCTAAATTGAATGAATATTGGGAAGTGAAGCAACCGGGGAATATATCTGCGGAAAGTAACGGATATGTTAATGGAGGCTTATACAGTCCTAAATGGGGCTTATTCTATTATTATGAAACAACCTTCGGATCTTTAATTGATCCGGATACTCACCAAGAAGTTGACTTAAGCGAAGGGGCTAACTTTCTATTTAATCCCGACGCGACGGGTGATTTTATCGCATCCCAATACTGTTCATTCTTCGGAGCCGACAATAAGTCCTGTTATCTCCTGCAATTGAATTCTAACGGCATCAAGGCGCAGACTGTAAAGAATGACCTTAACGACTACAACACTACCAATTACTCTGAAATAATGACTACCCAATATTATCTTTCCGGTCAGAATCTTATTGAGGAGAAAAACATGATTTTCGGATGGTATATGGTGGTCAACGGCATGACGGAATATATGGAGTATGCGACAGGGGATATCGTAAATAACGCCACAACATTATTTTATTCCATTCCTGAAATAAATTCCTCTGTTCCATCTTATACGCTTTTCCCATTTGTTGATGATTATGATTATGGGATACCGGAGAATAATGGAGAATTCGAATTTGTCCCTGTTTATAGAATAACTCCTTCAGCCTTTCGCTTTGAAAATGGGAATATGAAGTCGTTGGTTGCCCCGATGTTGGATGGTCCATATAATTCTACTTACTTCTTTACAGAAAATGGAGTGTCAACCGAATTGGTTTTGAATGGAGCGCCCTCATACTCATTTCTTAAAAAACAATCCTTACAGGTCGCAGGAGATAACGCTCCGTTTCTACAGATAGTGGATAATTCACGTCCTAACTACTTCGGAGTGCAGTACCTCATGTTAGGCCGCGTCGGTGAATCTCCTGTTATGGCAGATCAGGAAATATATGGAGAATTCGATGGAAAGACCATCACTGTCAGAGGTGATGATGATGATTCCAAATGGGGAGATTATTATTCTTTTTGGCAGGATTTAAACTCAAAGTATAACACGTATGAAGGTATTGTGAAATTTGATGTCAAAAGTAAGGGTACGATAATGGTGGATGGAACCATCCCTTCCTATGCCCGGACTGAGAACGTGTGGAATTTCGCGCAGAAAGAGGACAGGATAGCTCCGCAACTCACGATGTTCCAATTCCGAAATACCGACAATATCGTTACTGATCGCTTTGATAATGCCTCCGATGGGGTACTTACTTTGTCATGTGCTGACTTTAACAATGTGAGTGAACCCATATATGATGAAGCCGGAGTTCCAGTAGGAATGCGTCAATTTTCCTCATTTAATGGCACTCCAGATCTGACCGTGGAATACTCTCCCTTCAACAGTAATGACTGGCAACGGTTGGAGGTTGCAGAGCAGCCGGAAGATTTCTTTATGCCAGGTTACGGCAGCTGCTTCCGTGGTAACTTGGGTTCCATCAATCGTAAGGGGGCGTACGGTTGGTTCGACATCCGTTTCAAATTAGCCGATAGGGTAGGCAATACACAGAGTGTGACGGTTTCTCCGGCTTTCAACATTGCCTCTCTTTCCGGTGTGGAGAGTGTAAGAGACGATAATGAAGAGATAAGAGTTGAGGGAAAGAACATCATAGCTCCAGCAGAAGCTCTAATATACAACGCTTCCGGCATACGTGTAGGAGGCAAATCACTCCCGTCCGGCATCTACATTGTATCATATAATGGCATCGCAAAGAAATGCATTATCAGATAACCCTATAGATATCAACTATTGTTTTATGACCCAACCCCTCCGGCGTTTCCTGAATCGCCGGAGGGGTTGGGTTTGATATGTTTCCGGGTGCTAAAAATCGAGTGGTGATAGAAGTTATATCATTTGATTTCCACAGCAAATCAAATTTGCTCAGGAGTCAGCGCTGAGTTCCCGGATGACAGGTTTGTCGAGATGGCGCGTTTGGGATGAGAAATTAGCCCCGATGAGAAATACCCGCCGTGGATCGCGCAAATAGGTATGGGCGTAGTTTTTATCCAGGATCTGTTGGAGTGCCTTATCTCCGCTATGGTCATACTTCAACTCGATGATATATATGAATCTATCGGTCTTTATCACCAGGTCAATACGTCCGTCGGAGGTATGCACTTCCGTCTCGGTCCGTATGCCGATAAGCGACAGGAGAATGAACATGGCGTTATGAAAATTATTCTCATTCTCCATCTTCATGTCGTAGGGAATCCCGGCAAGGAATATATCCATATTCGACATGAATCCTCCGGGATTACCTTCTAAAATATCGAGAATAAGGTCGTTGACCACTGACCCTACCAATCCTCTGCGGACTTTTACATAGTAGGGGAGCAGAACCTCGAAGAGACTTTGCTCAACTTCCCGGTTGGGAATACCTAAGGATACCATGTCTGAACTGCGGTCATACTTCTTTATGGTGAGGTATCCGGTCTGATACATCAAGGCCACTGGATCGGGATTGAGCAGGTCAAGGCCCGCCAGGGTCTGCATCGGACACCGGGTGTGAGCCACCTTTTGGAGGTCGGCATCGATATTTTTCAGCGACTCTGCGATGATTGTCGGCAATCCGGTCTGGCTCCAGAACGCCCCAAGCTCTCTTTTTGAGAAAGCATTAAGAAGCGACCATGGATTATAGATGTCGCTCCCTTTCCTTGCAAATCTATAGCCGTCGTAATTCCTCTTCAGCAGGGAGCACATTTGATCAAAGCTTATTTCATAATCCTCGGCAAATGCCCTGATTCCGTCTTGGAAATAATCAAGCATCTCGCTCTGCGTGATTCCACATATATCGGCGAAGTCATTGTCGAAGGTGATATCATTTATATTGTTGAGGTCGGAAAATACGCTGAGTTTGCTGAACCTGCTGACACCCGTAAGAAATACGAAGCGTATGTGCTCCGATGAACTTTTAAAATTGGAATACAGAGCGGCTAATCTCGAGCGGTAAAACTCAAAATTAGTCATGTTGTTGAGGTTTCCTACAAGTGGCTTGTCGTATTCATCCACCAATATTACCACCTGCCTTCCTGTTTTCCTATGCGCCGTCTCAATAATGCTCCTGAAGCGTTGAGGATAATTATCTGAAATAACCTCAACTTCATATTTCTTCTCCCATTTCCTGAACAGATAATCCAATACCTCCTCAAGCTTATCCTTCTCAGAGTAACGTTCGGCGTTCAGATCAAGATGTAACACCGGATACTCTATCCAATCCCATTCCATACGGTCGGCATAAAGCCCCTGGAAAAGCTCACGCTGTCCGAGGAAGAAATATTTGAGAGTGGAGAGAAAAAGGCTTTTTCCGAAACGGCGCGGACGGGCTAAGAAACAATATTGAAACTTTCCCTCAATCAGTCGGCCGATAAACCGGGTCTTATCCACATAAATCAGATTATATTCCCGAAGGGCTTTGAAATCCTGCTGCCCGATAGGGTATCCCGACATCTTCTCTCTCATACGGAATTAATTTTATGCAAAGATAATTATTAACGGCGAAAATCTTAATGGAGGATAAAATAGGAATATTTCAAAAGGGCATACCGGGAGATTTGCTGTCGTCCTACTCCTCAGCGAGGGCTTCGAAATAGCAGTCAGCGATGGTGAGCCATTCCTCATTGGTGGCATAGGCTGTATAGCCGTCGCGATCCTTAGGATCTCCCAGATAGCGTTTTGCTGAATCCTCGGATAGTGTCACCACCACCGGAGGAACCTCCACACCATCCGTATAGAACTCTGTAAGTTCCACCGGAGCCTTTCCTTCTTCCACAAGCCAGAGGGCGTCATCAGTGAGATAGAGGCCCATTATGCGTACTGTCTCTGTCTTGCCATCTTTTACCGGAACACTGATTTCCGGAATATAATGGAAGCCGGCGGTGGAATTATTCCATAGTATGGCGCCGATCCCGCGCGCCTGCATGTCATTGCCGATACGTGTCACAGCCTGACTGAAGAGAGCTTCAGCAGCTTTAGAATTTGAATTGGAGTTTTCCATAATAGGGGAGATTAATGTTATTTCAGGTTTATAGTAGATTATATAATAGAAAGGTAATCAATACATTCCTATCATCTTAACATTCAATTCTCTTTAAAGGTTGAGAATTCGGTCCGACCAATGGCTGCGTAGTTCGTTCCAGGGTAGGAATAGTGGAGCTTCAGGGAAGGCAGGGATATTCCGGCCGTTGAGCCTCAGCAGAGTCATTACAGGAGCATCGGGGTCTTCACTCTTAAGATACACTATCATGAGATTGGCTCCTAAGGGGGTGATATCCTGAAGTTTCCATTCCTCAGCAAGGGAATCATAATCTTCGGTCATGGAATAGCATCCGGGAAGTCCCAGAGTGGATAGAAGCGGAAGAAGAGTTTCTGCATGCCCGAAGTATGAGTCAATCACGGCCTGAGAGGCTGTAGAATCCATCAAGGCCTTATCGGCATCCTCGATTATTCTTCTGATCAATGGAGCCACGGAGGATACGGCAGAGTTATTCACAGGAGTCGGGGTGTTGCGGAGCCAATGAAGAAGATTGGACGCCTCCCAACATGCGGAGAATTCTTTTTCCGAAAACCAGCGGTCGGTCTGCGGCTCGAATCCGGCAGCGCGGCTTGCCTGGAGAACGCCATACATTTCCATTGTCATCTTGCGCAATTTTCTCAGATTGGCTTCCGGCGAGACCTTTAAAAGGCGTCGGGCCGGGGCGGTGGGGACATGGTCGTCGAGAAAGCGATTATAGATTGTTTCCCATGCGCCTGAATCTCTATATTCGCAGTAGGGCCCTGCGACGGCAAAAAAGCGTAGCAGGGAATCGTTCTGTCGCCCGGCTGATGAGTAGAGTTCAAGGTGGGTATGTGAGCGCTCCAGACTATGATTGAATTGATACATAGTCATCACCACGCGTGGCACATATGTGGATATGCCGTTCACCCGACCACTTTTCAAGAGGTCGGGAAACCATCCGGCCATATCCCGGCCTAAGCGTGTCTCTTCGGCTATTCCGACGGGGGAGAGAAGGCCCCAGTGGGAGCCGGTGGAGTCGGAGGTGGTGCGGAGGAGTTCGAAGAACTCCTCTCCGGATTTGGAAAGATTCCGGTGTTTGGCAGCATCGTATAGGTACTTCTCCACTTTCTCAATCTTTTTGGGTGATGATAAGAAGCGGGCACCATGGCGCGCCACATAGGAGATATGCACCGGTCGGTAGCCGGCAGGGTATTCTGGAAGCGGTTCTACTGCAGAAAAATCATAAGGCATCATTGATCCATCAAGAGCCGGAGAGAATCCGGCAGCTTGTATGGCTGCTTCCATCATACAGAGGAGAAGGGAGAAAATAAAGAATCGTTTATTCATAGATTATCTATATTGGATAGGCAAAAGCTATCGACATCCATATCTAAATATATAACTCCCTCGCTTATTCCCAGGTTTAGCATCCTACCTCAAAAGGAACTGTATTTTATCGTTGCAAAAGTGTTCTGTTCAGTAATTTTAAGAGCCTTATTATTAAAATTTCCGGTATTCTTTGATCAGGGCTATGAGATTGGCACAGGCATCCTCAAGGATATTGAGGACATTGTAGAATCCCTCCGCCCCATCCCAGTAGGGATCGGGCACCGCATCCACCTGCGGATGGTCGGTAGCGAGTACGGCCATTGGTATTATCCGGCGTTCCTCTTCCGGGCTACGTGCGGTATCGTGGAGATCAGAGAGGTTCTGATCGTCCATGCCGAAGATAAGATCGAAATCTTCGAAATCATACGGCCTGATCTGCCGACTACGGTGGGTGAGAGAGTAGCCTCGCTGAATGGCGGCGTGGCGCATGCGGGAATCGGGGAGATCTCCTGCATGGCCCCCATAGAACCCACAGGAATCAGCCTCTACATTTTTCAAATCCTCATTCTTTGCCATTGACTCGAATATTCCTTGCGCCGCCGGACTGCGACAGATATTTCCGAGACAAACAAAGAGAAGCCGCAGCGGACGCTTCTCCTCGGCTGCGTTAATCACTGCCTCACGAATCCGGAGGCGTATATCTTCAGGAATCCTATCTAAATTCATAACTATTTTCATTACCTACATTGTGCTGTAAAGTGTGATTTGGGAGAGAATCTTATATATGTTGAATATGCAGGAGGTCGGGATTCGGATCGGAGGGTAGGCCGGATTGAAGCTACGGGCCTCAATTGCATCCTCATCATTATCATCTTTTTTTTCCACCGGGAACACAGCCTTTACCAATACACCGTTTTCAGTATCAATCACCATGGCATTCCCCCAAGGGATAAATGCCTTTTCGTTGATGCGTTTGATCAGTAGAGTATCGCCATTATGAAAAGAGGGTTCCATACTGTCGCCCGAAACCCGGATAGCCATATCGGCCCCCGGCACCGGAGAAACGATTTTCTCGCAATCGCGCATCAATACTCCCTCCGACCAGTTTTGCAGATTTCCGGCAAAAGCCTGAACGGGGAGGAGCGGTACGATATATTCCGGAGATATCTCTCCAGCCTCTTCGTGCTCTGCTTTGCGATACATCTCCCCCTCGCCATAGAGGAGCCAATCACGGTTGAGATCGGGGAAAAGCTCCCCGAGTTTCTTCATTCGGTCGTTTGACAAAGATTTGCGCATCGCGCCTATATACGTGGGAGATACGCCTAACATCTTTGCAAATTCAGTCTGGGATATCTTCTTATCCTGCAGCACTTGCAGAAGCCGCGCCTTAACGCTGTTGGGTTCGCGGTTGAGATGTACACTCTGGCTCATGATTTATAATCTTTAATCTATAATCTGTAATCTTTAGAAGTTAATGGGGAGTAAGGAAAGATTTAATAAAAAAGCAATGCTTTTAAAATCTTTTGCAAGTTACACATTTTATTTGATGTATGCAATAGAAAAGGGAACGATTCTTAGACTCCTATAAGAATCGTTCCCTTTCGGTTAGTTCAATAATTTCTGACTTCGTGGATCGCCGGGGGTAGGAAAGGATTATTTTCCCTCGATAGCCTTGGTGAGTTCGATAAACTGCTCTACGCTCAGGCGCTCCGGACGCTGAGAGAGGATCTCCATATCGGCGGCCTGGCTTCCGGGTTGTATCAGGCCGCTGAGAGAATTACGCAGGGTCTTACGGCGTTGGCCGAACGATGTCTTCACCACATTTTTGAATAATACCGGGTCGCATCCTAATTCGGTGCGCGAATTCCTTATAAGGCGCAACACCCCGCTCATCACCTTCGGGGGAGGCGCGAACACACCGGGATTGACATTGAAGAGATAATCGCAGTCGTACCATGCCTGAAGAAGCACAGAGAGGATACCATATACCTTCGAGCCCGGTCCGGAGCATATACGCTCGGCCACTTCTTTCTGAAGCATACCGGCCACAACGGGAATCTTATCCTTATAATCGAGCATCTTGAAGAAAATCTGCGAGGAAATATTATAGGGGTAGTTACCGATAAGGGCAAACTCTCCCGGGAATACGTCATCGAGATCCATGCGCAGGAAATCACCTTCAATCACATCAAGCGAGGGATAGACCTTCTGGAGAAATTCCACTGATTCCGTATCGAGTTCGACGGCTTTCAACGGGCGTCCGGTATCGATTAGATACTTTGATAATACTCCCATACCGGGACCGACTTCCAGCACCGGGATCTCTCCCCATTGCCGGGCGTTTTCGGGAAGTTCTCCCTCAGAGATTGTGGCGGCGATACGTGCCGCTGTGCCCTCATCCTTCAGAAAGTGTTGCCCCAACTGCTTCTTGGCTTTTACCTGCTTCATATCTATGTTGTAAAAACTTCAGGTCTATTCTATATTATACTAAACCTCCGGGTTAATATTGTAGTAAAAACCCCTCAGGGGGAACTCCTGAGGGGTAAGTTCTTATATACTTAACACCTTAAAGCGGTAATTAGTGAATCTTCTTTGCGATCTCCTTGGGCACTGCCCCCTTCTGCACTCCGATATTCAGAGTCTTCTCCAGGAAATAAGGCACTGATACATAGAAGAATCCGTCGTAAATCTGATTGGTATCCCAGGAGTTTTTCACCTTGTAATATTTATTTCCCTCCTGATCGGTGGCATAGCCGATAATCACCATTCCGTGATCATCTGTGGTCTCATAATTGTCGAAAGTGGTCTGACGGCTTTCCTGAGTCACAGTCTTCTCTTTGACAGGACCCTTGATCTCAAACTTTGAGTTCTCGCGGTCTTTGTCGGAGAGTTTCACCCAGCGTGCGAGTTCGGTATCGGTCATATCCTTGCTATCCTTATCATCGGGGAGCACAGCATAACCCTTACGCCACTTAAAACCTCCCTCAGAGACATCGGCAGCCCACATCACGCTATACCCATTGTCGAGAGCATTATCCACAATCTGCTGAAGCTCATTTATCGGCACATTGATACATTCGCTCCAGATCCAGTTGTCGGGAATCTCGAGGATGAATCGGGAATAGAAAGGATGATGGGTATAGCTGGTGAATACCTCAAAGTTCTCAGGTTCCAGCCCCATGGCCTGTGCAAATTCCTGCGGAGTATACTGCTTGCCATTGTAAGTGAATTTCTCAGGCACCTTGCCCAGATAAGCATCGAGGATACCGATGAAGCCGGGAAGCCAGGCGGTGGAGAGTTTGTTGTTCTTTGTGCCGCGGGCCAGCACAGCATCCAGATAAGCCTTCAGAGCATCTGCCATCTCATAATGTGAATGCTTTGACTCGCCGTAATTCAGACCTGCATAAGCCTCCTCGGGCATAGCGCCATATGCTTTGGTCATCTCAAGCACATCGGCAAACGAACCACCCTGCGCGAAATTGATCTGACCATTCATGCGCATATATTTCTTAGCTTTGTCGATATATGCGTTTCTGACCACGAACATCTCGGAGAGATCGAGTTCCGGACCTCCCTTGCGGAGCACATTGTCCTCGAGAGTGGATATCCCGGAGAATGCCCAGCATGTGCCTGATTTATTCTGGTCTTTTACCGGAGTGGTGGGAAGCACCTTTACGTCGGTGAACTTAAATCCTGTGGAATCCGGATTTTCAATCTGGGGATCATCGCAGGCCGGAGCCTGAAAATAGGTTGCACCCGCCAATGGAGCGAAGCCAATTAGAGAGAGGGCTATGAGATAACTTTTCATGCTTATTGGTATTAGTGAGTCGGAATCTCAGCGATTCTTATTTTTTGTAAATTTACATAAAAACTCGTAATCTTGAAATAACCTCAGTCAGATAATTGTTATAGTTAATGACAGAGCCCCTGAGGAGTTTCCCATGAAGGATGCCAAGGGGCAATGTAATATAGATAGAAATTACTAAAATAGACCAGTTATTATGGATAAATTAAGTTATGCATGGGGTATCGCCATGGGCAAGCAGCTCAAGGCAATGGGAGTGGAAGAAATCAATTCAGAGAGCTTCAAGGATGGTGTGAAGGTGGCTTTTGATGGCGGCACACCCGAAATGAGTCTTGAGGAGGCTCAGAAGCTTATCAATGATTATCTCGAGGAGCTCGCTAAGAAGGCGGAGGCCGTAGCCCGCGCCGAAGGCGAGAAATTCCTGGAGGAGAATGGTAAGAAGGCAGAAGTGAAGAGCACAGCAAGCGGTCTGCAGTATGTGGTTGAGAAAGAAGGCGAGGGCGCACAGCCTACCGCTGAGGACGAAGTTACAGTCCACTATACCGGTAAGCTTCTCGACGGCACTGTATTCGACAGCAGCGTAAATCGCGGTGAGCCTGCCACATTCCCCCTCAACCGTGTGATTCCCGGATGGACAGAAGGTGTTCAGCTCATGAAAGAAGGTGCCAAGTATACATTCTTCATTCCTTCTGATCTTGCTTATGGTGCTCAGGGTGTGCCTAACGTGATTCCGCCTCACTCCACACTTATCTTTGATGTTGAGCTCATCAAGGTGGTGAAGAAATAATCGGGAATCCGAAAGATTTATAAAAAAGATTTATAAAAATGAAATAGAAGTTCCGGCTGCAGATACAACAGCCGGAACTTCTTTGCGTTAAAATATTAATCCCCCTCATCTCCAGAATGAATATTAATTAAGCTTATTATATGAAAAAGAATTATCTGGCTATCGCAGCTATTGCCGCAGGCGCGGTTGTTATGGCATCCTGCTCAGGCAATAAGACAGAAAAAGCAGAAACAGCGGCCGACTCCACAGAGGAATATAAGTCGGTGCCCGTGCCTACTGCTGATGAGATTTTCGCATCTTACCGCACAGACAGTGTGGCCGACACTATCGCCACAACCACTGCCAGCGGTCTGCGCTACATGACCCTGAAAGAAGGAACAGGTGCTTCCCCGAAAGCCACCGATGTGGTGAAAGTTCATTACACCGGCAAGCTTCCTGACGGTACCGTATTCGATAGCTCCGTTCAGCGGGGAGAGCCTATCTCATTCCCCCTTAACGGTGTGATTGCCGGCTGGACAGAAGGTCTTCAGCTTATGAAGGAGGGTGGAAAGACAGTGTTCTACATTCCCTCACAGTTGGCCTATGGAGCTGCGGGAGCCGGTCCGATGATCGGTCCGGATCAGGATCTGGTGTTTGAAGTAGAACTCATCGAGGTCAATCCTAAAGAATAAGACCCAAGGATGAGAATATTCCATAACGTATCAAAGAGAGTGGCGGCAACCGGTACAGGTGTTGTCGCCGCGATTCTTATGCTTGGTTTAGCAAGCTGTAAGGGTCGCACGATGGAGAATATGGAACCTACGGGAGACACCGTGGAGGTGTCGATCATGAATCTTCAGGATCATCATCCGGATACAGCCGATCGTGCGGCTGATATTCAGGACTATGAGCAGCTGCAATGAAAACGTGGTCGGCAGCAATTCTCGGACTGGGATTATTGATCGGAACCGGAGGATGCACACAGAGTCAGAAATCCCCGATCAATAATATCGGTGTGCCTTCACCGGCGGATTCCTTGCTCTATTTCTATGGTCTCACCGAAGGAGCGGAATATTGGCGTAAGGCATCAATTGATACCATAATGACTTCCCGCCATGAACGCGACCGCTATCTGAAGGGTCTGCGTGATGGCCTGAATGCTGTGGCAGAGGTGAATGATACCTACAACCGCGGCCTTCAGGAAGGCATAAATCTGGCACTGAGTCTCTATGCCTACAATGAGATATACGATGTCAAACTCGACCGCGATCTGCTCTATCAGAGTATAGCTTACGCGTTACTGAATGATTCGGTGGTGACTATGGCAGAGGCCGCCGATGGCTTCCGGGATGTGCTGGAGCGTATGAATCTCCGTAAACGCCGTAAGGAAGTGGCCGAGATGCACCTCACGCTGAAAGCTGAGGCCGCGCGCCTCGATTATAAGAAAGTGTCGGAAGATCTTTATGCCAAGGATGTGAGGGTCGGTAGCGGAGATTCCATACGCCGCGGAGATATCGTATTTTTCAATATCGAGTACACTCTTGAAGACGGCACCAATCTGCTGATGCCCACTCCCGAGCAACTCCGGGCGGGTTCTCCGACTATGGCGCCGGTGATTTCCGAAATTCTTTATAGTCTTCGTGACGGAGGCAGCGGATATTATCTCACCACCGCCTACGCTCTCTTTGGCGACCGTTACCAGACGCTTGAGCTGACCCGGAATCAGGTGATATTGCTTAATGTTCAGATTTCGGAGGTGAAGCGTGTCACATCCCCTGAAAAAGCTGCCGAGTTGGCTATATAGAGCCTCCATCGATTGCTAATAATAAAATTCGGGCCTGCCGACCATTATGGTCGACAGGCCCGAATTGATTTTTATAATCATGAACGGCTAATCATTATTTCTCACGCATGAAGATCTGGATCGGTGTCCCGGTGAAATCCCAGTGATCACGAATCTTATTTTCGAGGAAGCGACGATAAGGCTCCTTTACCCACTGCGGGAGATTGCAGAAGAAAATAAAGGTCGGCACCACGGCATCCTTAAGCATCGTGACATATTTGATCTTCACAAACTTACCCTTATTACTGGGCGGAGGCGTGATGGCAATCTGCTCCAGCATGTAGGTATTGAGCTGAGAGGTCGGAATAATACGCTTGCGGTTCTCATACACCTGCATTGCTGTCTCAAGCACCTTATGGATTCTCTGTTTTGTCAGAGCGGAGGTGAAGATGATGGGGAAGTCGGTGAAAGGTGCGAAACGATCTCTGATGGCCGCCTCATAGCGTTTCTGGGCATCAAGCGACTTATCCTCAATAAGGTCCCACTTATTTACGCACACCACCAATCCCTTCTTATTCCTCTGGATAAGGCTGAAGATATTGGCATCCTGAGATTCGATACCGCGTGTGGCATCGATCATGAGGATACATACATCGGAAGCCTCGATAGCACGGATCGAGCGGATCACGGAATAATACTCGATATCCTCGTTCACCTTCTGCTTCTTACGTATACCGGCCGTGTCGACAAGATAGAAATCGAAGCCGAATTTATTATATCGGTGATAGATTGAATCGCGGGTGGTGCCGGCGATATCGGTCACGATATGACGCTCTTCACCGATAAAGGCATTGATAAGCGACGACTTACCGGCATTCGGACGGCCTACGATAGCGAATTTAGCAACATTATCTTCAGCTTCATCATCATTGTCTTTTTCGGGCATGTCCTTGATTATCTCATCAAGAAGTTCGCCTGTACCCGAGCCATTGGCGGAAGATACGCCGACAGGATCTCCCAATCCCAACTTATAGAATTCGGGGATGTTGTAACGGGCATCTCCCTTATCCTCCTTATTGGCAACGAGAATCACCGGCTTCTTGGCACGGCGAAGAATAGCGGCCACTTTGTCATCAAGGTCGGTCGGGCCTGTGGAGGCATCGACCACGAAGAGAATCACATCAGCCTCATCGATGGCAATCTCCACCTGCTTATTGATTTCCTCTTCGAAGATATCATCCGAATTCACCACCCATCCTCCTGTATCGACGATGGAGAATTCCTGGCCACACCAATCGACCTTGCCATACTGACGGTCGCGTGTGGTGCCGGCAGTGTCATCCACGATGGCACTGCGTGTCTGCGTCAAGCGGTTGAAGAGTGTGGACTTTCCCACATTCGGCCGCCCTACTATTGCAACTAATTTGCTCATAAAATTCTTATTTCATAATCCGGGAAGGAAGACACCCGTCCGGAGATATCTTCCACACCGCGGCATCTTATTCCATATATCCGAACTGGCGGAGCTTATTCTCGCGGTTACGCCAGTCTTTTTCTACTTTTACAAAAATCTCGAGATGAACCTTCTTACCGAAGAATTTCTCGATATCCTGACGGGCTTCGATACCGACCTTCTTGATCTTCTCACCGCCCTTACCGATGAGGATACCTTTCTGGGAATCACGCTCCACATAAATCACGGTCATGATATGGATGGAATTCTCCTTCTCTTCGAATTGCTCCACGATCACCTCAGTGGAATAGGGAATCTCCTTGTCATAGTTGAGGAGGAGTTTCTCGCGGATAATCTCAGTGACGAAGAAGCGGGCGGGCTTATCGGTGAGTGCATCCTTGCCGAAGAAAGGAGGAGATGGGGGCAGAAGCTCAACGATACGGTCCTTAAGATTCTGCACGTTGAAGTTTTCGGTAGCTGAGGTGGGGAAAATCTCCGCATTCGGCAGACGCTTATGCCAGGCCTCCACGAGGCTTTCCAGCTGCGCATTATCCTTAAGGAGATCCACCTTATTGATCACCAGCAGCACGGGAATCTTCTCCTGCGCCACGCGGTCGAGGAAGTCTTTATTTTTCTCGGGATCCTCCACCACATCAGTGACATAGAGCAGGATATCCGCATCTGTGAGCGCGCCCTCGCTGAATTCCAGCATAGACTCCTGAAGTTTATACTTTGGTTTCAATACTCCCGGGGTATCGGAATATACTATCTGATATTCGGGAGTGTTGACAATACCGGTGATACGGTGACGTGTGGTCTGAGCCTTATTGGTGATGATGGAGATCCGCTCTCCGACAAGGTCGTTCATAAGGGTGGATTTGCCGACATTAGGATTGCCGACGATATTTACGAAACCGGCGCGGTGTCCCTCGACGGGAGTAGTAGTTTTGTTGTCTTCCATAATTTTGAATTCGATTCCGACACCGCCGAGGCAGGGCCGGTATATCTGAGATTAAGTAATTCTATCGTGTCTAAAATTAAAACGCGGGATTTCGGGGATGGTTCACCTCCAACGGCTTCTAAGGGTAATAAAGGAGATTGCCCTGTTAATTAAGAGAGGGTCAGAGAATTCGCCTCAGGCGGTCTCCGACCCTTATGTATGATTTTGGAAGCTGATTGCGTCTCAGCGAGGGTTAATGGCCCAGATGAGATACATGGCTCCCCATGTGAATCCGGCTCCGAAGGCGGTCATTACGATTTTATCACCCTTGTGGAGGCGGTCTTTATATTCGTCAAGACAGAGAGGGATTGACGCTGCGGAAGTGTTACCGTAATGCTGGATATTCACCAACACTTTTTCTTCCGGAATATTGATGCGTCCGCCCACGGCCTCGATGATTCGGAGGTTGGCCTGATGGGGCACAAACCAGTCGATGGAATCGGCGTCAAGGCCGTTTTTCTTCATAATCGACTGAGAGCTGGAAAGCATATCGAATACAGCGTTCTTATACACCACTCTTCCTTCCTGATAGATGTAGTGTTCACGGGCATCGACAGTTTCGTGAGATGCGGGCTTGACACTGCCGCCGGCTTTCATCAGAAGGTTGTTGAGGCCTGAGCCGTCGACATGGAATTCGCCATCGATCACACCGAGATTTTCATCCGAGGGTTCCACCATCACAGCCGCAGCGGCATCGCCGAAGAGCGGACATGTAGCGCGGTCCTGATAGTCGGTCATGCTCGACATTTTTTCCGCGGCCACGACAATGATCTTTTTGTAGAGGCCCGCTTCGATATATGCACGAGCGGCCTGCATGGTCACGATAAATCCGGCACAAGCTGCCTGAATATCATAGGCATAGGCATTCTTGAGGCCACAGTCGTGGGCAATCACCGATGCTGTCGACGGGAAGCGGTAGTCAGGATTGGAGGTAGCGCAAATCAGAAGGTCGATCTCCCCGGGATCCGTACCGGTTTCGGAAAGAAGTTTCTCTACCGCCTTGTCGCCAAGGAAGCTTGATCCTTTATCAGGGTCGCGGAGGATACGGCGTTCCTTGATTCCGACGCGTGTGGTGATCCATTCATCGTTGGTATCGACCATCTGGGCGAGCATATCGTTATCCAGCACATCGTCGGGCACATAAGAAGCTATACCGCTGATTATTGCGTTTGGCATATTGATTCTGTTTTAATAATCTAATATAAAGTTTCACCGGAACAGACCGCGATACGGTCCATTCCGGGGAATACTTAGGATGGGAGTGAGAGGATTATTCAGCCTTATCGATCACGAGTTTACCGCGATAGTAACCGCATTCGCCGCAAACCTTGTGATACACGTGCCATGCGCCACAGTTGGGGCAGATAGCCAGTGTCGGGATAAGGGCCTTGTCGTGAGTACGACGTTTAGCCGTACGGGTGTGTGATTGTCTGCGTTTAGGATGTGCCATTTTTGTATTGAATTTATTTGTTTTCTATGTTATTATTCGTCGGCATCGTTGCCGCCGTCCATTTCTGCATCAATCTCATCGAGAGCCTCGGCAGTCTCGTCATCGCCTCCGCCACGATGCTTGTTAAGGGCGGCGGCCATGGCGCGATTACATTTCCCCATCGGATGCACATGGCGCAACGGAATGGTCAGAAGGATGGTGTCGTTAAGAATGTAGGCCACATTCAGATAGCTGTTGCTGTAAGGAATCACCAACAGATTGTCGGCCCCATCATCATAATCATCGCCATATTTTACCACGACATGATATTCCGTATCGACCTCGTGATCCAGAGGATCAAGACAGCGGTCGCATGGAATCTGAAGCTTGCCCTTGACATGGAATGTACAGTCATAGGCGTCGTTCTTCTTCTCCAGGTCGAGATGTACCTTAACATCTGATGAAATGATATCGGGGTTTTCCATATTCTTGAAAAACTCCGTTCCGATTTCGAAATCCTGCTCGTGGTGGCCGTCGGGCAACGAGGCGAGCTGAACTTTATATGCAGTAAACTTACCCATTGTGAGAGTTAATGAGAAAAAAGTTGTACCTCCGAGGGGAATCGAACCCCTATCTAAAGTTTAGGAAACTTCTATTCTATCCGTTGAACTACAGAGGCAGGCCTACCCGACCCCGATCTCCGATTCCTTCGTCAAGCGGGTCCCCAACCGAGGCTATCCTTCTGACTGTCATCGGATTGCGGTCACAAAGCAGGCGATGTGCGGCCCGGCCGACATCGCTTCTACACGACTTGCAACTGCAAAGTTAGTAATTTTCAGCCATATGACCAAACAATTTGCCATCCGCGGCTCTTTCCGGGAGGGTTTATCTGAGTCGCAGGCGCGTACCCTCAATATCCCTACCCTCCGGATTCAGCTCCCTTAGAGCCGATATCTTCATCCCCATCCTCTGGGCTATGCTGTGGAGTGATTCCCCATCTCCGATCGTAATCCAACGCAGACCCTCGGGAGCTGTGGTGTGTTTCTCCATCAGATAGACTTCCTCCCAGTCTTTGATGCGTCCGTCGTGGTCGGCATCGTTGAGAGCAAGCAGTTGTTTGAGATCCATATGCAGTTCCTTGGCTATCGAGGAGTAGGTGTCGCCCGGAGTGGCGATCACATACAGTAACCCCCGGCTGCGCCTCACAGGATGACTCGCTTTCAGATGAGTGGCAATGTATTCGGCCATTTCCTCCGGCCGCTCAGCATCGGAATCATAGAGATTCAGACTATATTTTTCAATGATGGCGATCAGACGCACGGCATAGTTGGGATCCGTGGCATAGCCACATTTCCGAAGTCCATGAGCCCAGGAGATATAGTCATCCGGAGCAAATTCGAATAGGGGAGCATAGCGTTTTTTCAGGAGGAAGCGGGAATGGTCGGCGAAGCTTTGGGCTACATCGTCGTATACCCGGAAACATTCATTGGCCGCATCGTCATTACGCAGCATCGTATCCCCCTTCCATTCCTGATGACATTTGATGCCGAAATGATTATTCCCTTCTCTGGCAAGACGTGAACGTCCGGCTGCGCTCTCAAGCAGACCCTGCGCGAGGGTGATAGAAGCGGGAATCCCGTGAGCCTTGCGTTCCGCCACGGCCATATCTGCATAGTTATCGATATAGGTGCGGTAGGTATCCGTGGCGCCCGCGGCCAGTGAGGCCGTCAGAAGTAAACCAAATATGAAGCAGATATATCTCATGGAGAATTATATATTATTATATAATGGGGAGAAAGATAAGCAACTGCTTAAGAATTTAGATAGCAAAGATACGCATAAAAATTGAACAAATCCTCAATTCCTCTTGTCTTATGTATTACAAAGGGACTCTCTGATGAATCCCGGATTAAAATATCTGCTTATGAAAGAGATCACTATAACCACCATCATACGTCAGTGTCGTCCCGATGAACTTCCTTCCGAGACGCGACAGTTGGCAAAAAAAGCTATTGAAATGGTTGAGCATGCTTATGCTCCTTATTCCGGTTTTCAGGTCGGAGCGGCCATTCTCCTTTCCAATGGGAAGGTGGTCGGAGGTTCTAACCAGGAGAATGCAGCTTTCCCGTCGGGTATGTGTGCCGAACGCACTGCCTGCTATCAGGCCGGCGCTCTTTATCCGTATGCGGCATTCCGAAGGATTGTGATTGCCGCCGGCAAACGGAATAAGGAGGGTGTTTTCGAGCTTACTCCCCAACCAATCAGCCCCTGCGGGGCTTGTCGGCAGGCTCTGCTTGAATACGAAACCAAAGGGGCAGGCCCGGTGGAAGTGGTGCTTTATGGGGCGGAAACCTGCTATGTCTTCCCTTCCGTAGCTTCTCTCCTCCCTTACGCATTTACTGATTTCTAAAATGAAGTTGTCTAAACTTCAAAATATTCATTCTGCTTATGACTAAACTTCGTAATTTCTTTCTGCTTGCTGTGGTGATGATAGCCAGTGTCACCACCCTTTCTTCTTGTGGCTCTGATGATGATTGGGACGATGGACGGTTCATTGACAATCGACTTAATGGATATTGGGAGCTTGTTGAGTCGGAGGGTAGCCCTGTCTATGGACAGGAAGTGAACTATATGCTTTTTGACGGTAACGGTACCGGACTGTATTATTATTGGTATCGCGGACGACGCTATATCGATGATCTTTACTATACCTCGCAGTATTCTTATGGAGGAGCTTCTGAATATAGCCTTCTACTGCAATACGGCAACGACCGCCCAACATTGGTGGATTATTGGTTTGAGGGGCGCAACACGCTCTGTATGCAATGGGTGGCCGATGGGTATGGACTAGTCACTTATGTCTATCGCCGCGTTCCGGGAGCTCCCTGGTAAACCCACAATTTATAATTATCGCGGGCGCTGTTCTCACCAACCGGGAATGGCGCCCGCTCGCATGAGGGACACGGTTTGGCTCAGCACGATTTTTTAGTTAACTTTGTGAATTAAAACATTGCGCATGGCTGTCGCTGACCCAAGCCTGTTTGTCGGATGGAGTCTGAAGCGGCCTATGACGTATAAATAAGTAGAAAATGTCTTTAAAATGCGGTATAGTAGGCTTACCCAATGTAGGGAAGTCTACGCTCTTCAATTGTCTCAGCAATGCTAAGGCGCAGAGCGCCAATTTCCCTTTCTGCACAATCGAGCCTAATGTCGGTGTTATCTCAGTGCCTGATGAGCGTCTCAATAAGCTTGTTGAGATGTGTAATCCCCGTTCCACTGTTCCTGCTACGGTTGAGATTGTCGATATTGCCGGTCTGGTGAAGGGTGCCTCAAAAGGTGAGGGTTTGGGAAATAAGTTCCTCGCCAATATTCGTGAGACCGATGCCATTCTTCATGTACTCCGTTGCTTCGATGATGATAATATCACTCATGTCGACACTACTGTGAATCCTGTCCGCGATATGGAGGTGATCAATTATGAATTGCAGCTTAAGGATCTCGAGACTGTGGAATCCCGTCTTGCCAAGACGGAGAAGGCGGCGAAGGCCGGAGGCGATAAGGCTGCGAAGATGCAGCTTGAGGTGTTGAAAGCCTATAAGGAGGCTCTTGAGCAGGGTAAGCCGGCACGCGCAGTCAAGATCGAGGGTAAGGATGAGGAGAAGTTTGCCCGGGAGCTTTTCCTTCTTACAAATAAGCCTGTGCTTTATGTCTGCAATGTGGATGATGCATCGGCTGTGGATGGTAATCATTATGTGGAGGAGGTGCGCGAGGCAATCGCCGACCAGGGTGCCGATCTTATGATTGTGGCGGCCAAGACGGAGAGTGAGATCGCTGAACTTGATACGTATGAGGAGCGTCAGGAATTTCTTGAGGAAATCGGCTTGAAGGAATCCGGTGTCAACCGTCTGATTCGTGCGGCTTACAATCTTCTTGATCTTCAGACCTATTTCACGGCCGGAGCCGATGAGGTGCGGGCCTGGACCTTCATGCGCGGAACAAAAGCCCCGCAGGCTGCCGGAATTATTCACACCGATTTTGAGAAGGGCTTTATCCGTGCGGAGGTGATCAAATATGATGATTACGTATCGTTAGGATCTGAGGCTGCTGTGAAGGAAGCCGGTAAGATGGGTGTCGAGGGCAAGGAGTATGTGGTGCAGGATGGCGATATCATGCATTTCCGCTTCAATGTCTGATACAGCACAGGTAGCGTATCCAAGATAGAATTCGTGTATTCAAGATAAAGAGAGAGCCTGGAAAATTTTCCAGGCTCTCTCTTTATCTTGAAGCGGCGGTTATCGGATAATCTTGCCGTTATGGAAAATGGCTTCCTCCATATATCGCGACATCAGTACATCAGAGCTCCAGGAATCGCATACAGTAAGTTCCTTGCCCAATGATTCTCCGATGATATAGTCAGTGATAGGTGCTCCGGCATATATGGAGCATATCACGCCTCCACCCAGACGGGGATTCACTTCCATGAGCAGGAAGCGGTCGCGGTCTTCATCATGGAGGAACTGTAGAGTCACAGCTCCGGTGAGGCCGCATTTTTCTATCACTTCTCTTGAGAGATCGATAATCGCATCGATATGGCATGTACGGGTGCGGTTCACCTCTCCTCCTAATACCTCAAGGCGTTCGCGGGGGACGGTACAAAGGATTTTCCCCGAAGCATCCACATAGCAATCCACCGTATATTCCTTATTGTGGGCGATATACTCCTGGATGATATACGAATCAAGATTTTCGAGATGCATGAGATCATCGACATCATGGAAAATCTGGATTCCGCGTGACGAGCCGCCCTTACGGGGTTTGGCAATAGCCGGCATCACGTTATTGATCACGGTATACGTCTTCGGAATCGGGAATCCGGCATCCTTGAAGATGCGTGAGGCTTCCACTTTGTCGAAGAGACGGGAGGTGAGCTTATAGTCGGCCACGGGTACGAATACCCCCGGAATGCGTTCCTTACACTGGGATGCCACCTCGACAGCCCCGTTTACAAAAGGCAGGATGATATCCACCTTGAATTCCTCGCAGACGCGCGCGATATCTTCCACCACATCCGGGTCTGACCATTTGAGACCGCGCACCACCTCTCCTTTCAGAGCAATGGGCACCTCGAGATTGAGTTCGTAAGCCACGATCTTCACATCGGTATCAAACTTCCGGCCACTCTCCACCAGGAGGTCGGCCAGGGAAACGCGGCGCGAGCCGCCCAGCATCAGGATGGTTTTTTTCATAAGGGTTTATGTTGTATTGGGGTGCGGTAATCGCTTACGGGGCCGTGGTAGGTATCGACATGACGGTGTTTCTTCTCCTCGAATATTTCATCAATCTTGAAGAAGATGCCCGTCTCCTCCACATCGCCAAACTCATGGTTGATTGCCGTTCCGAAGAGTCGCATGGTAGGGGAGAGAGCCATGTAGGCGTTCACCAACGGCGGGATATTGGATCCTGCCTCGCGTATGATATGGTTAAGGATCTTGAGGTCTTCCTTAAAATTCGAGCCGGTGAAGAGTGCCCGTATCTCCGGATCATCGGCATGTGAGGGGAGGGGTGTGATCGGACGCACCAGCTCATCCGGGTCCGGGAAATGCTTATGGAGGAATCCTAAGAGAATGTCACGATGGTAGGCTCCATATGAGGGATACATCGTGAATTTTCCTAACAGATATTCAATCTGCGGATATTTCACGGTAAGGGCTCCCAGCCCGTCCCAGAGATTATCGAGGGCATAGATAGCCTTGGGGCCGGCCTTGGTGGTCTGATATTCCAGAGTCACGAACGATCGTCCCAGCTCTATGGTCTTAGGAAGGAATTCGGAAAGGAAACGCTCTGAGAAGCGGAACATATGGGAGATAGCGATATCGGGCACTCCATCGGTGAAATGCATGTCTTCACCGAGCAGAAATCTATATCCGCCGATAATTTCCTTGGCTTGAGGATTCCAGACAATCATCTGTCGGCAGGGACGTTCCATGGTGTCGAATTCATCGATATCGCAAGACTTACCCGTACCGCCACCGGCATCGCGGAAAGCGATTTCGCGGAGGCGGCCGATTTCGCGCATGGTATTGGGTGCATTGAATGCGTCGACCACATATATTTCATTGTCGCCCTTATTGGTGGGGCGCAGCAGACGGTCGGGTGTTAATTCGCTGATAATAAGCGATGGATCAACTTTCTCAATGATTGTCTCCATAGTTCACGGGGATAGGTGGCGGTCAGTGGGCCACACACCATCTGCAAAGTTACTAAAATGTCCCCACATACCCAAATTCGCGCCTGTAAGCCTATACGTAATACGTATTCAATGAGTCATCTTTTTCAGGACGAGACAGTTTTTGTTTTGCTCTTTTGAAACAATATACTTTGTTAAATTGAGTTAATCCAACAAAGGTTGCCTATATTGAAAGTCATGTACCAGCTTGTTTTGGGTCAATATCATCGTATCGGGAACGGTTGCCGATTTCCCATTCGCAGTTTTCTTGGCGGTCGGTGTTGACGTTGAAGCATGATAGGATTTTCATAAACTTGAGTGCAAACCATATCCACGTCCCTGACCGTTCTTGTTCTTCTGGAAATAAATGTCTATGCCAAAACTCTTTTTGAGGTGAAGTTAAGCTGTTGAAGCTGCTCCAGTGGCTCTTTATTCAACAGTTTACCGTTTTCGTTAATGTTTTTTTGATATTCGGATTGGATTTTGTAGAGTCAATTTTTTCAGGACGAGATATTTCGCATTTATGTAAAATATTTATCGTATATTTGAGATATGAAAAGAGCTAAGATTTCTCTAAGGGAACTTCTGAACGATATATCGCCGGAAGAGAGGGCAGAGGCTCGATTGTCGTTTCAGATTTCCAATCGCCTTGACTTCCTCATGAAGGAAAAAGGGCTATCGAAGAAGCAATTTGCAGATGCCATAGGGAAACGTCCAAGCGAAATTACCCGTTGGCTTAGCGGAGAGCATAATTTTACCATATCAACCCTTGCGATGCTATCCACATTCTTCGGACAACCAATAATTACCGTAGGATAGTTGTGTATTTAAAGCTTAGCGTTTTATTCTATGTTTAGTTATATGAAATATTTTATAGTTGCAATAACAGCAATAATAATTTTTTCTACCTTTTGCTTTCGTAAAAGAATATCTCTTTTGTTAGAGAATAAACCGTGCTTTGTTACGGTCTATTGTTTCTGAAACTTACCCTGAGCTAAAAAAGGGGCCATAAAGGCCGTAATGATGATGATAATATCCTGAACGGCTACTATACATGCTGATACGGTAAAGAAATTCGGGTTAAAGCCGGAATTAATACCTTTTAAGCTAAACGCAATTGCGAGTATAAAGGCAACCAAGGACAAAAAGAATTCAAAAATAACAAGGTTTTCCCGAAATTGATATGATTGTATATCATTATGAATTCTTATAATGTATGGTCCCCAAATATTACCTAAAGGGAGTATTAATCCCAATAAGGTCAGCAATGATATTTTTTTATTCGTACTCATATTTATACATTTATACCCAAGCGATTGCAGCCGCTGCTGCCATGGAAATTTGTATGTAATATAAATTAAATCCGCTGTAACTTTATGGGTTACAGCGGATTCGCTTTGATTGTTGGCGGAGAGAGAGGGATTCGAACCCCCGGAGGTGTTACCCTCAACGGTTTTCAAGACCGCCGCGATCGACCACTCTGCCATCTCTCCAGTGCCTTAATCGGCATTGCGAGTGCAAAGTTAGGCAAAAATTCTGATTCCTCCAAATCTTTATCAGAAAATTTTTATCGGATGGAGTCTAAAATCCGGTTCCAACTTCTCTTGGCTGTCGAAATTCAATCCTTTATCGGATGGAGTCTTAATATTCCCGGCACATTTTTAAGATATATTAATGTTATATCGAATTTTTTTGTTACCTTTGCGAAGAGCATACCCATACCCTCCGTAGATTGAAATACGGAGGGTATGGCCGTGACCTTTCTCGATAGGGGAAAGGGAATCTCTCCTAAAAATTGAATTATCATGACAAGACACATCGCAGGTGAGTTGGGTTTAAATTCATCAGCTGAGGGTGAGAACGCAATCTCAGAAGCGTGTATATCATCTATTACAAAGCCAAGCGCCGGCTCTTATAACCGACATAAGGTAACTGTCAGCTAATTTCCTCAATCCTTAAATCTTATATTCCACGACATGAAATCTATTCGTGAATTAGCGAAATGGTATTTTTCGCGCCGCGCACTCCCATATTGGACAATTCTTCTTCTTGACTGCTTCTTTGTTGTCTTGGCCGGTATAATAACATATACCCTCCATCATGGCTCCATTCATACTCTGGATGTGCTCACAGATCTGATGGTAACGCTCTGCATGTTCCTGATCTTCTTCATGATATCCTTCCGAATTTTCCACACCTATAATGGAGTGATCCGCTATAGTTCGTTCTCCGACCTTCTGCGTGTCGGCTCTGCGGTGGTAGTTGCCTTAGGTGTGATCCTGATTCTCTCCATCTTCCTCGGCTCACCTCAATGGGCTGTGACCTTCGGGTTTGCCGATCTGGTGCTCATGGGGCTCATGGTGATCGCCTTCATGTGGACCATGCGTGTATGGGTGAAAACCATTTTTGAATCCACCCACAAGCGGCCTGATAGCGAGAAGGTGTTCATATTAGGCGTGAAGACCGGGGGTGTGGCGCTTGCCAAGAGTATACGTTCCGATGAGCATTCTCCCTATACACTCGAAGGCTTCGTGAATGATGAAGCCGGAATGGATCATATGATGCTGATGGGTCTGAAGGTCTATCCATTCAACGAATCGCTGGGAGCTGTGATGAAAAAGAACGGCGTGCGGACGCTGATCGTGTCTCCGCTCGTGATGGATGCATTGCGTTCGAAGGAGGAATTGGTAAATAAACTCGTGGCGGAAGACGGTATCAAGATGCTTGTGATGCCACGTGCGCGCCAGTGGGACGGCAAATCTGATCTCAGTATAGCGGATATGCACCCCGTCAATGTAGAAGACCTTCTGCCACGCGAGAAAATCGAGGTGGATATGCAGGCCGCTGCCGAATTGCTGGAGGGAAATGTGGTGATGATCACAGGTGCCGCCGGCAGTATCGGTTCGGAGATGGTCCGCCAGATCGCCACCTACAATCCTTCGCAACTTATTCTTGTGGACCAGGCCGAGACCCCGATGCATGATATACGCTTGATGATGCGTAATCAATGGCCCGACATTAAGGCCGAGACTATTGTGGCCGATATCGCCGACAAGAAGATGATGGAACGTATTTTCGAGCAGTATCGTCCGGAATACGTGTTTCATGCAGCCGCCTATAAACATGTGCCGATGATGGAGGATAATCCGTATGAAGCCGTGGTCAACAATGTGGATGGAACGCGTATCATTGCCGATATGGCTGTGAAGTATGGCACCCGGAAATTTGTGATGGTGTCGACAGATAAGGCTGTCAATCCCACCAATGTGATGGGTTGTTCGAAGCGTATCTGCGAGATTTACGTCCAGACTCTTGACAAGGCTATTAAGGATGGGACTCTGGAGGGTCACACACAGTTTGTCACCACTCGCTTCGGTAATGTCCTGGGATCAAATGGTTCTGTGATTCCGATTTTCCAGGAACAGATTCGCAAGGGAGGGCCGATCACAGTGACTCACCCTGATATCATCCGTTTCTTCATGCTGATTCCGGAGGCCTGTAAGCTTGTGATTGAGGCCGGCACAATGGGTAAGGGAGGCGAGATCTATGTGTTTGATATGGGTAAGCCTGTACGCATTGCCGATCTGGCCAAGCGGATGATAAAGCTTAGCGGGGCAAAGAATGTGGAAATAAGATATACAGGTCTTCGCGATGGTGAGAAGCTTTACGAGGAGGTCTTGAATGATAAGGAGATGACCCTTCCGACGTTCCATCCCAAGATTATGGTGGCCAAGGTAAGGGAATATGAATATGAAGCCGTGATGGCTATGATAGAGGAACTGGTATCCGCAGCCCCCGCCTCAGACGATATGGAGATTGTGGCACGCATGAAGCGTATCGTGCCGGAATTCAAGAGCCAGCACTCCAAATACGAAGCCCTCGATGGNGCTGACAAATCCTGACTCCGGAGCNTAAAAGTATAAAATCAGATATAAAATCAGGCATATCGTCACATAGACGATATGCTTGATTTTATATCTGTCATTACCTGATTTTATTATCTGTCATTACCTGATTTTATTATCTGTCATTACCTGATTTTATTATCTGTCATTAAGAGAACAGACTCATATTGTTCATTGTAACTGTGGAGGAGACTATTATGTGTCAGAGTCAGTATCGGGTCTTACTGAAACGCTCCTCTTTCTCTCCATCGTAAACCGGGGGGACAGGATCAGCGGGTGGCGGTGATGTGGAAGCAGGGGGTCTTACGCTCATATTTGATGAGACAGTTGCCACGGTTGCGCTCCTCAAGAAGGATGGTGGCTAAAAGCTGCTTCATCTGTTCGTGGGGGACACGCTTTGAGATCGCCACATCATCAAACCGCGAATAGGTGATATCGAACGTGGTGCCAAACTGATGAGTGGATGAATCTGTGGAATTGACATTTACGCGACGAAGACGACGCACGAGCTGAGGTGTGCGCAGCAGGCTTGTGACAATGATCCGACATCCTGTCACTCCACGTGCCCGCAGGGAGTCGTTGAAGCTGCGTCCGATATCTGTAAGGAGACGTGCGGCTTCGGGAACAAGATAGGGATAGGAGTGCGTGAGACGGTCGACCGTATAATACTGATTAGTCTTAATCTCTATCAGGGGACGGCGGCTGTGATAGGCATCGCGAAGGCTACGGATAGGCTCTATTCCGAGAGCCTCNGCATAACGATACTGNCGNTAATTGGAATCATTGAACACCTCGGCATATTTTCCTATCACTTTCATATGGCCAAGTGAACCGGGCACTTCCGGAAGGGAAAGGGTATCGGCAAGTTGNTCTTCTGTAGCAGTCTCTTCATCGGGGAAGGTGGGTTCGCCGTCATCGAGAGANAGATGTGAAAAATCTTCTTCGGGATGATCACGTTTTACTTCAGCGATAATCGAGTCGAAATTGTCAATTGAGACGGTAGTACCCCGGTATCCGCAACTATCGAGGAGCGGCAGCAAGAGTAGGATTGATATGATGAAGATGAGACCACGCATAATAATAAGTAAGTATTCAAAATTAAACGATAGTAAGGTTCGAATTATTGGTATCTATCTTTTATACTATATGCGGCTTCTTTTTGGCCGCTTTCAGCTTGTCATTCAGTCGAATACGAAAGTATTCTCCTTCATTCCGCACTGAAATCGCCTCAAAAATAAGCTCGCATATAGTATAAATTAATTTTGAACACTTACTTACAAAATTACAAAATATNATTCGGATTCCGACTATGCGCGGGATTTATTATCTTTGCANGGATATGGGAAATGTGATTGAAATAGATAGTCTGGAAGAGCCCGGAGTGAGAGTCTACGGAAGTCTTACGGAGGCCCAGTTGCGTCAGGGATTCGAGACGGGGGAGGGATTGTTTATCGCAGAGAGTCCGAAGGTGATCCGTGTCGCATTGGAGGCCGGCTACCGGCCTCTCTCGTTTCTTTGCGAGCGTAAGCACATTGAGGGGGATGCGGCCGATATTCTCTCGGCATGGCCCGACACACCGGTCTACACCGGCTCGCGAGAGCTTCTCTCGCGGCTTACCGGCTATACGCTGACCCGAGGNGTGCTATGTGCCATGAGGAGGCCGGAGCCGCGGCCTCTGAGCGAACTGACCCGGTCGGGACGGCTGCGCCTCGGGGTATTACATGGCGTCTGCGACACCACAAATATAGGTGCTATCTTCCGCTCGGCTGCCGCCTTGGGAATTGATGGAATGGTATTGTCGGGAGACTGCTGTGANCCGCTTAACCGNCGCGCCGTGCGGGTGTCGATGGGGACTGTATTCCTGATTCCTTATGCATGGAGTGAGAATCCTGTGAAAGAACTGCGGGAATTAGGTGTCGCCACAGCCGCCATGGCGCTNAGAAGCGATTCTGTAAGACTGNATGATCCGCGCCTGCAGGCCGAGGAGCGTCTGGCATTGGTGATGGGAACCGAAGGAGACGGCTTACCGGAGCGTGTGATAGAGGCGTGTGATTACACCGTCATGATTCCGATGGAACGGGGAGTCGATTCACTCAATGTCGGAGTCGCNGCCGGAATCGGCTTCTACAGTCTGACACGGAATCATTGAAGAGAACTCNTACNAAAAANCTGAGNAGTATGAACTNNAGTTCATACTNCTCAGTTTTTTGCCATAAAGGATGAAGGCTTACACACTTACCTCACCACGGATCGGGGGATAGGGGTCGTAGCCTTCGAGGCGGAAGTCTTCATATTTAAAGTCGAAAATGCTCNTGACATCCGGATTTATATGCATCCGGGGGAGAGGACGAGGCTCCCGTGAGAGCTGCAGACCGACCTGGTCGAGATGGTTGAGGTAGATATGCGTATCTCCGGAAGTATGGATAAACTCGCCGGGCCGGAGTCCGCAGACCTGTGCCATCATCATGCAGAGGAGAGCATAGGAGGCAATGTTGAAGGGCAGACCCAGGAAACAGTCGGTGGAACGCTGGTAGAGCTGCAGGGAGAGGCGTCCGTCGGCAACATAGAATTGAAAGAAAGCATGACACGGAGGAAGATTCATATTTCCGAGATCNGCCACATTCCATGCGCTGACAATAATCCGGCGAGAATCCGGATTATGCTTTATGGTCTCCACCACTTCGGATATCTGGTCGATGAATGTGCCGTCGTAGGCCGGCCANGAACGCCACTGATACCCATAGATATGNCCCAATGAGCCGTCGGGATCTGCCCATTCGTTCCAGATTCTTACTCCATTATCCTGGAGATACTTCACATTGGTGTCTCCCTTGAGAAACCACAGGAGCTCATGAATAATCGACTTGAGATGNACCTTCTTGGTGGTGACCAACGGGAATCCTTCCTCAAGGTCNAAGCGCATCTGATGGCCGAATATTGAAACCGTACCGGTTCCGGTGCGGTCTTCTTTTTTATGACCGGTGNAGAGAATTTTATCTAAAAGCTGGAGATATTGTTTCATGATTTNATCAGCAGGGTTTATTGGATGTTGATTTGAGGAAAAGGGGAGTCCCGGGAATATGCCGCGAGCATCGGTAGCGTATGGCATCGCGCGGACAGACTGCCAGACAATCGAAGCATCTCAGACAGCGTGCATTATCAACGGCACGTTCCGTAGTCAGAATACAATGCGCCGAGCAGACTTCCTCACATTTCCCACAACAGTCGCAGGCATCGGGATTGATTTCGATATGCATCACTGACCGGGCTGAGATCGCTCCCAGGGCAGTGCCGAGCGGACAATAGTCGGTGCAGAAGTCNCGACCGGAGAGAGAGGAGAGGATCACCACCCCCACCAGCACTACGATTCCAACGGCAATTCCCGCACCGGCTCCGGCCCCGACCGCCTCCCATACGGACGGGACAACCTCGGGTCGCACAATTCCGGCAGCCTGNCGAAACCATGTCCATGGTTCCAGCATCATTGCCACTACTCCCATCCCCANGAGGAGTGAAAGAAGGTAGCCTACCAGAAGGATGGCGCCGATTCGTCCCGGGTTTTTCCATCGGTAAGGGCGATGGTTTGGGAATTTACNTGCAATACGGCCTACGAAATCGGAGATTGTGCCGACCGGACAGACAGTGGAGCAATAGACGCGGCCCAGCAGAAATGTAAGAAGGAGCCACACGAGTGTGGCTCCTAATGAAACTGAGATTGTCGAAAGAATAATCTGCGAACGATATGCCACCTCACCCATCNTAGATGTCTCCGGACCGATGCATAGAAAGGCCACGGCTCCGGCGAAGAAAATAATCGCCAGTATGGTTCGGTATATCCTAAGGTGACGCATATCTCAATTATTTCTTNCCCTGCTTCTTCTGCTGCTCGCGGAGCATGGCCTGCTGCTGGCGCTGCATTTCCTCGAGNCGGGCCATGAAACCGGATTTCTTCTTAGGTTTCTTGGCGTTCTCAGCCATTTTGCGTTCCACATCGGCCGGCTTGATGAGAAGACGGAAAGCGTAGGTCTGCATAATGGTGATGAGCAGTGAAAGGAAATAATAATAGGAGAGGCCTGCCGCATAGTTATTGAAGAATACCAGGAACATCAGAGGCATGATATACATCATCACCTTCATGCCCGGCATNCCTGCCGATGATTGGCTCTGGGAATTGATGTATGTATAGAGGATGTTGGTGGCAGTCATCAGAAGACAGAAGAGGGAGATATGATTACCGAAATATTCTGTAATCAAAGGAATGTTGCCGCTCCAGGAGATGATTGCATCCGGGGCAGCCAGGTCGTGAGCCCAGAGGAAGCTCTGGCCACGGAGCTCTATTGCCGAGGGGAAGAAAGCGAACATAGCGATCAGGATCGGCATCTGAAGCAGTAACGGCAGACAGCCCGACATCGGATTTGCTCCCGCCTGAGAATAGAGGGCCATAGTTTTCTGCTGGCGCACCATCGCATTCTGANTGCCGGGATACTTCTCGTTTATAGCCTTGATACGGGGTGAGAGCACACGCATCACGGCCTGCGAACGATAGCTCTTGTAGGTGAGCGGGAAGAGGATAAGCTTGATGAAGATGGTGAGCAGAAGGATGATGATACCATAATTGGAAATCCATGAGCCAAGGAAATTGAACACCGGAATCACAATCAAGGTATTGATCCAGCGGAACATGCTCCAGCCCAGAGGAATGAGGCGTGTGAGCTGAAGATTCTCATCCTTATCGAGATTCTTCTCAAGATCTGAGAGGAGGGGATAGAGGTTCGGGCCTATATAGAGATCGAATGAGGCCGGATTTTCTGNATTCCAGTCGTAATCATTCACAGTGGCTTCTGCCGACACATCCTTGAGGAAGTCGGAATTCTTGATTACATTTGATTGGAAATCAGCAGAATTGAAATTGCGGTCGGCAATCATCACCGATGAGAAGAACTGATTCTTGAAAGCAATCCACTTCACCTTGGCCTGACGCTCCTCGGAATCGTTTTTAGATTCGGAGAGATGCTCCACAGAGCCTCCGGCAAATTTATAATAGATTCCGGAATTACGCTCCTCAAACATTCGGCCTTTCTCCTGACGATGGATCTGCTGAGTCCAGGAGAAACCGAGATTGCGGTTGTTGGACATCACGATGGGAGCCATATTCTTCTGGATCACCTTCACGCCGACCACATAGCTGTCGCCCTTGGCGAGAGTATACTCCAGACCCCAGTAGGCATCCGGCGCAAGCTGGAGAAGCATGCGGACCGTGGTATCGTTCACCTGTTGCGGAGTGAAGTAAAGCTCCGAGGTCTCCACCGGCTGGGGGAGAGGAATGCTGAAATTAAACTTATTATGGTCGCCTTCGAAGATTACGACCGGATTCTTCACCTTCTTGGTTTCATCTGCGGAATATTCCGTGTCGTATTTCCGAAGCTGGGCGCGAGTGATTGAACCCGACTTTGAATCAAGATCGAGNGAAAGAACATCGTTCTCAAGCTTGACNATCCGGGAAGAACCTGTGACAAACTGAGCGAACTTCCCCATCTTGCCCATAGAATTGGAGAGATTGCGGACAATCGCCACGGCCTCACGCTGCTCAGCGAGCGACATTTTGGAAAGATCGGCACGACGGATATCATTCCAGTCAAGGTCGCGGCCGTTGACAGCCACAGTTCCGGAGAGGGAGTCGCCGTTGAGTGTAAGGTTGACACCGCCCTGGGAGAGGGATACGACACGGGTGGAATCGCCGGTNAGGCGGGTAGTGCCGTTGGCTGTCATATTGCGCGAGAGCCATTGCATCTCGGTCGGAGTGAGGGCATCCGGGGCCGTGGGGGCCTTGGTGTCCTCAGTGGCGGTAGTGGCCTTATCGGCCTCCTGCTTAGGCTTCGGACTGAGCCACATGAATAGCAGGAACACCACGATCATGGCCAGGAAGCCATTACGCATGTTTTTGTCCATGAAGGATAGGAGTTGTTATTGGTTGTTTCGTTGTTTTTGGATTATATTAGGCTTTACTGCTTCAATCCCTTTCAGGGCTTGCACGGAACAAGCTCCGCGCCGCGGCAATCTTTAGGAAAGAACCACAGCAATTTCAATCCCTTTCAGGGCTTGCACGGAACAAGCTCCGCACCGCGGCAATCTTTGGGAAAGAGCCACAGCAATTTCAATCCCTTTTAGGGCTTGCACGGAACAAGCGCCGCGCCGCGGCAATCTTTGGGAGAGGGGGCCGGGGAAATAGAGGCGGAGGGGCTCCGGAGAGTCCATCCGCCTTATTATTTGTAACGGAGCCGGAGGCTCTTTTATTTTTCTTTTTTCTCAGCGCGTTTCAGGGCTGCCTTCATAAATGAAATGAAGAGGGGATTGGGAGAAAGCACCGTGCTGCTGTATTCGGGATGATACTGAGTGCCGACAAACCAATCGAGTTCCGGCACCTGCACCACTTCCACCAGACCTGTCTCCGGATTCTCACCCACACATTTCATTCCGGCCTCCTCGAAGGCGCGGCGATACTCATGGTTGAATTCAAAACGGTGACGATGACGTTCTTTCACCATCTCTGTTCCATATGCTTCGGCCGGAATCGATCCCGGTTTAAGGCGGCAATCGTAGGCCCCGAGACGCATTGTACCTCCCATATTGGAGATGGATTTCTGTTCATCCATAAGGTCGATCACATTATGTGTGGTCTTGGGATCCATCTCTGTGGAGTTGGCATCAGTCATACCGAGCACATCGCGGGCGTATTCAATCACCATACACTGCATGCCGAGGCAGATACCGAATGTCGGCATATTATGCTCGCGACACCATTTGAGGGCCACAAATTTTCCTTCGATACCGCGCTGACCGAATCCGGGGGCAATGATGACACCATCCATCGGAGCGAGTTTCTCATCGACATCGGCTTCGGTGAGTTTCTCGGAATGTATGTACACCAGGTTGAGCTTGCGGTCGCAGTAGGTGGCCGCCTGAAGCAGAGCTTCCGATATTGACTTATATGCATCCTGAAGCTCAACATATTTTCCTACCAATCCGATATTGACCACCTCCTTTGCCTCACGGAGACGACGGAGGAAATTGTTCCAGGCCTCGAGATCGGCATGCTGGCTGCGCACTTCGGAGCCTGTGAGTTCGATCACCATGTCGTCAAGACCCTGAGCATGCATCAGCAGAGGAACCTCATAGATTGACGGCGCATCAAGACTCTGGATCACGGCGCGGGGATCGACATTACAGAATTGTGCCACCTTGCGGCGCATTCCGGCCGGAATCTCCACCTCCGTGCGGAGCACGAGAATATCGGGCTGAATACCGACTGCCTGAAGCATCTTTACAGAGTGCTGGGTCGGTTTGGTCTTAAGCTCTTTGGCGGCCTTCAGGAAGGGCACATATGTGAGATGGATGCAGAGCGCATTCTTGCCGAGTTCCCATTTCAGCTGTCTGACAGCCTCCAGGAAAGGAGTCGACTCGATATCGCCCACGGTGCCGCCGATTTCTGTGATGACGAAATCAAATTTTCCGGTATTGCCGAGCGCTTTGACATTGCGCTTGATTTCATCTGTGATGTGGGGGATGATCTGTACGGTCTTTCCGAGATAATCTCCGCGGCGCTCCTTATCGATTACTGACTGATAGATACGTCCGGTGGTGACGTTGTTGGCGCGTGTGGTCTGGATGTTTGTGAATCTCTCATAGTGACCGAGATCGAGGTCGGCCTCATGGCCGTCGACGGTTACGTAGCATTCTCCGTGCTCATAGGGATTGAGCGTGCCGGGATCGATGTTGATATAGGGATCAAACTTCTGGATAGTAACGCTATAACCGCGTGAAAGCAGCAGGCGTGCAAGCGATGAGGAGATGATTCCCTTTCCCAGGGACGATACTACTCCTCCGGTGACGAAAATGTATTTTGTCTCCACTTTGGTTAGTTTTCTGCAAAGTTAATACATTGCATTCGTTTGACCTAATTCTGAGATGGGAATTTAGATCTCATCCGGATTTTGACTGAGGGATAAATTCCCTTTAATCCGGCTCGCAAATGATAAGCCCCGGGGTTATTTCACTATCATGACTGGCAGCAGGTTTTTAAGGAAGAATTTGAGAATAGGGCATGATTATTTTGAAAAAATACAATCTCGAAGGCTGCAGATAAATTATTAGGCTCCATCCAATAAAATATGTTGAAAAATATCAAATTTTATTCTTACATTTGTAGCGGTATTACTGACCGTCTGGTCAGTGCCGCCTGTCGGATGTATAATAAGGTATCAGCATCCCCGGGCGGATATTTTACTTTTTGATACCTATCCATAGAATACTTAACGCATGCAACAACTCAAACCAATTGCTACAGCTGTCGGTCTGCTCAGTGCAGGTGTGATGGCCGCGTCAGGGATTCCTCAGGGTTCGGCAGAGGCATGGTATCATGCTTCGCTTCCGAAGGCACTGCAGAGTGTGAATGCTGAGCTTTATGCTCCGGCTATTCCGCAGCGCTCCGCTATCGACGTAACAGCGACCGCCCCTGAGACCGTGTTCAACCCCTTGGCTCAGATTCCCAAGGGATTCCGTGCCGTTTCTCCGGCTTCTGTGGCCGGTGAAGGCGTAATGACCTACAGGTCGCTGACCACCACCAATGGCGATGACGGCGTATCATGTACGGTGAAAACCATTGCCGGAACCGACTCAATCGCTATCGAAAACTTCTGGTCGACCGGTGTGACTGCCAAAGGAAAGATTGATACCGCCACCGGTACGCTGACCATTCCGGCTCAGGAACTCTATGTTCATACCACATATGGCTCTATGTGGCTCGCTCTTTGCGGTAGTGATGGCAAACCTAACTATAATACCGCAATCACAGGAACCGTATCAGCCGACGGCACGATTACGATTCCGACCTGGTGGGGTGTATTCGTAAAGAGCGGAAAGGACGCAGGTGCATTCATGTATGCCGGTTGGAGCACTGAGATAGTACGTGCCAACGGCACTATGACCTGCACGGCCGATGGTACGGGCGCTGTCACCACATATAATGTCGTGGTATCGCAGCCTCAGATGAATAATGTCGAGATTCTCAATTTCGGTAATCATGGCCAGACTGTAAGCGTGTCGCTCAATAGTGCTCTCGAGGCTTCGATTGCAGGCCAGAGCGTGATGGATTATCCGCAGAACGGAGCGCCGTTCTATTCCTATGCCTATACTGAATATACGAATAATAACGGTTCGATCAGCATTTCGGGTCTTTCCAATCCTATCATAGTCGACAAGGCTACCTCAGCTAAGGTGAATACTCTTTCATGGGGTAAATGGACCGCGCTCAGTAGCGGAACCAATGGCCGTGTCCTTCTCGGGGCCTGGAAAAACTCCAAGGTGACCACTACCCTCGACATAGAGTATCCGCAGTTTAATGTCAGCGGCTATAAAGGTCAGGGCACTGCAGCGGATCCTTATCAGATTTCCACTCTCGCCGACCTTGTCTATATGTCGGAGCAGGTGAATGCCTCATCGGAGAATAAGGTAGGCAATTATTACAAAATCTACAAGGATAAGCATTTCAAGCTCATGAACGATATCGACATGNGCACTTATCAGTTCACTCCGATCGGAGCCGATGGTTACCGTATGTTTGCCGGCACATTCGATGGTGGGGGACATACAATCTCCAATCTGATTGTGAATGAGCCAAGTAAGGGTTATAACGGTTTATTCGGTCAGGCAGATACGGTATCGTTGATCAAGAATATCAATCTTGTGAATCCGAACGTGACCGGTGGAGGTATCTGGACAGCCGGGCTTTGTGGTTATAGCCGTGGTAAGGTAGAGAATGTACATGTTACCGGCGGAACAATCATCAATACCAATGCGGCCACCGGTGCNGTCTGCGGTTCGCTCTATGTGGGAGATAACCTCCATGTGGATGGTACTGCAGTAATAGGCTATGCCGGCTGGACAGGCGGTATCACCGGTGAGGTATATGAAAGCTTGACCAACTCGGATGTAGTCAATTCAACAGTGCGTGGCTCTGCCGCAACCGGTTATTCTTTAGGTGGTGTAGCGGGCTCAATCTATGGCACAGGGTCGAATCTCTATTTCATGGGTCAGCTTGATGGCCAGTACATTCGTCCTGCTGATAATGTAGGTGTGCGTGCCGGTGGTGTGGTAGGTATGTTGACTGGTTCCCTATCCAACTCCTTTGCCGTGGGTAGTGTGACAGGTTATGGTTCCTATTCAATGGCCGGTGGTGTAGCCGGNCAGGTNATGGGTGGTTCGATGGACAACTGTTACTTCCGNGGTTATGTATTCACCAACTTCTCACGTAAGACCGGCGGTCTNGTAGGTTATGTAGCCGGACAAGCCAACAACGGTGCTACTGTCACTTCCAGCTTCTCCAACCTCTATGTGGCTGCNACNGTGCGCGGAGAGGANTATCAGTATAACAAGGAGACCGGACGTATGGAGACTCTGGGTACGGTTGACGAAGGCGCAATCGCAAAGGCTGAGAATATCTACTACGACCGTCAGGTGTATACCCACAATTCAAGCCANTATACCGGTCTGAGNACNGCCGAGATGACTGNTGCCGCAGGTCTCAAGGGTTTCTCTGCCGATAAATGGTTGTTCACTGCCAATCAGTATCCCCGTCTGAAGACCTTCGCCGAGACTCAGGCAGCTCAGATGTCGGCNTCTGCGATNATNTTCAATTCCACNGGCTCTGTGAATAAGGTGAANCAGTCNGTNCNTCTCACTCCGATGGGNAATACNGAATTCATGTTCTATGTCAATGGCAAGCTTTCCAAGAAAGGCCATTTCGCTGAAATCGTGGGTGATTCGCTGAAGATCAGCACGGAATTCGGTATCGATACCCTCTTCTTCATCAATGGAAAGTCTAACTTCTATTATGAACTCAATATCGCTCCCGTTCCCTTCGAGGGATTCGGAACACAGGAATCTCCCTATCTGATCAGCACTAAGAAAGATCTGGAGGTTCTCTCACAGATCACCACGATCAACAAGCAGTATTTCCCCGCTACCTACTTTGAGCAGACCAATGATATCGATCTGGAATATAGTGAAGACTTTATCGGTCTGGCAAGTGATGGGGCCGACGCTCATAGCCAGTTTGCCGGCAACTATAACGGAAAAGGCTATACNATCCATCGCATGAAAATCGGAGGTCTGGTATGGAAGACCGCTCCGAGCGAATCGAACAACTGGCTTGGTACGCCCAGCACATCGGGCACAGAGAAGTCGGAGGCCTATAAGGGCTTCATCGGCCGTCTGAACGCTGAAGGAGTGCTCCGCAACCTCAACTTTGCAGCCGATTGCGATGCCAAAGAGGTATGGGCATCCGTGGGTCTGGCNGTTGGATCAAATAACGGTCTTATCGATAGCGTGCGTAACTATGCCGATATCAAGGGTGTGAGCTGCTGGGTCGGTGGTATAGCCGGTATGAATGAGGCTACCGGTCGAATCACCAACTGCTACAATGCCGGAGATGTGACTTCGGGATATAACACTGCAGGTGGTGTTGCCGGTAAGAATGATGGTGTGGTTGAGAACTGTGCCAATGCNGGTAACGTGTCGGTGGTTAGATGGGCTAACTTCGGTAAGGATGGCTCCTATAACACAGTCGGTGGTGTTGTTCCGGTNATGGCTCAGGGTGTGGTAAAGAATGTGATGAATGTCGGCACAGTCACCGGTCAGAATGCTGTNGGTGGTATTGTCGGNAACCTCACTAAGGTCACCACAGCTAATCCGCGCGCAATGAATGATGTGTTGGGCGCACTCAATATCGGTACGGTCCGTTGTGATAACAAGGCCGGTATCGGTGCGGTCGGCGGTCTGAACGCCGGCACCGCCACAGTCACCACCGGTACAGTGGTTGCCTTCTTCGATGAGCAGATTGTTCCTTATGGTGCTGTAGCTAATCAGCCTTATGAGGGTGCGGTAGGAATGACTACTTCCGCTCTTACTTCCGGCNCAGCCATTGANGGNCTGGATCCGGCATTCTGGCAGTTTGACAAGGGAATGTATCCTGTGCTTAAGCTGTTCGCTGACGAGCCTAAACTCCAGGCCGCCCGCAAGATGCTGCTGACTCTCCCCGAGGGAGTGACCACAGGCGATATGACTGCCGATGCCACACTCTCCGGGGCTGACAAATGGACAGTAGACCCGACCACATACTTTACTATTGATGGCAATACGGTGAAGACCGGTGCTCCGGTAANCACTGTGGTTGAGGCTGTCGTAACCGGCTCTACCGCTGCCTTCACCCGTCCGTTCGATATCCGCCGCACTCCCGCCGTGCCCCTTCAGGGTAAGGGAACCGAGGCAGAGCCTTATCTGATTTCTAATGCAACCGACTGGAATAATCTTGCCAACTTCATCAATTCAGTCAGCGAAGGCTTCGAAGGAAAATTCCTTAAGGTGTCGGCTGATATCGAATTTAATAAGAATTTCCAGCCTCTGTTCGTTAATGCTGTCGACTTCCTGCTCGGTACTCTTGATGGCGATAACCACACNATCTCCGGAATTGAATACACTCCCGTTGACACCTATCAGGCACCTATCTGTAAGGTAGGAACCACAGGTGTGATCAAGAATCTTACATTCAAGGGTAGTGTNACATCCGCCAAAGCAAATGTGGGTGGTGTCACAGCTAAGGTATATGGCACAATCTCTAATGTGACAAGCGAAATGAATGTGACCCTCACCAGCGGGTCGGGNGCTTCTGCATTCGGTACGCTCTACAAGGGTGCTGTAATGGAGAAGGTTGTCAATAAGGGTAAGATTCTTGCTCCGACCACATATGTCGGCGGTCTGGCAGCTCAGGCCGAGGGTGGTGTCACATTCACTGCCTGCGGTAATGAGGGTCAGATTGTGAGCANCTATGCAGGTACATCCACTTCCACACAGCAGAGCATCGGTGGTCTGGTGGGTGCTTCTGGTCCGAATGTATTCACCGACTGCTACAACAAGGGAACATTCACATTCAAGACCCCNGCCACAATGTATGGTGTCGGAGGTCTTGTNGGTACGGCCAACAGTGATTCCTCAATTCCGGAGGGCATGCGTATGACCGGTTGCTGGAATGAGGCTGATATCGAGGCCGGTTGGCAAATAGGAGGCCTGATTGCATTTGTNAATGCTTCTGCCACTGTTCCTAATCCGCTGATTTTGACCGATTGCTATAATACAGGTAATATCACATCAAANGTTACCGCTTCCAAGTCATCGACTTGTATTGCAGGTCTGGCCGCTCATTTCACTCCCGGAACGCAGGTTACCAACTGTTATAATACGGGTAATATCACTCAGTCGGCCAAGCAGACATATGCTGCTGGTCTGATTGGTTATTACAAGGTGGCACCTACTGAGGCTCTTCCGATGACAATCACCAACTGTTACAATACCGGAAAGGTGGATGCTGCCGGTAATCAGGGCGGTGGTATCATCGCCTATACTCACAACTATACCACAATCACTGATTGCTGGAATGAGGGCGAGATCACCGGTGGCTTCGGTCTGGGTGGTATTACAGCTAACCTCGGTTCGGCTTCGGCTAAACTGGTTCGCTGCTACAATGTCGGCACCATTTCCTCTGCTAAGAACCGNGCCGGCGGTCTCTGGGGTTGGAATGGTACGAAAGCCACTGTGGAAGACTGTTTCAATGCCGGTCGCGTTGAGATCACTATCGATCCTGTGGCTGCCGCAAACGGTAATCTTACCGATGGTTACGGTGCCGGTGGTCTGGGTGGTTCTTCGAGCGCTACTATCATCCGCTGCTACAATATGGGTACGGTTGCCGGTAAGTGTCAGGTAGGTGGTCTTGTCGGTGTTCCGGCTAAGGGAGCCACTAACTTCACTTCATGTTATAATGCAGGAGCAATTGAGGCTCCGGCAGATACATGTGGTTCGATTGTGGGTGTAAGCCTCACTAATAATGGCAAGGTCTGGAACGATGCCAATACCATCACCGACTGCTATTATATCGATGCCAAGCTGAAGAATGATATCGCGGGCACTGCAATGACAGAGGCCGAGCTCGCCGCTCTCAAGATGGGCGAGGGCTGGAACAACGGCGACCGCTACACCTATCCGATGATTTCCGGATTTGCTCCCGACGTTGCCAAGGTGAATGCGGCACGCGTGATCCTCTCTGAATCCGATATGGCCGCAGGAGTCATCACCGGCTACTTCCATGTCGGAATGCCGGAGGGCCTGGAATGGACTGCCTCCACTCCGGTTGTTGGCTTCGGAGATATTGAGAAAGAGGGTTACTGGAAAGAGAACTACACAGGAGATCTCACACTCACAGCCACTGCCGGCGAGGCCACTCGCACCNTTACNTTCAAAGCTGATGCAAAGGCCACCGGTATTGACTCCGTGGAGGCATCGGATGTTGTATCTGTGGAGGTATACACTACGACAGGTCTTCGCATCAATGCTGCCGACTGTGTGCCGGGTGCGGTATATGTGGTAGTGACACGTTATGCCGACGGTCGCACCACCACTGCCCGCAAAGCCTATTGATTCCCCTACANACCTAAATAAAGAAGCAGCCCGCGCAATTTTGCGCGGGCTGTCTCTTTATTTACGGGCATATCCCCGGATGGGCCACCGACAGAGTCGGGACGGAAACGGCTTCGCGCTGANNGGAGGCGAGGGGCTTCAGGCCACCGACAGAGTCGGGACGGAAACGGCTTCGCGCNGAAGGGAGGCGACGGGCCTCAGACCACCGACAGAGTCGGGACGGAAACGGCTTCGCGCCGATTAAANCCGATATGGATGCTGATTAAATCCAAATNGAGATTGAAATNCAAATAGAGATTGNNATNNCGCGAAGCCGTTTCCGTTCCGACTCTGTCGGTGATTAAATCTATATTCCGGGCTGGTGATTAAATCTATATCCCAGGTTGGTGATTAAATCTATAGTTCAAGCTATAGGCCATAGGGTGCAGATTAAAACCGATGAAATGCCCCATAGGCAATGGATTCGGCGAGTTGATTTAGCCGAAGGCAGGTTTGACGGGAGGGTGTATAGGATTCAAATTGACGGGTGCCGACAAAATTGTCATCAGGATCCGATATAATCAGTAATCTCCCTTCTGCACAGGCATCGAAATATTGGCCTTGCGGTTTATACCGTTCTTCAAAAGCGGTGGGAATAATAAGAATGACAGCACCTCCATTCTGAAGCGTCCAATCGCGCACTTTCTTTTCTTCCGGATTAATGAATGGAGATACCAATACTCCATCGTTACGGATTGTCTGTAGCCATTTACGTTTGTGGAATATGGTTTCCTCTAAAGTATATTTACGGCTGATTTTTACAGGCTCCAGTATGGCTTCCTCCAGTAAATCCCAATTGCCATAAGCATTCAAGGAGATATCACCATCGGAGATGATGAATTTTCGAAACCAACCCGGTTCATCACGGCGAATAAGATAACGTCGGGGATTATCACTGATATAATTAAGCATTCGGGAAAGCTGGTTTTTTCCGGAAAGGAAAGTGTCATTGTATCCCGGAATAAAGGGGAGGAGTGAATCGGTATCAGATAGGGATGGTATTTGGATAGATCGATCGGTTATAAGATCTTTCATATTCTCTGAACACTCTATTTTTAAATCTTTAATGATTGTGCCTAAATGAATGTCAGTTTCTTCTTTTATAAAAATCGCGAAGTGAACATGATCGGGCATGATCGCTCTTCGGAGGATTGAGGTGAAGGGATAATGATTTTTTATATTAGATAAGGCAGAGGCGATGGCTTCTCCCCATGGTGAGAGATTGATATGTGGGGGCCATTGCCTATTACCGGGAATCCCGGATATGGATGAGAAATCCGGAATTCCAAGGGCTTTGTTTAAAACGATATGATAGATGCATCTGGAGTAATAGTCATGGCCGGGACATCTCTGACCTGCGAATATTCTTTTTCTGGAATGAGACATAATATTGGGATTATTGGTAAGGACCGACAGAGTCGGGACGGAAACGGCTTCGCGCTGAAGGGAGGCGACGGCCCTAAGGCCACCGACAGAGTCGGGACGGAAACGGCTTCGCGCCGACGGGAGGTGAGGGGCTTCAGGCCACCGACAGAGTCGGGACGGAAACGGCTTCGCGCTGAAGGGAGGATTAAATCCCCGGAAATAAATAAAGATTGGCATCTGCCAATCTTTATTTATTAGCTCCGGCTTGCAATCTGCCCGGCTTAGAATCTGCCCGGCTTAGAATCTGCCTCATGATTAGCGGAGATGCTGGCGGAGTCGCTCCATTTTGGCGGTTATCTGCTCGTTGGCGGGATTGCCGATGGAGCCGAGATGGGTGTGGTTGACGCTCCGGGTCGGTTTGTAACGTCCTTCCTGAACGGCCATACCGACTGTACGGTAGGCATCACGGAAGGGCATCCCTTCCAATACCAGACGGTTGACATCCTCTACAGTGAAGATATAATCGTAACGCGGATCATCCAGAATATTATCCTTAACGCGAATCTCGCCGAGCATGTAGGTGGCCATCTGCAGGCAGTCGATGAGCTCGGTAGTGGCAGGGAACACGATATCTTTCATCAACTGAAGATCACGGTTATAACCGAGCGGGAGATTGGCTGTGAGCAATGCAAGTTCGTTGGGGAGAGCCTGGAGACGATTGCATTTACCGCGCATGATCTCGAATACATCGGGATTCTTCTTATGAGGCATGATGCTCGAGCCGGTGGTCAGCTCATCGGGGAAAGATACAAAAGCGAAGTTATTACACATCCACATGCAGACATCCATGGCAAGATGACCCAGAGTGGCTGCAATTGCGGCCACAGCCACAGCCACAGCCCGCTCAGTCTTTCCACGGCTCATCTGAGCGGCCACCACATTATAATGGGGATTGGCAAAACCAAGGAGTTCGGTGGTCATCTCCCGATCGAGGGGGAATGATGAACCATAACCGGCAGCCGATCCGAGAGGATTCTGATTGGCAATGTTATAAGCTGCCACAAGGAGCTGCATATCGTCTGTGAGCGACTCGGCATATGCACCGAACCATAGACCCAATGAGCTGGGCATCGCCACCTGAAGATGGGTATATCCCGGCATCAGTTTATCCTTGTGCTCCTCGGAAAGAGAAATGAGGCGATCGAACAGGCTCTGCACCGCATTAGAGATCGTCACCAACTCATCGCGGAAGAAGAGTTTGAGATCCACGAGCACCTGATCGTTGCGCGAGCGGCCGGAATGTATCTTCTTACCGACATCGCCGAGACGGTTGGTGAGAAGAAACTCCACTTGCGAATGGACATCCTCCACACCATCCTCAATCACAAACTCGCCCTTCTCAATATCGGCAAGGATATCCTCCAGAGCGGGCACGAGCAGATCGAGTTCCTCCTGAGTGAGAAGGCCGATACTGCAGAGCATACGGATATGAGCCAGAGAGCCCTGGACATCATAACGTGCCAGACGGAGATCGAGCTCACGGTCCTGGCCGACCGTGAAACGTTCTATCATTTCATCGGGTTGAAACCCTTTATTCCATAATTGACGTGACATAAGTAGCTACTTAATTTTCTTTTTTAAGGGAGAACTACACCATTGACTCAGCATCCGTGAATCATGGCCAAGTCTCAATATCAGATTTCAAACACCGGAGGATGGAGCTCGATGAAGCCTGCTGCGGTCTCGATCAGACGCGGATATAGCCACAGGGCCTCATTGATCTCGCTCAGGCAGATATATTCATCGGCCGTATGCGAGCGGGCCGAATCTCCGGGGCCTATCTTCATCGAATCAATACCATGCATCAGGGCCATATCTGATGTGGTGGGGGAGACGAATGTCGGAAGCCCCATATCAAGAGCTGCCATCACGAGCGGATGCTCCTCGGATATGGCAGAGGCATGGACACGAGTGGAACGGGGAGTGAGACGACTCCATTTCACTGCTTTCTGCAGGAGTTGGACAGTCTCTTCATTTGAGAAAGCATCTGTGGTGCGGACATCGACCACATATTTACATCTCGCCGGGACCACATTATGCTGAGTTCCGGCCTCAATCATAGTGACGCTCACCTTGATAGGCCCCAGAAGTGCGCTCGGCTCCGGCTCATGCCAGGAGCGGAGACGCTCGATATCCTCAATGGCGCGGTAAATGGCATTGATTCCCTCCTCACGGGCGGCATGACCTGCTTTCCCTTCCACTTCAGCATCGAATACGAGCAGGCCTCGTTCGCCCAGAGCGGCCCTCATTCCTGTAGGCTCGCCGACAATCACCATATCCGGCGTAAGCCCCATCTGCTGGAGATGAGGCAGAAAAGCGCGCATACCCTGTTCGCCCATCACTTCCTCAGCCGCCGTAATGGCCAAAAGAAGATTGAATGGAAGGTCGGTGCGTTTCCGGAGAGAGATGAATGTGGAGGCTAAGGCCACTCCCGAAGCTCCGGCATCATTACTTCCCAGACCATAAAGGCGATCTCCCTCGATATCGGGACTATACGGATCGCGGGTATAGGAAGCGGAGGGACGCACAGTGTCATGATGCGAATTGAGCATCAGTGTAGGCCGGAACGGACTATAGGAACACCCCACTGCGAAGACATTATTATGTATTCGCGACACATTCTCCACCCCCTGAATGCGAAGCCACTCTTCCCATATGTCGGCAGTGGCATTCTCTTCGCGAGATGGGGAGGGAGTGGCGATGAGACGCCGGAGGAGTTCGACAGCAGCATCGAGACGATGATGCTTCTCATATCTCACACCGGAACCTTTCTCGCCAGGAAGGATACCGAATGGTATTTCGTCGCGGCGGCTCATTTGTGCAGACGGATTGAAGTGCCCGACTCAGTGCCGAGATCTTCGGCGCGACAGATTCTTACCTCCGCAACACCGGCCTCGGCGGCCGCCAGAGAATTCTGTAGTTTTGGAAGCATCCCTTTATCCACCACACCGCGCTCCTTGAGGTCGGAGAAAATCTCAGGGGTGATCAAAGGAATCACGGAGGTGTCATCATCGACATCCATCAGCACTCCGGGTTTCTCGAAGCAGAAGGAGAGACGGGTAGGAGTCACTGCGCTCAGTCCGCGGGCCACGGCAGAAGCCACGGAATCAGCATTACAGTTAAGAAGCGAGCCATTGCCGTCGTGGCATATCGCACAGAACACCGGAACCTTCCCTTGCTCTATTAATGAAGCGATGAAGGAAGCATTCACCTTAGCGGGGTCTATATCACCTACGAACCCGAAATCAATCGGTTCCGGCGAACGACGTGTGGCCGGAATCGAATTGCCATCGGCTCCGGTGAGCCCGACAGCATCACAACCCAAGGCCTGCAGACCGCTGACAATACGTTTGTTGATCAGACCGGCATAGACCATGGTAACGATATCGAGAGTCTCGCGATCGGTGACGCGGCGTCCATCGACCATCTTGGCCTCGATACCCATGGAACGGCTCATGCGTGTCGCTTCCTTACCGCCGCCATGCACCAGCACCTTCGGCCCCTCAAGGGCAACGAAGCGCTTCAGAAAATCGGCGAGCGCCTCCGGATTATCAATCACATTGCCGCCTATTTTTATTACATTTACCATTGAAGTTGTCTAAACTTATTTACGAATGTTAAACGAAGTTGTCGTTACCTTCTTCAGAAACTGTCGTTACATTCTTTATTAGATGGAATCTCAAAGGGCCTCAAGCATACGTTTCAATACGGTCTGAGCCGAAATCTCGCGGTTGGCCGCCTCCGGAATCACTATACTGCGCTCGGATTCGATCACATCATCTGTAACGATCATATTGCGGCGCACCGGAAGACAATGCATAAAGAAAGCATTGTCTGTAAGAGCCATCTTCTCAGTATCTACCGTCCAATCGCGATCTGTGGACAGCACCTTTCCATAATTGGGATCGGCATATGCACTCCAATTCTTGGCGTAGATGAAATCGGCTCCCTCGAAAGCCTTGCGCTGGTCGTATTCCACACGGGCATTCCCTACAAACTTAGGATCGAGCTCATAGCCCTCGGGATGAGTGATTACAAAATCATAATCCGTAGCATTCATCCATTCCGCAAAAGAATTGGGCACAGCCTGGGGAAGGGCTTTTGGATGAGGAGCCCAGGTCATCACCACCTTCGGACGCTCCTTGGTCTTATACTCTTCGATAGTGATAAGATCGGCAAAGCTCTGGAGAGGATGGCGGGTAGCGGCCTCCATACTGAACACAGGACGTCCGGAATAGCGTATGAACTGTTCGATCACCTTCTCCTCATAATCATCCTTCTTATTCACCAGTCCGGCAAACGACCGCACACCGATGATATCACAATAAGAAGCCATTACCGGGATAGCCTCCAGGAGATGTTCGGCCTTATCACCGTCCATGATTACGCCGCGCTCTGTCTCGAGTTTCCATGCACCCTGATTCACATCAAGCACGATTACATTCATACCCAGATTCATGGCAGCCTTCTGGGTGGAGAGGCGAGTGCGGAGAGAAGAATTGAAGAATATCATGAGCAGGGTCTTGTTTTTACCCAGCTCCTGAAAAGCGAAACGGTCGTTCTTTACAAGCGCCGCCTCAGCAAGCGCTATCTTGAGATCGCCGATATCGGCGACGGAAGTGAATTTCTTCATAAAAAATAAGATTATGTCTCAAGAGCCTAACTTATGCCTCAAGGGCGTTGCGGAGACGAGAAAGGAAAATATCGGCATCCTTGCGTGAGAGCGCGAGGGAAGGGAGCAGACGGACAGTGAATTCGCCGGCACCGCCTGTGAATACCTTTTGTTCGAAGAGCAATTTCTTGCGGAACTCCGGACCTGTGAAGCCCTCAACCTCGAATCCGATCATCAGACCGCGGCCGCGGACATTCTGGAGCTGAGGAATCTTGCGGAGTTCGCTAATGAGATATTCGCCTACTTCAGCGGCATTCTCCACCAGCTTTTCCTCCTCCATCACATCAAGCACGGCATTTGCGGCAGCACAGGCGAGATGGTTTCCGCCGAAGGTGGTGCCGAGCATTCCTTTACGGGCTTCGATTGCGGGGGAGAGAAGCACGGCAGCGCAGGGGAAGCCATTGGCGATACCTTTGGCACATGTGATGATATCGGGACGGACTCCGGCATGCTGATGAGCGAAGAATTTACCCGAACGTCCATATCCCGACTGTATTTCATCGAGAATCAGGAGTGTGCCGGTGGCTTTGCATTCCTCAGCCACCTGACGCAGGAATTCGGGATCGGGTTCGTGGATTCCTGATACGCCCTGGATACCCTCGATGATTACAGCGGCAAACTCACGGGAAGCGAGTTCGCGGCGCACAGCCTCAATGTCGTTGAGGGGGACGAATGTGACATGATCGGTGGTGTTGAATGGGGCGCGCATTGCCGGATAGTCGGTAGCGGCCACGGCACCGGATGTGCGTCCGTGGAATGCTTTGCCGAAGGCAAGGATACGGCTGCGCCCGGTGGCGAACGACGCTGCCTTTATGGCATTCTCATTGGCTTCTGCTCCTGAATTGCAAAGGAAGAGGGAATAATCTTTATAGCCGGAGGCTTTTCCGAGACGCTCGGCCAGGCGGGTCTGGATGGAATTCTGCACGGAGTTGGAATAAAAACCGAGAGCTGCCACCTGATCTGAGATTGCTTTCACATAATGCGGATGGGCATGGCCGATTGAAATCACGGCATGGCCGCCGTAGAGATCGAGGTAGGGAGTGCCATCGGCGGTAAATACATAAGAGCCTGATCCGCGGACAGGCTCGATATCATATAGAGAATAGACGTCGAAAAGTTTCATTATTATAATTAAGGGGGATTTAATATAGGGCCGGAGCTTTTGGGCCTGTGGGCTTTATTGCTGCTTCAATCCCTTTCAGGGCTTGCACAGAACGAGCTTCGCGCTGATTAACAAGCGGAGGAGCATTGAGGCCATCAGGGAGCTTCGCGCTGATTATAGAAATTGAAGATAGCCTCCCCCGATGGGGAAGGCTATTATGATTTAGAAGGCTGAGGCCTTGAGGCGGAGGCCGGTGGTTTCGGGCCACCCCATCATCAGATTCATATTCTGAACCGCCTGTCCGGAGGCTCCCTTGAGAAGATTGTCTTCTGCACAGGTGATGAGCAACCGCCCGTCGTGGACATCGGTATGAATCACAGCCTTGTTGGTATTCACAGCCTGTTTAAGATTGATCGGTTCCGTACTTACCACCACGAATGGAGCATCAGCATAGAAATCGCGATAAAGTTTCTCCACTTCCTCTCCGGAGAGGTCGCACTTCATTGTCACGGTGGCGAAGATTCCGCGGGCGAAATCTCCACGCATAGGGATGAATGTGAGGCGGGCATCATTATCGGGCTGGAGTTTATCGAGTGTCCGGCCAATCTCGGCGAGATGCTGATGAGTGAAGGGCTTATAGACCGAGATATTATCCGTGCGCCAGCTGAAATGGGTGGTGGCTCCGGGTTTTACTCCGGCACCGGTAGAGCCGGTCAAAGCTACGACATTGATATCTCCCTGCAGGCGACCGGAGGCTGCCATCGGAAGTAACGCCAGCTGTATGGCTGTGGCGAAACATCCCGGGTTGGCTATCTTATCGGCCGAGAGAATACGTTGGCGGTTGGTTTCGGGGAGCCCGTATACATATCCGTTGCTCTCATCGCGGAAGTCCTGCGCCAGATCAATCACCTTCAGACCCTCGGGCATATTGTTTTCTTCCCAGAATACTCGGCTCTGTCCATGAGCCGAGCAAAGGAAAAGAATATCAATATCCTCAAGCGGATGAGAATCGGAGAATAGAAGATCGGTCTCTCCCAGAAGGCCTGTATGGACCGAATCAATTCTCTTTCCGGCATTGGAAGAGGAATGGATAAAACCGATCTCCACCTCCGGATGGTTGAGCAGCAGGCGGAGGAGCTCACCGGCTGTATAGCCAGCGCCACCGATCACGCCTACCTTTTTCTTTGCGGGGGTTGCAGCTGAAGTATCCATCATTCAGCCTTACCGTTTTTCACCTGATTATTATGATAGATCTTCATCTGGTTGCCCAGGATCTTGGTGAATCCCTTGATATCATCGGCAGTCCATGCCTTATTCACCTCGCCATATTCACCGAAGTCGGTCTTCATCAGGTCGAAGGGGGAATCCACACCCACGAGAGTATATGAAAGCGGACGAAGGATGATCTCCACAGTACCGGTGACGTTACGCTGAGAGCTTTCGAGCATCTTCTCGATGTCGCGCATCACAGGCTCAAGATACTGCGCTTCGTGGAGGAACATACCATACCATGTGCCGACCTGATCTTTCCAATACTGCTGCCATTTGGTGAGGGTGTGTTTTTCGAGCATCTTGTGGGCGGCAATTATGAGGATCGGGCCTGCAGCCTCGAAGCCTACACGGCCCTTGATTCCGATGATGGTATCGCCGATGTGCATATCGCGGCCGATACCGAAGCGGGAACCGATACGCTCCACTTCGCGGATGGCCTCCACCTTATCGGAATATTCCTTACCGTTTACGGCAGAAATCTCGCCTTCGCGGAAAGAGATTGTGAGACGCTCCGGCTCTGTGGCAGTGACCTGAGAGGGATAAGCCTCATCGGGAAGAGTCTGCTCGGAATGGAGTGTTTCCTTTCCGCCTACGGATGTGCCCCAGAGACCCTTGTTGATGGAATATTCCATCTTCTTGAAATCGGCCTCATAACCATGCTTCTTTAGATAGTCGATTTCATATTCGCGGGTAAGGGTAAGGTCGCGGGTAGGAGTGATGATTTCAATTTCAGGGGCGAGAATCTGGAAAGTGAGGTCAAAACGTACCTGGTCGTTACCTGCACCTGTGGAGCCATGGGCGATTGCATCGGCTCCGATTTTCTTGGCGTGTTCGATAGTGGCGATTGCCTGAAAGATACGCTCTGAAGATACGGAGATGGGGTATGTGCCGTTTCGGAGCACATTTCCGGCGATCATATATCGGATACTCTTGTCGTAGTATTCCTGGGTGATATCGAGAGTGGTGTGGGATGCGGCGCCGAGGCGTTTGGCCTTTTCTTCGATCACGGCGAGTTCCTCGGGGGAGAAACCGCCTGTATTTGCGATCGCTGTATGCACCTCATAACCGAGGTCTTCGGAGAGATATTTCACTGCGAAAGAGGTGTCGAGACCTCCGGAGAAGGCGAGCAACACCTTCTTTTTCTTATTATCTGTAGACATTCTTATTTCTCTTCTTAGGTGTCTCAGGAGATTATTTTCTCTTGAGGTGGAAAATCTTCTTGAAAGTATTTTTGAGGAGCATCATATATGGGTTGGGGCGGTCTTCGGGAGCGATAGGCTGTTTAGGATCGAAGAGCATACCTGTGCAGAGGCACATACGTCGGTTGTTACGCTGGAGGATGTCATAGTTTCGGCATCCTTCGCAACCGCGCCAGAATTCCTCATCGTCGGTGAGCTCGGAGAAGGTCACCGGGATGTAACCCATACGGGAATTAAGCTTCATAACAGGGAGAGAGGTGGTGATGGAGAAGATTTTCGCAAAGGGAAATCTGAGTCGAGCCAGCTCGAAAGTTTTCGCCTTGATGGCGCCGGCAAGGCCAAGATGGCGATATTCTGGGTCGACAATCAGACCGGATGTTGCAACAAAATCTCCATGACCCCAGCTCTCAATGTAGCTGAACCCGACCAGACGGTCGCCATGAAGAGCGACCACGCTTTTCCCGCCGTTAATCTTATTAGCGATGTATTCAGGGGAACGTTTAGCGATACCGGTTCCACGCTGGAGTGCCGACTCGTAGATGAGGCGGACGATCAACTCGGCATGCTTAGCATCTTCGGGCTCGGCAAACTTGACAGTGATGTCGTTGATGTTCATTTTGTAAAGTTTCCGAATAAGATTGTAAAATCATAAGAGCGTGGGCCTCGCGGCCTTTGCTCCGTTGCTTAAAGAAGAATATTGCCCCTCAGGGATAAAACCGATGGGGCAATTCCTAAAATCTTTCAAAGTTAGTGATTTTTTATGGAAATCCGGTGATATTCGGGGTTTATTTTGTTTTCCGGCCATTTCCGACCGGGGGAGACGGGGAATTCAGTGGTATACAACGCGAACGCGGCGGGTCTCCCGACTCGCCGCGTTCGCGTGTTTTCCATAATACTTAACTAACTAACCTAACATCATGAAACGATTTACATACTTATAACACATGGTTTTGAAAAAAAGTTCCGGAGCAATGAAAAAAATCTCATTGCTCCGGAACTTTTTTAGCGGTCGATATCGCAATCCATTGATTATCAATCAATCCATTGATTATCAATAGGGATTATGAATCATTTCGATATGGCCTACCGGTAGATTTGCGCTCAGAAGCAAAGGAATACGGTTGCTTACCGATACTTGTGCCTGAACCGGATAGCCGCTCATGGCGCCACGATAGCTGTATTCAAATGAAGTGGAATAGGTGGGGAATGTGTTGCCGCCGACGGAATAGGATGACTTTCCATTGTAGGTCACCACTACCGACTGATCATAGCCGCCCTCTACTGTGATAGGAATTGTGATCGAACTTCCGGGTGCCATTGATTCAAAATCAATTTCGCGGAAATAATAGAACATTCCGAGCATATCGGCCGTCACGGTCACTGCTTCCATGGTGCTACCGTCGGCGTTGAGGTCACCTTCGCCCTTGATATTTTTATAATTCGCGGGATTATTAGCATCGTATGTGCCCGAACGATATTCGGCTACCAGAGGCTTACGATACCATCCATTCTCATATGTCACGGTCTCATGGCTCAGCCCCGATGTAGGGGTCATCGTGGCCTGCAGCTGATCTGAGATGCAGAAGATACGTCCTTCCCATGGAATACTGCTGCCATCGAGGGTGGCGTTAAACTGCTGGCCGTCGGTCGACATCGTTACGCGACCTGTGGCGATATTCAGGTCGATAAGTCCCCAATGGTAATGAACCTCATATGGAATTTCAGTATAAGGGATATTCACCTGTGCCTGAGAAGCTGCCGCACCGGCAAGCATGGCTCCGAGAAGGATTAGTGTCTTTTTCATAGTGGAGTTTTTTATCAGTAATTTCTGGTTTTAAAACAATCGTAGATTGGAAATAGTTAGATAAGGGTGCAATATAATTGGGAGATTCTTGTTATAACCTTGAAAATAAAGGGAGAATCCATACGTTCAATAGAAGGAAAAGCAATCCATATTCATATAATAACTCAATTATAAATGCTCGGTACTCTGAATTTTGAAGGTCTTGGTATTGGCCTGGCCACTTTCCTGATTATTGGAATTTTTCATCCGTTGGTAATCAAGGGGGAATACTATATGGGCCAGAAATGTAATCTGCTTTTTGCCATTGGCGGAGTAGCGATGATGGTATGGTCTGTACTCAGTTCGGGGGTAGTGTCGTTACTTACAGGGGTCACGGCGTTTTCCTGTTTCTGGTCGATTCTTGAGGTTAAGGAACAGCGCGAGCGTGTGCGCAAGGGATGGTTTCCGGCCAATCCGCGCCGTAAGGAACGACGGAAAGAAGAGAAATGTTACTTACAGGGGTCACGGCGTTTTCCTGGTTCTGGTCGATTCTCGAGGTCAAGGAACAGCGCGAGCGTGTGTGCAGGGGATGGTTTCCAGCCAATCCGCGCCGTAAGGAACGACGGAAAGAAGAGAAATAGATGAGAGAAGAGAAATAAATATGAAAATAAAAGGAGGCCATGCATCGGTGCATGGCCTCCTTTATTAGATTCGCCTTAAATGCTGATGGTTAGAGCTGGGGAGCGACAAATTGACGTTGTCCGAGTTCACGGTCGAGCTGGAATATGCCGACTCCATCTTCGCCTACGAGTGTGAGGTCGTCGAGAATGTTGACCACAGTCTCCTCTTCCTCCACCTGCTCTGCGATGAAAGTATTGAGTTTCTGACGAGTTGCATAGTCATGCTCTTCCTCAGCCATAGAATAGAGGGCATTGATCATACCTGAAATCTTACGCTCATGTTCGAGAGTCTCGTTGAAGATTTCACGCACGGAATTCCAGGTAGTAGGCACTCCTGCGATGGGTTTGAGTTCCACACGCCCACTGCGAGCCTGCAGGTAGTCGATCAGGGCGAGAGCATGGGCTTGTTCCTCCTGAAATTGAACCTTAAACCAGTTTGCGATACCCTTTCTGCCCTTGTTGTCAAGATCAAGCGACATTGAGAGATAAAGATAAGCCGACCACATTTCGGTGTTGATTTGCTCATTAAGGGCATTCTCGATTTTCTTCGAAAGCATAATATTTGGTTTTTTATATTTGCGATGTTGAGAAGAGTCTCAGATAAAGAGACCCATCAAATTTAAAACTATCGAAAGAATTGAAATGTTCATTCCATGAGGTGGCCTATCGGAATGAGCATGACGTATCATGCAGGAACGACCAAGGATGAGCTAACACCCCGAGGGGAACCGGGATATGAAGCGCTCTACTGAACGGTCGATCTCATGACGCGATTCGAGTTCTTCGCCTCCAAACTGGATCTTGGCAGCATCGTAGAAGCGGCTGCGTGCCTTCAGACCCTTATCGATGGCGGAGCGCATCTCTTCCTCGCTTTTCCCTGCCATTAGCGGCCGACGCGAATTATTGAGCATCAGACGCCGCAGAATACATTCAGGAGAAACGGCCATATTCACTGTCAGTCCACGCCCGTTCATATAGTCCAGATTATCATGAAAGCAGGGGGTTCCTCCTCCGCAGGACACCACCACATTATACATCTCGCCGACCTCGCGGAGCATTGCTGCTTCCTTACGACGGAATTCCTCCTCGCCCTCATGGACGAAAATATCGCTGACAGTCATTCTGAATCTCTGTTCGATATAGAAATCAAGATCAATAAACTGCCGCCCCAGACGATTTGCCAGAGCGCGCCCGAAGGTGGTTTTCCCTGATGCCATATATCCTGTGAGAAACACCGGTATAAGCGGATTTGCCAATGTAGCAGGAATTTGGGAAGAAGACGTATTCGGATTCATAAATAGAGATTGCGAAAAATAGTCCAGAAGATAATCAGAATAGCGAAAATTATAATTACCGCCGGAGAATGCACTGTCCTGAAAAGCCGTGGAAAGCGATGAGGAGCCGCAGAAGCTATCCCCAAGACCGCGAGATAGGGGAGAGAAAGCATGAGGAAAGCATTCTGGTGCCAGGCCTCGGCGAGATCGCCATGGAGAAGGGCATGAATCATTCTCTGCGACCCGCATCCCGGGCAATCTAAGCCCGTGATACGCCGGAATACACATTGCGGCATCCAGGAGGTTTCTGCCGGATCGACAAAGAAGTATACCGCGATTCCCACGGTCAGCACCACTATCAGGGCGATGACCCGAAACGACAGAAGGCGTCTTATCATCCGATGAGCAGGGAGAAAGGCATATAGAGGGTATTGACCACCAGACCCGACACTATGGCCACGATAATCCATATCTGCGCCCTCTCGGAAGCTTTCACGGCTCCGGCGTAATCTCCGGCATAATATTTGGAACTCACTTTCGCGCTATAGATAATGGCAATTATTGCCGGAATAAAGCAACAGCATACCAGTGCCACCACCGACCATACAAGATAAGTAGGGGGCATGGGCTGAGGTGCCCCATAGGGAGATGCAGGATTCATTTCAGAATTCTGAGGAGGAAGCTGACCATCCGGGCCTCCGAAAGCCTGCATATCCTGAGCCGGGACTCCATGTGGAGTTGGCGGAGGGACGCTTCCGGGAGTGGGCGGAGGGGTAAGCTTTTCGGCACGACGCTGAGCCTCTTCGGGATCGTAGTTGAGGCCAAGGCGTTCGGCCCAGGCCACTTCGGGGGATTGTCCCGATTCCGTGGTGTTGCTTTCAATAGAGGATGTATTCTCCCGGGAGGGATTAATCTCCGGAGATATATTATTTTCAGGAGAGGGATTATTTTCAGGATTCATATTCATTGAGGATTGATTATATTGGATTATACCTGCTGCATATCCACTAATTTCTTATACATACCGTTGAGGGCGATGAGTTCATCGTGGGTTCCGCGTTCGACAATGCGGCCATTCTGGAGCACGCAGATCAGATCAGCATTGATGATGGTGGAGAGTCGATGGGCCACTACGATTGTGGTGCGGTCGCGCATCAGGGCATCAAGAGCTTCCTGCACGAGGCGTTCGCTTTCGGTGTCGAGTGCGGATGTGGCTTCATCGAGAATAAGGATGGAGGGGTCTTTGAGCACAGCGCGGGCAATGCTGATTCGCTGACGCTGACCTCCGGAAAGACGGCAACCGCGATCGCCGATACGAGTCTGATATCCCTCTTCGGTATTGATGATAAACTCATGGGCATTGGCAATCCTGGCGGCCTGTTCCACCTCCTCCTGCGTAGCGTCCGGCATACCGAAAGCTATGTTATTGAAGATAGTATCATTGAATAGAAGAGCTTCCTGATTCACATTTCCCATCAATCCCCGGAGGTCGGAGGTGAGGAGGTCGCGGATATCGGTTCCACCGACAGAGATCCGACCGCTGTCCACATCCCAGAAACGGGGTATGAGATCGACTAGAGTGGATTTTCCCGAACCTGACTGTCCCACGAGCGCTACTGTCTGCCCGGGGGCGATATGCAGGTTTATATCCCGAAGCACAGGAGTATGCCCGTCGTAGCTGAAGTTGACATCCTCAAGACGGATATCGGCGTTCTTCGGGTCGGGCACCGGAGCCGGATTCTCGGGTTGCTTAATTGGATTCTCGGCACCCAGGATACGGTCGATGCGATCCATGGCCGCCATACCCTTCTGGATGGTATAGCCGGCCTTTGTGAGTTCCTTGGAGGGATTGATCAGATTATAGAACATCAGCAGATAGAAGATGAACATGGAGGCATCGATGAAACCATGTCCACCCAGAATCAGCGAACCCCCGAACCAGAGAATCACCGCCACAGCGATTGTGCCGATAAACTCACTCATCGGATGGGCGAGCGAGATCATTCGCAGAAGATGGTTATTGAGCTTGTAGTAATCCTGTGTCTGGGCGCGGAAACGCCGGTCCATCTGTCCCTGAGCGTTGAACGCCTTCACCACGCGGAGGCCACCGATGGTCTCCTCTATATTCGAAAGCAGTTCGCCTCCCATCGTCTGGCTGTCGAATGAATGCGACTTCAGTTTCTTACCCACCATTCCCATAATCCATCCGAAGAAAGGGAGAATCACGAATACGAATGCCGTGAGCCGCCAACTAAGATAGAGCATCACCGACAGAGAGATGATAATGGCTATGGGGTATCTGATTAGCGAGCTGATACTGGTCACCACCGACACCTGAAGTTCCTTGACATCGGCTGTGCTTCGGGCGATTATATCTCCCTTGCGTTCGAGAGTGAAGAAACCGATCGGCAATGATATTATGCGCTCATAGAGACTATTGCGTATATCGCGTTCCAGACCATTCTGCACGGGAATGATGAAACAATCCGATGCGTAATAGGTCATCACCTTTATGAAGGTCATAATCACAAGCGCGGCACAAAGCAGACCTAAGGCAGTGGTTACGCCGTGTTGTTCCATTATACTGCCGATGTACCAGTAGAAGTTATTGACGAGCGCCGTATTCAGGTTTCCGGCCGATACCTCCATATAGTCATAATGCTGAGTCTCGATGCTGAACAATACATTGAGAATCGGCATAATGAAGGCGAAGGAGAATACGGTGAAAAGAGTGGAGAGAAAATTGAAAATCACGCTACCGAAGACCTGCCATTTATATGGAGAGATGAATCGGATTGCAAATCGTATAAATGCTTTCATGACGATGCAAAGATAATTGAAAAGTCGCAGACTGCAAAGTAATCAGGCAGAGTTACAACTGGGCAGGCAGCTACAAAAATAGAATAGGGGTCTAAATGAAATGAACGGAATCAAACAGGGGTGAATGTACATTTTTTAACAATCACTGAAACAAAACCCCCTCTTACATTGTACTTATAGTATAAGCGGAGAATGATTTCCGGAAGGAAATAAATCCATATTAGCAATCCAACTCTCCATCATCACTCCGCAGGCGATTTTAAACTCTACTAAACTAATACGCGGTCGGCCATATCATCGATCAGTATCCAGAATACATAAAATGAAGCATCTTCATATCCTATTCACAGCCGGTCTTATGGGAGCATGGGCTCTTACGGGATCCGCGCAGGTGTTCTCGCTCGACTCCTGCCGGAGTCTGGCAATCGGGAACAATAAGAATATCCGGATTGCCGAGCAGGCAATCAAGGGAGCGGGTTATGAGCGGAAAGCCGCTCATGCAGCCTATCTTCCGGGAGTGGATTTCACGGGAGGGTACATGTATAACCAGCGGACCATCAATCTGCTGTCGGAGAATGCCAAGCTCCCCACAATGACATTTGACCCCTTATCCGGTAAGTATGTTCCCAATATTCTTGTGGGCCCTGATGGCCCGGTGAAGGATCCGGCAACAGGAAGCTACATCCCGACGGAAGTGGCTGTGATTCCGAAAGAAGCGATGAGTTTCAACACCCATAACGTCTTTGCCGGGGCTTTCACGATTACGCAGCCCGTCTATATGGGCGGTCAGATACGCGCACTGAATGAAATCACCAAATTTGCCGAGCAGGCAGCTATTGCGGCGCGCAACAGTGTGGTTCAGGATGTGGTGTTTGCCGTGGATGAGGCCTATTGGATGGTGGTGTCATTGAAGGCGAAGAAGGCTCTTGCCGAGAGCTTTGTTAATCTTGTGGATACACTCCATTATAATGTGCAGGCGATGCTTGATGAGGGAGTGGCCACGCGCAGCGATCTCCTTACAGTCGATGTAAAGCTTAATGAGGCCCGAATCGCCCTTACGAAGGTGGATAACGGTCTGACTCTCTCACGTATGGCATTGGCCCAGATCTGCGGACTCCCCGTGAATTCCAATATGACACTTCAGGATGAGAATTATACCTCGCGTCCGGAAGTGGCTCCTGAAGTGAGCTATCAGATGGAGGATGTCTTTGCCCGCCGTCAGGACCTTGAGGCCCTGCGTCAGGGAGTGTCGCTGCTGAAACATAAGGAGAAGCTCACGATGAGCGAGATGCTTCCGAAAGTGGCGGTGGTCGGTGCATATGAGTTTTCTAATCCGAATCTTAATGATGGATTCCACCGGAAGTTCGGAGGAGGGTTCTCGGTAGGCGCCACTCTGACCGTACCTCTCTGGCATTGGGGAGGTAACTATAACCGCTATCGTGCCTCACAGGCTGCCACCAATGCCCAGCGCCTCTTGCTTGAGGACATGGAGGAGAAGGTGGAATTACAGGTGAATCAGGCTAAATTCTCATATCAGGAGGCTTTCAAAACCTATGATATGACCCTGGCCAATATGAAGAGTGCGGAAGAGAACCTCTCGAATGCCCGCTTCGGCTTCAAGGAGGGAGTGCTGACCACTGACGATGTGATTGCCGCCCAGACTGCGTGGCTGCAGGCAAATTCCGAGAAAATCGATGCCGAAATAGGAATTCATCTCTGCGAGGTCTATCTCGCCAAAGTGCTCGGACGTTTGAATTATTAGATGGAATCTTAAGCTCCTCTTCTATCCGATCTTCTGACGCTGACATCTAAGCTTCACCGGAGATTCGGTAAACACATCTGAAATCTAACCACAAAGAAACTAAAAAGCTAAGTAGCTACTTATTATGGCAAATCAAGATAACACACCAATCGCCCCCTCCGGCGCCGTGGAGCCCGTAGAGGTGACCAACCGTGATAAGGGTCTGATCCTTACGATGCTAATTGTGATGATAGTTCTCGCCGGACTCGCTGTATTCGGATTTCTGGTAATCAAGCCCGCTCCCGATGTGATCCAGGGTCAGGGAGATGCCACAGAGATTCGTATTTCGGGAAAGATGCCCGGACGAGTGGCCGAACTTTATGTAGAAGAGGGACAGCCGGTGAAGGCCGGCGATACACTTGTGAGAATCCATTCCTCACTTGTAGATGCCCAGCTTGATCAGGCGCAGGCTATGGAGGATGTGGCAAAGGCCACCGACCGCAAGGTGGATGCCGGAACGCGTTCGCAAATTATCGCCGGAGCCCGCGATCTCTGGACCCAGGCGCAGGCAGCTGCCGGTATCACCCGCAAAACTTATGAGCGCATGCAGAATCTCTTTGAGAAAGGAGTGGTTTCGGCTCAGAAGCGCGATGAGGCTAAAGCTGCATATGATGCTGCTGTGGCCGGAGAGGCCGCAGCCAAGAGTCAGTATGATCTGGCCAAAGCCGGGGCTCAGGCCGAAGATAAGCAAGCCGCAGCCTCTATGGTGAAGGCGGCCAGCGGGCAGGTGAAAGGTGTGAAGGCAATCCTTGAAGACCAGTATCTTGTGGCTCCTTGCGATGGAGAGGTGATTGTGGTCTATCCTAATGTAAGCGAACTCGTGGCCACAGGTGCTCCCATCATGACAATCCAGAAGAACGACCACTGGGCAGTGTTCAATGTGCGGGAGACATCTCTTAAGAATATCCGCAACGGCTCTACAATCAAGGTGCGTATCCCGGCTCTGGATAAGACTGTGGATATGAAGGTGTTCTATATCAAAGACCTCGGCACCTACGCTAACTGGCAGGCCACCAAGGCTACCGGCGATTACGATGCGCGCACATTCCAGATTAAGGCGCGTCCGGAAAAGCCGGTCGATGGTTTCCGTCCCGGTATGTCGGCTATCCTCGAGGAATAATTCCTCCTGAATCGCAAATGATATTATAAAAACGTGAGGTCAATGAGATCTTAGGGTCTCAATCTTCTTAAGTACAGACCATTTCATATGGGTTCATCTTTCAGTAATAGTGTCGGTGGCATCATGAAGCGAACTGTGGTGCAGATAGTCAGACGTCCGATATATTGGTTCGGATTTCTGATCATCCCTCTGTTCTGTTTCCTGTTCATAGCCTCGATGCTCAGTAACGGACTTCCTACGCGGGTTCCCTCTGCGATGGTCGACCGTGACGGGTCGCCCTTGAGCCGTGAGGTGACACAGAGTCTGGGAAGTATGGAGATGGTCGACATCACCGAATCCCTTGATGATTTCTCAGCTGCCCGCAATGCACTCCAGGAGGGAAGGATATATGGTTTCTTTCTGATTCCGGAAAATTTTCAGTCTGATCTTCTTGCCGGCCGAAAGCCGGAGATCACGTATTATACCAACATGGCGTATTTCGTGCCGGGGTCGATGCTTTTCAAGGCATTCGCCACCACGGCCGTATATACAAAAGTGGGAGTGGCTGCCACTGTGGCCGATATGGTAGGAGCTAATGCCGCTTCTCTTACTCCGTTGGTGCAACCGGTCAATATCCAGATGCGCGGAATCGGGAATCCTAATCTCAACTATGGTATCTATCTGGGAAATTCCTTTATTCCGGCCTGTCTGCAGCTGCTCATCATGGTGATGACCTGTTTCACATTAGGACAGGAAATCAAGCACGGTGGCTCCCGGCGTCTGATGCAGATGGCCAATGGTTCGATTGTGAAGGCTATCTTCGGTAAACTCTTCCCCCAGACCGTGATATGGTGGGTGGTGGCATTCTTCATGACCATCTTCCTCTATCGTTATGCACATTATGCGATGAATGGCTCCTGGGGCTGGCTTCTGCTATCGGAGGGAATGTTTGTATTAGCGAGCCAAGGTTTCGCCTTGTTTATCTTCGGAGTCTTCCCCAATCTGCGTCTCTCGCTTTCAGTCTGTGCCCTCACCGGCATCCTGGCATTCTCATTAGCAGCATTCTCTTTCCCGGTGCAGAGCATGTATGGTGGAATGGCTATCTTCAGTTATATCCTGCCTGTGAGATACAATTTCCTTATCTATGTCGACCAGGCTCTAAATGGTATCGACATATATTATTCGAGGATCTGGTATGTGGCATATATCATATTCATGGTTCTTCCCCTCACACTCCTCTGGAGAATCAAGAAATATATGATGCATCCCGTGTATGTACCGTAAGACCCGTGTATGCGCCTTAAGATGAGTATATGCGCCTTAAGATGGGTGTAAAATCCTCAAAAAGTTCATTGATATCAAGTTATGAATAAGATAACGGCATTCTTCAGACATCTCTATCAGGCCTACTGTAAGGAATTCAGGATGGTGACCCACGATCAGGGCATCATGCTCTTCATGCTGTTCCTGCCATTGGCCTATCCGGTGATTTATTCCTTGATTTATAATCCGGAGCTGGTCAAGGAGGTGGATGTGGTGGTGATAGATTCGGATGCCACACCCAAGAGTCGTAAACTCACGCGGATGCTTGATGCTGCGGACCAGATACATGTGCTCGGCTATGCCGCCAATCTGGATGAGGCCCGTGATGCGGTGAATTCTCACAAGGCTTATGGTATCATTCAGATTCCGGAGGGATTCGAGCGCAAGATCGGTCGTGGAGAGGTGTCACCGGCAGTGTTTTATTCCGACATGAGCCTGTTGCTTCGCTATCGTGGATTTATGGTGGCGGCCACAAATGTGATGCAGGAAATCGGGGGCGAGATCCGCACGGAGAATATCAACCGGGTGGTGCCATTGGCTACGACGGTAGTCACCGGCGATCTGATGCCTGTGAATTCCATATCCATGGGTAATATGCGGAGTGGATTCGACTCCTTCATCATGCCCGGAGTGTTGATTCTGATTCTTCAGCAATGTATTCTTCTGGCAGCGGGCATGGGAGGCGGAGCCAAGCATGAACATCCCGAACTTTTGGGTTATAATCCCAATTCGCAGAAGGCTCCGGCCACATTCACCGTGATGCTGGGTCAGATATTCTGCTGGTCGACCATTCTTGCCATTCCTATACTGTTCCTGATTCACTATGTTCCGCTGATCTTCCGCTTTCCGATGCAGGGAGACCTGCTTGAGGAGGTGGCTCTGATGGTTCCGGTAGTATTGGGAGCCTGCGGCATGGGCCTGACCTATCAGGCCGTTGTAGCGGAGCGTGAGCAGGTGTTTGTCACGTGGGTATTCTCATCGGTGGTCTTTCTCCTGCTGTCGGGTCTGATATGGCCGCGATATGATATGCCGGAGATATGGAGAGCGGTGAGTGCGGTATGTCCTGCCACATGGGGCGTCGAGGGCTTTGTGAAGATGAATAGTAATGGCGCATCGTTATCCCAGATAAAGGATATCTACTATCATTCATGGATAGTGGCCGGAGGCTGGCTGGTAGCCGGATGGATGGTCCAGCAATGGGTGTTGCGTCGACGCCTGAGAAAATATTTCAAGCCCTGTTAGGGCCGATAGTCGCCGGAGAAAATGGTTCCGGCGACTTTTCTGCTATCTTGCAGAGATAAATATGCTATATTATTGCGATAAACAGACTATTTTGCAGAGGTAGCTACGCGATTTTTCAGAGAAAATAATGGAGAAGGATAAAAAATTAAGCTTTAAAGAGAAACTGACTTACTGGGCACTCACCGGCTTCTGCGGCACCGTGTCGTTACTGCCTTTGAGACTGCTTTATATATTCTCGGATATTCTGGCATGGCTGGCCCATTCGGTGGTGAGATATCGGCGTGGAGTGGTCAGCCGTAATCTGGCGGAGGCATTTCCCGAGAAGACAGAAGAGGAGCGGAAGTGCATAGCGAAGGAATTCTATCGCTTCTTGGGAGATTATTTTTTCGAGACCGTAAAACTCTATCATATGTCCGACCGGTTTATCGACCGCCATCTGCAGCTTGAGGGTTTGGAGATGGTGAATGAAGCGGTGGGCCGTGGACGCGATGTGACGCTTTATCTCGGCCATTATTGCAATTGGGAATGGGTGAGTTCGCTGCCGTTACATATCCGACCGGAGGCGGCGTGTGCGCAGATCTATCATCCGTTGAACAATCGTGGGTCGGATAAATTCTTCTATCGGTTGCGTACACGCTTTCACGCTCACAATGTCCCTATGGAGGATACCTTCCGTGTTTTGCTGAAATGGAAGAAGGAGAAACGGCCGAGCGTTACGGGATACATAGCCGATCAGGCACCGGGACTTAACGCCCATCTGTTTGTGGATTTTCTGAATCATGACACGATAGCCTATACCGGTCCGGAGCGCATCTCGCGGTTTTTGAAGGCGGATGTGTTCTATTGCCATATGTCACGGCCCCGACGCGGATATTATACATTGCGGTTCGTACCGATCACCATGGATATCGCAGCCACACCGGTGTTTGAGCCATCGAAAGAATATTTCCGTCTCCTGGAAGAGAATATCCGTCAGGCACCGCAATACTGGCTCTGGAGCCATCGTCGCTGGAAGCGGACCAGAGAGATGTTCAATGCTCATTTCGGCGATAAAGCCGAGGAACAGCTTTCCCATCTGTAAGAACACACCAAAAATTGAGGAGATACTTCATGATTGATGAAATATCTCCTCAGTTTTTATGTATTTTCTCATTGCTTCAGCGCACTATGACGCTACACGTAGTGAGCTCCGCACTCAGCGGGGAATGGAACACTGCCCGGGAATTTAATTCCCGGGCAGGAATTTAATTGGTGGAATCGCTTATTTTGCGATAAGTGTCGACTGAATAATATTCCTCAACACTGCCGTCCTTATTTGTTTTCTTCTCGTGGAGTTCAGTAACAAGTGTATTGGCATCGAGCGTGAGAATCTTGGTAGTGGCGTTCATGTAGCCGTAATTCATCATCAGGTTGCTGCCTTGCAGCGTCCATGTACCCATACCGATATTGTCCCATTCGCCATCTTCATAATCGAAAATCTCAAATGTTCCCTGGGATGAGAATCGGATTCTGGTGTCGGTTTCGGGTTCATCCCATGACTCTTCAATCACACCATCAATCTTCTCCCAACCCTTGGTATGTACAGATTCCCAGAATCCTGCAAGATTGCCGGCCGTGGGAACGAAATCATCGTCATCATCTCCGCAGGCAGCAAGCATCATCATGCAGCAAAGGGCTGTAACTGTCAGGATAAAATAATTTCTAATTCTCTTCATAAAAAGTGATTACTTAAATTTTATTGAAAATTTCCCCACAAAGATAGTAAAATTTTCTGATTTAATATCTTTATCTTGCGGAAGCCTTCATATTACGGAGGCACGAATCCCGGAAGTGGCATCGACTTGTCATGCCATTATTGAATCAGGTTGGGATTGGGGTTGCTCGTTGCGGATCACGCGACGGAATACTGTGACCAGAATTATGGCAGCCAATCCTAAGGCGATGCAGAAACTCCAGTATATCCCGGCATTGGCGGCTTCAAAACTGCGGGCAAAGAGAAGCATCACCGGGATACCGATCACCATGTAACAAGTGAGAGAAATCCAGAGTAGCGGCTTCACATGGGATGTTCCGCGAAGGGCATTGGCGTATGTGAGCTGCACGGCATCCATATATTGATACACCACAAGAGGGAGAATCATTCCTAAAGCCGAGGCTTCCACTATTGTGTCGGGAGTGAATGCGGCCACAAGGAGACTCCCGCCGAACAGGAAGAAAAGTGAGGCTGCGGTGGCAAGGGCCAGAATCATGTGTAATCCGGCGGTGGTGACCCGACGCACTGCCAGCCAGGCTTTCTGTCCGGTGAAATTGGCCACAAGGATTGATATGGCTGTGGTGAAACTCATATATATCATGAATCCCAGCTGAGAGATTGTGGTCACCACCTGATATGCAGCTAACTGAATCTTACCATACCATCCGCAGGCAATCGCCCCGAACGACCATAGCAGACACTCCACACCGCTCTGAATCATAACCGGATAGGAAGTGTTCCATACCTGTTTCCTTAATTCACTGACCCCTTCCTTTGAGGCAAAGCCATCACGATAGGCACGGTAATGACGTCGCATGAAGAAATAGACCGTTATTCCGACAGCGGCCACAATACGAGCGAAAAGAGTGCTGAATCCGGCTCCCATAAGCCCTAAGCGTGGGAATCCGAAATGGCCGAAAATCAGGATATAGTTTCCCGCGATATTGAGTACATTGGCCAGGAGAATAAACCACATCGGGGTTTTCGTGTTGGTGATTCCGTTGCAAGTCTGCTGAAGAGTATTGAATAGGGCCATCGGAAGGAGCGTCCCCAGAATAATGAGGTAATAGCTGCGTATCAGGGGTAGGAGTTCATCGGGTTGCCCGAATCGGTCGAGGAAGAAATAGACGCCTGCCATAATGGTTGTGAATGCGGCAGAAAGAATCAGATTCACCTGCATCGCACCGCGGAGCGTACGGCCCGCTTCATGGTGTTCACCGCGTCCGAACAGGGCTCCGATAAGGGGAGTGAGTCCGGCGGCAAATCCCATCTGCATTACAGTGACCACCACAAACATAGAATTCACAAAAGCTGCTGAGGCCAGTTCGTTGGTGCCGTAATGGCCCACCATCATCGTATCGGCGAAATTCACCACTATAATACCTAACTGAGTGATCAGTACCGGCATTCCGAGACGAAAAAGGCGCTGATAATATTCTTTGTAGTCTTTCCAGAAATGTCTGTCCATAGTTCGGGAGATCCATTGTTACGGATCGGGAAAATGAAATTAAAATGGAAATGAGGCAGTATGAGATAGGGATATGGGATATAAGAGAATAGAATGAAGGGATGGACTATATCACATCATTGAGGCCATATAGCGGCCTATGGTAGGCGCGCCCCATTTTTCGCGCATACTCTGAAGAATTTCAGCATCAAGGAATTTTTTCCCCGGGGGAGTCATAGGGGGAAGATCGTAATGATGATGGAATACACCCGAGGCCACACCCATCGGAGCGATATCGCCCACCGTGCGGTTGCGGTGTATTGTGCGGAAATATAGGTCGAGTTCCCCCTCCTGAATGGTGGGGTCGAAATCCCCCACTAATTCCTGGGCTCTGCGTGTCATCACAATTGCTGATTTGATGAATCCGGAATTAATGAAACCGCCGTTTTCCTTCCATTCCTTTTCTGCAGCTCGTTCCCAACCGCCATAAAACACTTTGGTCATCATATTAAGACCGCGTTCCTTGACGCCCATCACTTTGGCGGTCATACGTCGAGTCTTTTCCCAACGCTCGATTTTATTCATGGATTCCTCCGGATCGGGTAATCGTTCGATTCCTCCGAGCGAGAGCACCTCGCGGCCATCTTTGCCGAGGAGAGAGAGGATGCGTGTATCCCAGTGGGGAGAAAGAATGATATCATTATGGAAGTATGCAAGCACATCGCCACCGGCCATCATCCCTCCTATTATCTGGCAATAGGGATAGGAATAATAGCCATCATTGGGGATTACTGTGACAGGATCACCGGCACTTTCGAAGAATTCGCGCGACCCGTCGGTGGAACCATTATCAACCACGATCAGTTCCCACTCCCCGTCTGTGTGTTTCCTCAGCGAGTCGAGAAAAATTTTATTCATCTCGAGCTGATTGCATACAGCCGTGATTATCGATATCATAAAGTAGGAATTTATGCTTCTGCAGCTCTTCAGTAGCAGATCGGAAGGTTCCGGATAAAATACCGAAGAGAGCCGACCGCAAATTTACCGAAATTTCCTCATACTCCCAAATATAGAATATAGAATGCGTTCGGAAATAAAAATCATTCATAATTATTTCAGGCTGTCGAATCGTCGGATTCGACAGCCTGAAATATCCTGGCGGCTCGTTCACACTGAATCGATTCTGATGCAGTGGGCGTGGGCTTAGCGTTTTTTCTTGGCGGGGTCGCAGGTGAGTCCGACACCGAGTTTCTTGAAGATCTTCTGATCCACTTCTCCGAGCATTACTGTGGAATGACACTGGCATCCCTGAAGATCGGGGAGCTTCTCGAGGGCTGCGCGACAGCGGGGATCGGTGGTGGAGAGCACAGAGAGAGCCACAAGCACCTCGTCGGAATGCAGACGTGGATTATGACCGCGAAGATAGTTCAGCTTCGTATGCTGTATAGGCTCGATCATCTCCTGAGGAATCAGCTTCACATCATGGTCGATACCTGCCAGATGCTTCACGACATTGAGAATCAAGGCCGAACTCGGACCAAGAAGAGGAGTGGTTCCGGCCGTGATTATGGTGCCATCGGAGAGTTCGATAGCCGAACAGGGCACTCCCTCTTTCTCCGCACGCTGACGGGCGGCGCCGACACAGGGACGATAAGAGATATCAATCTTTGCCTGCTTGAAGAGCAATTGGATCTTATTCACTTCCGAATCGTTACCTTCGCCCCGTGCAAGAGCATTGAGAGCGGTGAAGTAACGACGGATAATCTCATTGTTGGAGGCGCGACGGCACACCTCATCATCGGAGATACAGAAGCCAACCATATTCACGCCCATATCCGTGGGGGATTTATAGGGATTCTCGCCATAGATGCCTTCGAAGAGAGTGTTGAGGACAGGGAAAATCTCAATATCGCGATTATAGTTTACGGCAGTTTTGTCGTATGCCTCGAGATGGAATGGGTCGATCATGTTGACATCGTTGAGGTCGGCGGTGGCGGCTTCATATGCGATGTTGACAGGATGTTTCAGAGGGAGATTCCAGACGGGGAAGGTTTCGAATTTAGCGTATCCGGCTTCCACGCCGCGACGATTTTCGTTGTAAAGCTGGCTTAGGCATACTGCCATTTTACCGCTGCCGGGCCCCGGGGCTGTCACGATCACAAGCGGACGGGTGGTCTTGATGTAGTCGTTACGGCCGAATCCTTCATCAGAAGCGATGAGGTCGACATTTGATGGATAGCCTTCGATGAGATAATGGTAATACACGTCGATTCCGAGACGCTCGAGTTTCTTACGGAAGGCATCAGCTGAAATCTGACCGTTGTAGTGGGTTACGCAGACGGATCCGACCATGAATCCGAGGTTCATGAACTCCTCACGGAGTCGGAGCACATCCATATCGTATGTGATACCGAGGTCGGCGCGAACCTTATTTTTTTCAATGTCTACCGCACTGATCACAATCACAATCTCCAGTTGATCCTTGAGTTTCTGGAACATTCGGAGTTTGCTGTCGGGTTGAAAACCGGGGAGCACGCGTGAGGCATGATGGTCGTCGAAAAGTTTGCCTCCGAGCTCCAGATAGAGTTTGTGTCCGAACTTGGCTATACGCTCCTGAATGTGTTCGGACTGTATCTTCAGATACTTGTCGTTGTCGAATCCGTTAATCATAACGGAATGCAAAGTTAGCAATTAATCCTTAAAAAGAAAAGAGGGGAGAGAAATTATGGAGCTGCTTATTCGGGAGAGACGGGCGGCATTCTGGCCTTGCTGCTTCAATCCCTTTCAGGGCTTGCACGAAACGAGCTTCGCGCTGACGGGGGAAGGGCCGACAGAGTCGGGACGGAAACTGCTTCGCGCCAGCTCATAATCTAATGGGGAAGACCTACAGGCGGAAGAGGGCGGAGAAAAAAGGAGGAGGGCGGAGAAAAAAGGAGGAGGGCGGAGAAAAAAGGAGGAGGGCGGAGAAAAAAGGAAGAGGGCGGAGAAAAAAGGAAGAGGGCGGAGAAAAAAGGAAGAGGGCGGAGAAAAAGGGAAGAGGGCGGAGAAAAAAGGAAGAGGCGGAGAAAAAGGGAGGAGGGGAGAGACGGAGGAGGGGAGGGAGGAGAGAGGGGGGATGGGAATTAATCGAAGGGGGCGATTTTGGCGAGATATTTGTCGCGGAGATCGGCCCAGCGGTAGTAGGGACCTTCTACGGGTGTGGCAGGGAGGGTCACTTCCTGTTCGTTGAGGAGGGCCTTTACAAGAATATCATTGTCTTTGTTACGATAGAATACGAGCTGAAGATTACCGGCCATCGGTATCAGGTCGTAACTGCGCAGTCCGGCATCCTCGGCTTCACGGATTGATTTGAATTCTTTCCCAAGGCCGCTGACATCGAGAAGGGTGATGAAGTTGATGAGGATTCCATCATGGCCGTAGCGGAGGTTGACACTCGGACGAGTGGAATTTATGGCTGAGTCTGTGCTTTCAATGATGTTGCGGAGAAGCTTACGCTGAGTATAGGGCATGCGGTTTTCGGTGAGCGGTGAGTCGATGCAATGGAGCACCCACATGCCATTATCGTAGCGCCAGAACTGACGGGCTTCATCCGGAGTGAATACTTTATCAAAGAGCCAGGGCTGACCGGAATGGCCCTGAGTATTTGCCAATACCCAATAGAGGTATGGCATCAGGCCCGGGGCCACACTGTCTTGGGCGAATTGAGGATCAGTGACGAGTTTTTCGAGGTATCCTTGTCCGGGATTCAGATTCTCGCGATATTCGGCAAGGACGGTCTCTTCGGCGCGGTCTTTTATTTTCCATGCCGGTTTGTCGTCATAGTTCATGTAATACATCTCGGCATAAGAGGCATCCGAGGATGTGGAGACATCGGGAGCAACTTCTTTGATTCCCTGCAGACCATTCAGCATCGAAAGGATGCAGCGTATCACGACTGTGGATTTGGCATCGACATGCGTGGAATCTGTGAAAAGCTCGGGAAAATTCTTCACCATTCTTCGACCGATACCCTGATGCTGGAGTGCGCCTTTGTCGGTGAGTTCCCCAAGGCGACCATGAGAGGCCTTCTCGATTTTTCTGAGGGCTTCGAGGGTCTCTTTACCGAGAGGGGTAAGCTTCCCGTGTCTTTCCGCAGTTTCCAGGCGCTTGACGGGCACGAGATAGTCGTTGCCGCCAATAAGCCAGCGCGAGCCATGGCGGCCATAGTGCTCAAGATGAAATGGTTGGTATCCGGCCGGAGGAGGAGTCTGAGCGGGAGCTTCGGCCACCGACCATGGATATTCGCGAAGATTGCCTGAAAGACGGTGCATATCTGTCTCTAAATCCGCACTGGGGAGGGCTGCGACAGCAGGAGCTGGAGCAAGGAAAGAAAGGAGAATCGTTATTATTTTCATAATATAGGATTATTATTAGAGGCATCAATCCCTTCCGGGTTCTTTAGTGATTGAAACCCATTCACCTCAACATATCGGTGATGAGATTTGAGGCAATGGGATTCGGGCCAGATGGGAAGTTGAATGAGGGGGAATTAAAGAAAGAGGAGGACGTGATGAGCGCCCTCCTCTATTATTTAATCAGATAGGAATCGGATTATTTCTTCTCCATCTCAAAGTGGGCATAACCACCAAGGAGGAAGAGTTTGATTGTATATGTGCCAGCTTCTGCAACCTTGATGTTAGCACCATCCTGAGTCAGAGCCTTCTGGTCGCCACCGAGGTTGTAAGTCCATGCGCTATCGAAGCGGAATTTGAACTCATCGCCAGCAGCGAATGTAGCTTCAGCTGTCCAAACGCCAGTGAGGTTTCCTGCATCATCAAGTTCGGGAGCCATGAATACATCATCGTTCCAGCCTGAAGCAGCGAAGCCACCGATAAGACCGATCTTGTTGGCATCGAGTGAGATGAACTCATAAGTGCTAAGACCATCAGCCTCAGAATCATAAGTTACATTCAGACGATAGAGACCAGCCTCCTCAACGGGAATATTACCGGCCTCCTGGCCATTCATCAGCTTAATGGGATCTTCAGGATCAACACCCCAGTTAGCAGCGTTGTCGTCCCAGTTGGGGTTCTCGCAAAGCTTGAAGCCACCACGGAAGGGAGCGTAGCAATAGTAGCTACCATTATCGAGAGTCATCCATGCAGAGTTGAGCTGATCCCAGCCGTTAGCATCACCGGGAGTGTAGAGCACGTTGGGCTGCTCGAGCTTAGTAACAGTGAAGGTATTGTTCCAAACATCAATGTGGATGAGATATTTACCAGCCTCTGAGAGGATACCCTGAGCAGGGCTCTCAGCAGTAAGCTGACCTTCAGTGGCAGTTTCCTGACCGGCAACGGGACCGAATACGCCATTAGTAGAGTTAGCATCCACAGAGCTCTGGGGAGCAATCATCCATTTGCACTGGCCACCATTAGCCTGAAGCACATCCTCAGTAACCTTTACCTTAGCATCGAAGTAAGGCTCATCATATGGGCTGCCGGGATAAACCTGAGTGAAAGGCTGAGCGTCGGCGAGAGTCATGCCGGTAGCGGAGCTCATCAGATAATAAGCATTCTCAATCACAACACCATTATCCATGCAAGTCTCCTCTTTTACGCCGGAAAGACCATAGTAAGTAGTGGAGCTATAACGGAAGTCAGTGCCATCGAGGTTCACGTAGACGGGAACGCGATAGTAAACAGTCTGAGCTTTGGGATCCTTACCGAAGAGCTGGATATGGGCAGCATTCCAGTTATCGGCGAGTACGTAATAGTTGTTCTGAGTTTCCTCAGTTTCGCCAATATAAGTATCGAGAACAACGGGATTATTGAACCCCTCGTTATTAGCGAGCTCAACCTTATATTCGACCACAGCACCTTCGGGAAGATTGTTGGTCTCGGGCAAATTGAGCACGGGGATCTCACCGGCGGCGCGGTAAGCTTCGAGATTGATAACGGTCTGACCCTCGGCCAGGACACCACCGGCAACAGTAGTGATATCACCAGTAGTGAGCACAGGCTCCTGGGGATTCTCCTGGGGCAGAGCGGGATCGAGGTCCTTCTCGCAGGAAGTAGCGAAGAGGGCAATGGCGCCTGCCATCAGTATATTGAATTTTTTCATTTCAGTAGAAAGGTTTAAGTTGATTTCAGATGAGCCGCCATCCGCCGGGACGGCGGCTCGTCTTTATGAAAAATCGTGATTATTCCGCTTTGGGATCAAGAAGGAGGTAATAGTTACCCTTCTCCATACGGACCTGAACAGAACCAGCGAAGTCAGCCGGACACTGGATGTTGCCCGGGTTATTACCGGTGTTGAGCATGTATTCCTCTCCGATTACAAGAGGAGCATCACCTGCACCCCAGTTGCAAGAGCCCCAAGAGGCGTCAGCAATCTTGAACTCAGTACCGGCAGCCATCTCGAGGTAGGAGATAACCCAAGTATTCTCCTCCGGACCAGTTACGAACTGATACTCGGGGATCGGGCTCCAATCGGAAGCCAAGGGGAGACCACCACGAACATACATGTTAACAGGAACACCGGATACCCAGATAGCGAGGTAATCAGCAGAAACCTGATTGAAGCTTACCACATTTGAGAGGTACTCTGTATTCTCAGGCGACTGGTCGATCTGAGAGTGGAGACGCACGTACATTGTCTGGTAAGGCATCGGGAGATCATCCTCAGACTGTACGCCAGAGAGTTTCTCGATTGCAGCAGCGATATCGGCATTCACCGGGTTGATGTTGGAGCAATCATAGAAAGCCTGACTTAGCTCAATGAAATCATTGAAATCCTCAGACAGAGACACCTGCACCTTGTAGGTAGCCACAGCTGCATAGCCATAGTAAGGCTGAGAGCAGGTTAGGTGGAACGTACCTGTGCTGTTATCGTTTGTAATCATCACAGGCTGGTCCTTGAGGACGGGCTCGTTCAGGAAGTTGACAGTCTGAACGCCTTCATGGCCTACGAGCACGGGGTTTTCATCCCATGTCTCCTTACAGCTTGAGAAGCTCAGCGCAAGGGCAGCCACTGCCATTGAATAAAATATTTTTTTCATGTGTATGATTCTGAAAAATTGAATTTGATTCTTCTCCCTCCCTTACCCGAAGGCGGGGAGGAAGAAGGGAAAAGGTATTAATAGCCGGGGTTCTGCTTGAACTCGGGCTGAGCTGCGATTACATCGTAGGGGATAGGATAGACAGTGCGGTAAGCAGAGATACGAGTACCCTCGTTGTTATCGAGAGAGCCCTTGTACTGCCAAACTGCCTGATTAGCACCGGCGAACATACCGTTACGAACGAGGTCTGTACGACGGATAGACTCGAGGTAGAACTCACGAGAACGCTCGTCCATGAGGCCCTTCTTGGTGAGTTCGGAATAGCCGACCTTAGGAGCACCTGCGCGTTCGCGGATGAGGTTCATATAGTCGAGCGCCTTAGCACGCTCACCAACACCACCATTGATGTTACACTCTGTATACATCAGATAGATATCAGCAAGACGTATAACCGGCTGATCGGTAGAAGCGAATGTAGTAACGGGGAAGTAGATCTGATCCACAACATTGTTGCCGGCCTCATCGATATGAGTATCCCAGTTCCAGCCGCCATCAGCAGCAGCGTTACGCTCGCGGCCTGTGAATTTCACGATCATGTTACCACCTGTAGTGTTCCAGGATCCGGAGAAATCAAGGAAGCGGTCGGAATAGTCCTCAGCATCCCAGCCATCACCGGCGGGAAGAACACCGCGAACCCAGAGGTCGTCACGCACGTCCTGATTGGAGATTGTATAGAAACGCTCAGCCATTTCCTGCTGACCGCGGATACAAGACCATTCAGAAGAGCAACCGTAGTTCTGACGGGCGATATAATGAGAGTTGGTGATTGTACCTGAGATTACGAATGAAGGGCCACCGTAGCTCTGAGTGTGGTCGGCATCATAAGCAAAACCGAAGAGGATCTCGTTCTCAGCCTTGTTAGAACCACCGGGCATATATGCATTGTTATCGCGAGCGAAGAGGTAGAGGTAGTGCTCAGCAAGACCTGAACCCTGGAAACCACCACCCTGATGACGGGCGATGATATTCTCACAACGCTTCTGGCAATCTGCCCAACGGGGAGTTCCGGAGAATACCTCGGCGTTGAGGAGGAGACGGGCGAGGAGAGCCTCAGCACCATCAAGACCTACGCGGCCGTAAGAGGGATTCTCGCTGATGAGCTTATTGTCGACGATATCAGTGAGCTCTGTCTCAATCCAGTCGCAGAGGTCCTTGCGGGAGATCTGCACGGGATCCTGACCGAGGGGATCGGTATCGAGTGTGAAAGAAGACTGACCGTAGAGGTCGCAGAGATTGTAGTAAGTGTAAGCACGAAGCACACGAGCCTCAGCACGCATCTCAAGAGTCTTCTCATCTGTTGCGCCCTCAGTATTGCGGAGGAACTGGTTACAGATTGCGATATGACCCATGAAGCGGTAGTAAGCACCCTTCACATAAACGTTGGTGGCACCCCATGTAGAGCTCATGATCTCACCGGCAGAACCGGAGTCGTCACCGGGCCAGATCCACATCATCTCATCGGTACAGAACTCGTTAAGAGTGAAGACCATACGATGATAAGCCGAAGTACCGGCGTCGATACCGCCTACGTAAGAAGAACCCGGACCGCTGTAACCGGAGCAAGTAACGCCGGAATAGCACATTGCCAGAGAGTTCTCGATGAAGTTGGGATCCTTGGAGGTATCCACATTGTTGGGGTCGTTGGGCTGAAGGTCGAGATCGCCAACGCAGGAGCTGAGACCCATGGTCAGAGCCACACCACCCCACATCATATATTTCTTAATATTCATTGAGATTTCTTGTGTTAATCAAGTTATGAAAAACTGATGATTAGAAGTTGAGCACGAGGCCGAGTGACCAAGTAGTGGAACGGGGGTAGATATTACCGTCAACACCGGAAGCAACCTCAGGATCAAGACCTTTGTACTTAGTGATTACGAAGGGATTCTGAACGGCGCAGAAGAGGCGGAGGTTAGACATATCGTTCCAGAGGCGATTGAAGGTATAACCGAGAGTGATGTTATCACAACGGAGGAACGAACCATCACGGAGCCAGTAGTCAGAGGGGCTCTGCTCAGACTCGAAGTAAGTATCAGCCTTGAAGATGTTAGAGAGCTGACCGTTACGAGCGATACCGTCGATTGTTGTACCACCACGGAGAGCGGAAGCGTAAACATAGTTTCCGAGAGAAGCACGGAGGTTGAAGCCGAGATCCCAGTTGTGGAGGCGGAAGTTAGAACCGAAGGTCATAGTTACCTTAGGATCCTTAGAGTGACGAGCCACGAGGTCGCGGGAGTCAATCATACCATCGCCGTTCTGGTCAACATAAGCACCCTGGATGGGGTTGCCTGCGTTATCGTAAACCTGCTGATAGAGATTGAAAGTATAAGCGGCATAACCCTCGCGCTGAATCATACAGTTACCACCTGTACCGCCGAATCCACCACCAACAGCGAACTCATTGCCACCGAGGTCAGTGATTTCATTGTGGTTCCAGCCAACATTGTAAGAAAGAGTCCAAGTGAAGTACTCAGTCATAACGGGCTTAGCGTTGATGCTGAACTCGATACCATAGTTGCGCATCTTACCGATGTTCTGGGGAAGCATAGAAACTGTAGAAGCACCAGCCTTCACAGGAACGGTAGAGAGGAGGTCGCGGGTGTTACGGAGATACCATTCGATAGTACCGTTGATGCGGTTGTTCATGAAACCGTAATCAAGAGCGACGTTCCAAGTAGCGGTAGTCTCCCACTTGAGGTCTTTGTTGTAACCCTCGGGGAAGTAAGGAACGAACCAGCCACCCTGGCCATTAGTATAGTAAGAAGAGGGCTGAGACATTGCATAGAGAGGAATGTAGTTGTAGTAGCTACCTACAGCCTGCTGACCGGTTTCACCCCAGCCTACACGGAACTTAAGTTCGTTGAGCCAGTGGCGATGGTTTTCCATGAAGCTTTCCTGGTCGATACGCCAGCCGAGAGCGACAGCGGGGAAAACGCCCCAACGGTTGTCTTTAGAGAAGCGTGAAGTGGCATCACCGCGGACAGTGGCTGTAAGGAGGTAACGATCCTGGAGTGAATAGTTCACACGACCGAAGAAAGAGAGAAGCTGGAGGTGGTTAGCCCAATGGTAGTTACCTGTGGGGCTGTTGTCATCCTTCTTGAAGGGATCACCGATACCTACACCCTCACGCTGTGTCCAGTCGAGACCATAGCCTTCGAGAGTGCCGTCAGCGTTGTAGATAGGATAAGCGGGAGAAAGACCGAGAGTAGTAGCGAGACCTGCTTCAGCGTTTGAACCATCGTTCCAGCCACGAGCGTAGTCACGGCTCCAAGTGTAACCTGCAGTAGCATCAATCATCTGGTTGGCCTTCTCAAACTCCTTGCGGTAGTTGAGGTAGAACTCGAGAAGAGTGTTGCTGCGGAACTGATACTGATGGTTAGAATAACCACCACCATAGTTGTCGTGGTCTTTCCAAGCCATGTGAGAGTTAGCGTCTACAGAATAGTCATCGTTAGACTTAGTCACGTCATAACCGAGGTTAAGGTTAGCGTGGAGCTCGGGGAGGAAGTGGAAAGAATAGTCGAACTGGATATTACCGTTAGAACGATAAACCTTAGACTTGGAATGAGACTGCTCGATAGTAGCAACGGGGTTGTAAGTGGAGTTGTTACCAAGGTTGGCAGCACCATCAGAAAGAGTCCAGGGCTCGGTGTAGCCGTTGAAGAGATACTGGAAAGCATCACCGGCCGAACCGCCTACGATAGGATCGTAAGTATGGATGGGGAGAGTCGGGTTGTAGCTTACAGCCTGGCCGATAGCGTCTTCCTGAGCCCATGTGTTGTGTACATAGTAACCCTTAGCGTTAGCGTTGATTGAGAGGTGATCGTTGAAGAGCTTCGGAGTAAGGGTGATACCTACAGTGGCACGGTCCATAGCCGATTTCTTCAGGATACCGTTGTTGTTTGTGTAAGAACCGGAAACGCGGTAAGGAACATACTTGCCGAGAGAACCTGCCACTGACAGAGTGTAGTCAGAGCTGAAGGTAGTGCGGAAGATCTGATCCTGCCAGTTGGTGTTAGCGTCGCCGAGCATACGAGCCTCGCCGGAGTCTTTACCGAAACGGTTCCAAACGAACTCGCGGAATTCATCGCCGCTGAGCACATCGGTAGTCTTACGAGCATAGTCAACATAGAAGTTGGCAGCGAAAGAAACCTTGGGACGACCGGCACGGCCCTTCTTGGTGGTGATGATGATCACACCGTTAGATGCACGAGAACCGTAGATAGCGGTAGCGGAAGCATCCTTGAGGACAGTCATGGATTCGATTGATTCGGGGTCGATCATGGAGATCGGAGAACCCATACCGAGGGGTGTATCATTGCTCAAAGGCACACCGTCGAGCACGATCAGAGGGTCGTTGGAAGCTGACAGAGAAGCGCCACCGCGGATACGGATTTCAGCGCCGCCTGCAGGGCCGCCGGAAGTGGTAACAACCACACCGGGAGTCTGACCAACGAGCATGTCGGATACAGAAGTAGCCAGACCTGCCTCTACCTCATCAGGCTTGATGATAGATACCGAACCTGTGGAGTCGGATTTCTTAACTGAACCATAACCGATAACGACGGTTTCGTTCAGGAGGGTAGCGTTCTGTTTGAGAACGATGTTGATAGTAGTCTGTCCGTTGACGGCCACTTCCATGGGGTCGTAACCCACATAGCTGACCACCAGCGTAGCAGTCGGAGGAACAGTGATGGTAAAGTTACCATCCAGGTCGGCGGAAACGCCGTTGGAGGTGCCTTTTTCCATGATCGTTGCTCCGATCATGTCGTCGCCCAGCTCATCAGCCACGTGACCCGTGACTGTGATTTTCTGCGCGAAGGCGGGAAGAGTGAGCACCAGCACTAATGCCAGAGTAGCCCATAACTTCCGATTCAGCTGAAAACAGATGTTCTTCATGCAAGAATGAAATTAAGTTTTACATTAGTTAAGTTATTTATTTTCTCTTTTTACTATTTTTGTGGGCTTCGGAGAGACATGTGAAGGGCCACTCCATGACACCCGTAGGTCATGAACCACACTTTTTTCGCATCCTACATACTGGATTTGAGCATTATTGGTTCGATTTCAAGGTTAATCCATAATCCCGACATCAATCTTAGATTTCAGCATCGGTTTTATGATAGGTTTATTGGTGGAGGGCCTTCCGATCGCGTCGGAAAATGCCGGAAATGGAGAGTGATTTTGAATTGCAATCACAAAGATAAGGATTAAAGGGCGTTTTAAGAAACGTAAACATGAATTAACTATGTTAATTAACAAAATTAACACATGTATATTTCCCCTTCTCTTCCCATTATCAGCGAGTTATACGCCAGGAGCCTAAAACGCGCCGATGCACCGTAATAAGATTGAGAGTCATTGTAATTATCGTGAGTGCACATCCGATCAGGATGGCCGGCCAGACTGAGCCCTGTCCGGCTCCGAGCCCTGCAAGAGCGTCGGAATAGCTATGGCGCAGCAGGAGAGTGGCACCGACCGCCATCAGAAGGGCTATTGCGGAGGCTGACACCACTATCCGGCGATAGGGAGAGGCCACAGCTCCCGGGGTATATCCTAACATAAGAAGGGAATGGAGTTTATCCCGGTTTTTCTCCATGATCAGGGATATGGAGAGCATGAGGATAAGAAGCGACAGGATGGTGATTACAATACCGATGGACAGCACAATCCCGACCACCACCTTCAGCAGGAATGACGCGGAAGTGGCGCTCTTGTCGCCTGCTATCTCATAATCATGAGTTTCCATATATTTGGAGATAGCCACATCCCCGGGGCTATTCACCTCGACTATCATTCTCGAAGGGCGGGAACCTTGTCCGGAGGCGAGCATCGAATTGGTATAATCCATGAAATTCTGGGGTACAAGGATTGTATTCAGACGGTTGGAATATCCTGCGATCCGGCCGTAGAAGTTGAGCGTGCGGCTGCCTGAATGGTCGGTGAGGGTGAGGCGGAGGGGAATTCCGCTCATGAGGCCTTCCGACATCTGAGGAAGACCGGCGGCAGATGCAAAGCCGAAGTTATAGAGAGTGAGATAATCCTTGGATATAATCAATGGAATCTCTGCATCTCCCTCGCGCCATTGCCATTGAGAGCCGGGAACATCGACATAATCATCGGGGATTGCTTCGAAGAACATTGAGGTCGACATTCCGCGTCCTCCCTGGTCTACTGAGGCACGGACTTGATAATTGGAGGCTGTGAATGGAGCGGCCTGGCGCACCCACGGCTGCGCTGCAATATCGGCTTGTTCCTCTGCGGAGAAGGGAGAGACACCGTGAAGGGTATTTTCGGAAGTTACCTTCTTATTGATCACTAAGAAATCGGAGCGTATAAAGGAATCGGAGTCGTTCCAGATGGAGGCGGCATCTGTATAGAACTGCACCCCGCCCAGCACAATGGCCAGACCGATGAAATTCGAGATCACGAATCCGATGATGCGTGCTGTGGATGTATTTTTTCGAAGTAAACGGGAAACCATAGAATCATAGGTTATAGGGGGAGGGATATCGGGGCCGAGAGGGCGAGGGGATTTCCTACGGAGGTGGAGATTACCGCCGCATTCTGGCGGGAGGCAATTTCTTCGATGAGAGAGGCGGCGATGAGGTTATTCTCGCTATCCAGATGCGACACCGGCTCATCGAGAAGTATGAAATCAAAGGGCTGGCAGATGGCTCTGACAATGGCCACTCTCTGCTGCTGGCCGATAGACATGCGTCCGCATGGGAAATTGGCACGGAACTCAATGCCGAGTCTACGCAGCCAGCCAAGAATCTCGCTTTCAGTGGCGAAGTCGGTGAGACGGTTTTTCAACTGGATATTCTCTATTGCCGTGAGCTCCGGAAAGAGGGATAGATCCTGAGGAAGGTAAGCAAGATGTTTCCGACGTATTTCCTGCCAGCGAGCGATATCGAATGTGCGGATATCTTCATTATTGAAGAGAATCTCTCCCTGGTAATCTTCGCGTGAACCATAGATGTAGGCACAGAGGGATGATTTTCCTCCGCCGGAGGCAGCTTCAATCTTATATAGATCCCCTCGATGCAGGGTCAGCTCGGAGAGCCATACCCGGGAGTGGGGAAATGACTGCCCGGCAAACACCATGGGTAGTGCTTGCCGGACAGTGATGGTTTCGATATGTTCCATAGTTTGGAAGTGGGTTCAGATCTGCATTGAAGTAGTTAAGCAGTGAAGTAGTTAAGCAGTGAAGTAGTTAATAGGAGATGGAATCAACTTTCGGGGCTGTGATGCTCTTCAATCTCATTAGGGAATTCATTGGCCCGGGAGGAGGGGACAGATGGCATAGAGCCTGCTTCGAGAATAGAGATCAGAATATTCTCTTTCTCATTGTTGGAAGTGGCTGTGATGCGTAGCTGCATGGAGCCGTTGTATCCTTCGAGCATCGCGCTGATCTTTCTGAGCCCCATATGGGCTGAGGCATCCCCCTGATTCATACCCGGCGACACGACCATGCCGATAGTGGCGCCCTTGAAATCCGGGGCCACATCATCGTTTGTGAGCGGCCCGGATACCTCTCCCTGAGAGAAATGGAGGATTTTGCCGTCTTTATTCACTTTGAAGCCAAACTGTGAAGTGAGCAGATCTGTGAGAGAGGCTGTGTTCTGGCCTGTGGTAGTGATGAGCCCGGCAATCCGACCATCGATTCCCATGCGGAGAAGGCTGGTCCCGTCGATACACTTAAACATCGGCATTATCGCGCCTAACAGGGAGAAACCTTTTCCTTCTACATGTTTGCTGATTTCCTGCACAAGTTTCTCGGGGAGCGCCACCGCCATGAAAAGCCCGGCCGATCCGTTGTCACCGCTTATTGTAGAGACATCAATTTTATCAGCGGGGAGGAGGAATTTAGCGGGCTTGCCTTTAGAGTTAATAATCTGGGTGATTGAAGTGAAGGAGCCCTTGTCGAAGTCGGCGGTGAAAGTGAGGTCGACAGCATCATCAAAAAGCGTCTCGAGACCCATGCGGAAAAACTGACGTTCCTGGAAATCAAGACCTATGGCGTTGACAATGCCGACAATATTGCTCCATCCCTGAATATCATGAGAAAGGTCGACCATCGAATCTGCATAGTCGTTGGCTGTGAAGCTCAGGCGTTCACTGAGGCTGAGGAAACGTTCCACCTCGGATGAATGGATGGTCTGATCGTTGGATAGGCTGATCCAGAACTGATTATCCTTATAAGCGTAATTCCGGGAGGTCTTTACACCGTTTCCTTCGAAGGGGGCACCTGTCTGCTGGCTTACAGCTTTTACAAAATCGTCCGGGCGGGCGAGGAATCCGGTGAGATAGACATCGCGGCCTTCGATGAATATCACCACAGCCTCCGGGTCGATACCGTATTCTCCATTGAAGAGTTGTCTGACATCCGGATTATTGGTTTTGTCGAGGGCGGCTTTCATTTCCGGACTCAGCTCCACTTTAGAGCCATCAATCTTGCAGCCGGCTTTCTCAAGAGAGGAATGGACATTGAAGGCCACGACCGTGGAGGCATCTTTGGGAAGAGTGGCGAGGAGGTCGTGGATATTAGTGGTTGAATTCCGGCAGCTTCCTAACAACAGCATTACGGCTACGAGGAGCAAAGACAGCGGATTACGGCAAAGGGAGTGTGTCATATACAATGGATTATTATGTGGATGAAGCCTTGGCAGATTCCCATGCAGGGCAGGGAAGAGGCTGAGTGTAAATTTAATTAAAATATTTGGAATAAACCCTTAAAATGGTTATTTTTGACTCAAAAATCTGAATAATACTATGGGATTAATATCTGAGAGAGTGAGCTCTCTGGCGGTATCGGCCACACTGGCAATGTCGCAGAAGAGTGCCGAACTTAAGGCGAGTGGGGTGGATGTGATCAATATGTCGGTGGGAGAACCCGACTTCGATACTCCTGATTTCATCAAGGAGGCAGCCAAGAAGGCTATTGATGAGAATTATTCTCGTTATACGGCCGTGGGAGGATATCTGTCTCTGCGACAGGCAATCTGTGAGAAATTGCGTAAGGAAAACGGGATGGAGTATACTCCGGATCAGATTGTGGTAGGTAACGGAGCGAAGCAGGAGCTGGCGAATGCTATTCTGGCCACCATCAATCCCGGTGATGAGGTGATTATTCCGGTTCCGGCATGGGTGAGTTATGTTGAGATGGTGAAGCTTGCCGGTGGAGTGCCTGTAACGGTGGAAGCCGGGCTTGAGCAGAATTTCAAGATCAACGGGAAGCAGCTTGAGGCCGCGATCACACCCAAGTCGAAGATGATCATGCTCAATTCTCCTTCGAATCCAACCGGAAGCATCTATACCGAGCCTGAACTTCGCGGCTTGGCCGAAGTGCTGGAGCGTCATCCCGAGATTCTCATCCTTTCTGATGAGATTTATGAGCATATCAATTTCCTTGCTCCCGGGGAGCGCATCCATAGTCTCTACGATTTCGAGGCGTTGCGCGAGCGTCTGATGGTGGTGAACGGTGTTTCGAAGGCATATGCGATGACAGGCTGGCGAATCGGTTATATTGCCGCTCCGACTGTGCTGGCAAAGGCTATCACCAAACTTCAGGGACAGTATACCTCCGGAGCATCTTCAATTGCCCAGAAGGCTGCCGAAGCGGCATATCTGGGGCCTCAGGATTGTGTTCGTGAGATGCGCGATGCCTTTGAGCGTCGTCGCGACCTTATTGTGATGCTGGCATCGGAGATTCCGGGCTGGAAGTGCAATGTTCCCCAGGGTGCTTTCTATCTTTTCCCGGATGTATCGTGGTATATCGGTAAGAAGAATGGTGATCGGGTGATTGAGAGCAGCGCTGATTATGTGATGTATCTTCTTGAGGAGGCTCACGTGGCTACTGTGGATGGCGGGGCTTTCTGCGCTCCGGGATATCTGCGTCTGAGCTATGCTACGAGCGATGACAATATCCGCGAGGCGATGCGCCGCATCAAGGAGGCTTCTGCGAAATTGAAATGATATTATTAAGACATTTAAGCCGGCTCTTTGGGGCCGGCTTTTTTTATGGGGCATTGGCTGCTTCAATCCCTTTCAGGGCTTGCACAGAACGAGCTTCGCGCCGGCGGGAGCTAACCGGCAGAGCCGGGACGGAAACGAGCTTCGCGCCGGCGGGATCTAACCGGCAGAGCCGGGACGGAGACGAGCTTCGCGCCGACGGGAGCTAACCGGCAGAGCCGGGACGGGGACGAGCTTCGCGCCGACGGGGGCTGTTATGGGCGGAGGGGATGGAAGAAAAAAACGGGGTTGCTTCACAGCAATCCCGTTTGAAAAGTACGTTTACCCTTAAAATTTCTTGATAATGATTAGATTTCCTAATGTTACAACACTTAGACTACTAAGTTTGTGGGTGGTGATGGATTCGAACCACCGAAGGCGTAAGCCAGCAGATTTACAGTCTGCCCCATTTGGCCACTCTGGTAACCACCCGAATTCGTTTGCAAAATTACGAATTTTTTCTGAATCTGCAAAATTTTCCGTGGAAAACGGTATAAAAAATAATGGAATCACCGAGTGATTCCATTATCCTTATCTGTATATCCATGTATCGGGTCTATAAGTTTCGTATAATCTATGAGTAGCTTCAATCCCCTTCGGGGCTTGCACAGCGACGAGCTTCGCGCTGGCGGGGCTTATGCGCTGATGGGGAGGCTTATATCTGCCCTACTTTAGATTGAAAGGCGACGGAGTGTGGAGAGGAGCTGCTGGTTGATGGGCTTGTCGTTCTTGATAGCCTTGGTGAAGGGTACGTTAACGAGTTCATCGTTCTTGATACCGATCATCACGCTGCGCTGGTCGTCGAGGAGGGCGTCGATAGCAGCGGCACCCATACGGGAAGCGAGGATACGGTCGTGGGCTGTAGGCGAGCCTCCGCGCTGGAGATGACCAAGGATGGATACGCGCACATCATAGCCGGGATATTCCTCTTTCACACGCTGGGCGAGGCCCATGGCACCTCCGGTGACGGGAGATTCGGCAACGAGTACGATAGAGGAGTTCTTTGATTTGCGGAAACCATTCTGGATGAGTTCGCTAAGCTGGTCCACCTGTGTGGATATTTCCGGAATAATGGCTGCCTCGGCACCGGCGGCAATCGCACCATTCAAGGCGAGGAATCCGGCATCGCGTCCCATAACCTCGATAAAGAAGAGGCGTTCATGAGATGTGGCTGTGTCGCGGATTTTGTCGACGCAGTCCATGATTGTGTTCAGGGCCGTGTCATATCCGATGGTGGTGTCGGTGCCGTAGAGGTCGTTATCGATAGTGCCGGGAAGGCCGATGATGGGGATGTTGAACTCATTGGCGAAGATGCGGGCACCGGTCAGCGAACCATCACCGCCGATCACTACAAGTGCATCAATACCACGACGCTTCATCACATCGTAGGCACACTGACGGCCTTCGGGAGTCTGGAACTCCTTACAGCGGGCAGTCTTAAGGATTGTGCCGCCACGCTGGATGATGTTTGAAACATTCTGCGTAGAGAATTCTTCAATTTCATCTGTAATCAGACCGCGGTAGCCACGATATATACCGAACACTTTAAATCCAGCGAAGATACCGGCACGAGTCACGGCACGGATAGCCGCGTTCATTCCGGGAGCATCGCCTCCTGAGGTGAGGATTCCGACTGACTTGATATTGCTCATAAGGTTAATTCTTATTCTTCTTATTCAATGATTATACTTCTATCGATGATTATACTTCTATCGACCTCCAGGGAGTTTATTTTCAACGGGCCACATTAATGGAGGGTATGAGTTAGCGCAAATTTAGTGATTATTTATTATATTTGCCCTAACTGACTATTAAAAATAGGAAAAATGAGAGACTCAACCCCGGAAAATCAGTTGGAGGAGGGTAATGAAGGGATTTCGGCGGAAGTGGCGTCAGGATCGGGCCGGGTAGTGACGGTGGGCACATTTGATGGTGTCCATACGGGCCATTGCGAGGTTTTGGCCGCCTTAAAGGAATTTGCAGATGAAAGAGGGCTGATTCCGACAGTGGTCACTTTTGACCGCCATCCTCTGGAGACAGTGGCTCCCGATCGGGCACCGCGTAGACTCCAGACCAATGAGGAACGGGATGCGCTTTTGCGTGCCAGGGGGGTGGATGTGATAGAAGTGAAGTTCACTCCGGAAGTGAGAAGTCTTACGGCCGAGCAATGGATGTTACGATTGCGGGATATGTATGGCGCCCGTGGGTTGCTTTCTGGTTATGACAACCGTTTCGGATGTGACGGGCGTAGTCTTACGCCGGCTGATTATGCCGCAATCGGTAAGCGTATAGGTCTCGAAGTAAGGGAGGCCGGAGAATTACCGGGGGTGAGTTCCACAGCGGTGCGGCGGGCAATAGAGGGAGGAAATATGGAGGAGGCTGCCGCTCTTCTCGGACGTCCGTATTCAGTGACCGGAATTGTGGAGACCGGACGCCAGATCGGAAGAACAATCGGATTCCCTACTGCCAATCTGAGAATAACCGATAGGATTCAGCTTCCTCCGGCGGGGGTCTATGCAGTGATAGCCAAGGGACATCCCGCAGTATTGAATATAGGATATAACCCGACAGTGACCGATCGGCAGGAACTGCGTATAGAAGCTCATATCCTCGACTGGGAGGGGAATATTTATGGAGATCCGCTCACGCTGGAATTTGTGAAGCGATTGCGATCTGAAAAGAAATTCGCCGACCTTAACGCCCTGCGCTCTGCTATAGACGAAGATGTGGCCCGTACCCGCGCACTCCTATCCTGAGCGTATCATCGCATTTCAGATCATATAATATATAGGATTATAGATGATATGGGAAAGAGGCATCTTCTTTGTCAAGACAGATAAAAATAGTATATTTGTCAGCGATACTATGGGCTGCGGCCGTAATAACCCATTTAACACCGTTAAATTCCCAAAATACTATGAGACTCAAAGAAATCGAGATACTCAACTTCAAGAATATCGCGGAGGCACGGCTCGAGTTGTGTCCGCGGGTGAATTGTTTCTTAGGAATGAACGGAATGGGGAAGAGTAATCTTCTTGATGCGGTCTATTTCCTGAGTCTCGGGCGTCCGATGCGGAGTGTGCCGGAGAATTCCCTGCCGCTTCACGGGAGCGATATGCTTCTTGTGAAAGGGGAATACGAGATGGATGGCGGAACTCAGGAAACCGTGAGTTGCGGAATTGCATCCGGAAAGGGGAAGACCCTGAAACGTAACGGCAAGGAATATGGGAGATTATCGGAACATGTGGGTAAATTCCCGATTGTGGCAGTGTTACCCTCGGATAGCGAACTTGTGAGCGGGAGCGGAGAGATGCGTCGAAAACTGATGGATATGGTGATATCCCAGGCAGATCCGATCTATTTGAGTCAGCTGATAAAATATAACCGGGCTTTGGAATCGCGTAACAAGATGTTGCGGGCCGGTATCAGAGATCCGCTGTTATTCGAGTCAATAGAGAGCGGAATGAATGCCGCCGCGCGCGAGATTCATGCCGGAAGGAAGGCCTGGGTAGAGGAGGTGGCGCCGATTGTGGCCGATTATTACAGGCGTATATCAGGGGATGCGGAGCGTGCCTCGCTTTCATATCGTTCGGTGCTCAACGATTCCACACCGGAGGAGGTGATGGCCCGGACGCGGGAGAAGGATGCAGTGTTGGGATTCACCTCTGCGGGAGTGCACCGCGATGATCTGGGAATGGGTCTTGACAATTGGTCGATGCGACGGCTCGGAAGTCAGGGACAGGTGAAGACCTTTACGATCGCACTGAAACTGGCAGTCTATGAATATCTCCGGAAATCCGGGGGAGAAAAGCCGATTCTTCTCCTTGACGATATCTTTGATAAACTCGATTCCGGTCGTGTGGGGCGAATTATGGGCATAGTTAGCGGAGAAGGGAGCTTCGGGCAGATATTCATCACTGATACCAACCGGGAGCATCTCGATGAGACCATCTCAGGCTTGCAGGGTGAAAGCCGGATGTTTGAGGTGAAGGATGGAGTATTTAAGGAAGTGGAACAATAAGAAAGGCTATGCAGAGGAAGGAACCGGAATCGATAGGGGATGTGCTGCGACTCACTCTTCAGGAGAGTAGTCTGGCGGGTCGGATGGATGAGGTGAAGGCCTCATTGATGTGGGCTGAGATGGTCGGTCCCGGAATTGCAGCGCGTACCTCGCGCCCTCAGATAAGCTGCGGAATTATGGTGGTGTATGTGGATAGCGCTCCGCTACGGCATGAACTGACCATGAATCGCTCGCGCATCATCGAACTCATTAATGCACGTATGGGTAAGGAAGTGGTGAGGCAGATACGCTTCAAATAGGCTCAAACCCGGCTAAACCCTAATATAGATAAAAAGAAAGAGAATAATGAATATAGAGAAACTCGCACCTCTGGAAGCTTATCCTTCCCGGGTAGATCTCCAGATACGTTTCAGTGATGTCGATGTGCTGGGACATGTGAATAATACAGTCTATCTGGCTTATTATGACACGGGGAAGGCATGGTTTTTTTCAACCGTGATGGGACGCCGGATGGATTGGAAGAAGGTGGATACGGTGATAGCCAATGTCGACTGTGCCTTCCGGAGTCCGATTTATTTCGGTGAGCCAATCGAGGTGTTGACCCGCTGTTGCGAGCTCGGAGAAAAGAGTTTCCGACTTCAACAGATGATCCGTAATAAAGCGACAGGAGAATTGAAATCGGCGTGTGAGACAGTGATGGTGTCGTTCGACCGGAATACTGCCACATCTATGGAATTGTCGGCGGAATGGCGGGAAGCACTGGAGCGGAGTATGAAATGGGAATGATGAGGCGGGAGTGTCATAACAATAAAAAGCGGGAGTGTCATAACTATAAAAAGAAGGAGATGGAAGATATGAAGGCGCTGATGCGCGAGATAATGGAGAAGGAGGCCGAGGCTATCCTGCATTTGCCGGTGACTGACGATTATAACCGCGCTGTGGAACTGATTGTGGAGCAGGTGAATCGGCGGGGAGGGAAACTAATATGTTCCGGCATGGGGAAAGCCGGACAGATTGCAATGAATATAGCCACCACATTCTGTTCGACAGGTACGCCGGCCGTATTTCTGCATCCGTCGGAGGCCCAACATGGAGATCTGGGAATAATGCAGCGTAACGACCTTATGTTACTGCTGAGTAATTCAGGGAAGACCCGTGAGATAGTGGAGCTTGTAGAACTCTCGCGCAATCTAAACCCGGAAGTAAAAATTATTGTTATAACAGGAAACGCCGAGAGTGTGCTCGGGCGTCAGGGCGATGTCACCTTATGGACAGGAGGCGCCCCGGAGGTATGTCCGTTGGGGATGACTCCCACCACTTCCACCACGATGATGACCGTGATGGGGGATATTCTTGTGGTCGGCACAATGAAGGCAATAGACTTTACTGCCACAGAATATGCCAAGCGCCATCACGGAGGCTATCTTGGTCATGTGTCGCGTACGGCGGCGGCCGAGGAGATTCATTAATCGCCATACCGCTAGCAAAAACTGCCTACGAACTGCAAATATAAAGAAATCCTTATATGACATTTATAGAACTACCCATAGATACCAAAAAGCTGCCGAGGGGCTCACGTGATGCAGAGATTATCAATGATGCTCTCAGTTGTCGGCGCACTGCGAAGGAACTCGCCGAGGAGGGACGTTATATCGATACCCTTGAAAGGATTGTGGAGGCTCTCAGAATAATGAGAGAGTTTTCAGATATTGAAAACCTTGAATTCAGAGCTCTTCTGGTCGGACTGCTGTTTGATCTGTCGGAGGTGCATTTCGAACTTAAGGATTATAAGCAGAGCGAGAAGGAGCTGGAGGTGTTGTTCCGCGTGCTGGAGAATCTGATAAAGGTCGATGCCGAACGTTTCGGTCATTACCATATCATGGCGATGGAACTCTCCACCCGTATTCTGCGCAGTCGCAAGAAAACACTGGAACTCCTCGTGAAGCAGCAGTTGAATGCCGAATCGTTGTATGATAAGGTGAATTCGGGAATCGCGGCGGCCACTGATAAACTGGTGGATAGCCTTCGTAATGTCGGTGAGCTTCTGGGAGCAACGGGCGATTATCGTGGAGCTATGAAGTTCTATACCGAAGCTATACGTCTTTCGAAGAAGCGTGCCGGAAGAGTGAACCGTAAGGAGATCAAGATGAGCGTGGAGCTTGCCAAGATCATGATGCGTATGAAGAATATGCGTGCCCGCGCTCAGCGACTTTTAGGAGCCGTGTTGCCTCATGCAATAGCCTTGGAGACAATTGAGCTCGAGGAGGATATCCTGGCATTGCTTCAGATTATAGACACCGAGGAGGCACAGGCAGCCGAGCAGGGCTGGAAGGCATTCTGGCATAAGGTTCAGAAGAGTATTTCCCGTAAGAAAACCACGGCTCCGGAGGAGTCAGACCAGACAGTATCCAATCCCGGAGAGGAGTCAGATCAGGCTTCTGAGGATTCAAAGGAAGACCGGAAGGAAGAGAGGGAAGAAAAGCCGGCTGATGAGAATTCCGGGAAATCCGAAAAATCAAAGAAAAAGAAGAAAAAGAAATGAGTACGATATTAAATACTAACGGGGATAAGCTTGAGATTCCGGAAGTAAAGGATGCGGCATCATTCCGGTGTGCCATTTTTACTGCGGAATGGAATCCGACCGTGACCTACGCTTTGCGTGATGGCGCATTGGATGTGTTGAAGAGCGCCGGTGTAAAGGAGGAGCATATCATCTCGGAGACTGTGCCGGGCACAGTGGAGCTTGTGAATATCGCGGCCTTTGCTCAGCATCAGCTTTGCGATCTTGATGCGATCATCGTGATAGGATGTGTGATTCGCGGGGAGACTCCACATTTTGATTATGTGTGCCAGATAGCTGCGGAAGGCACCGCGAGACTGAATTCGTCGGGTGATACCCCGGTGATATTCGGAGTTCTGACTGTGAATAATGAGCAGGAGGCGCTTGATCGGGCCGGAGGAAGCCTTGGCAATAAGGGAGCGGAGGCAGCCGTAGCGGCTATCAAGATGGCCAATCTGCGGAAGCTATTGCGCATCCGGTATTAATGCGCTGACGGGCATTAGCGGCTTCAATCCCTTTCAGGGCTTGCACAGGACGAGCTTCGCGCTAGTGGGGCATTAGCGGCTTCAATCCCTTTCAGGGCTTGCACAGGACAAGCTTCGCGCTGACGGGACTAATCGATGATCAAGAAAATATTACTATCAATAGAATGCGCCCTTGAAGGCGCATTTTTTTATGGCTGAGGCAGGGAGGAAAGAGGCGGCGAGGAAGGAGGCGGCGAGGAAGGAGGCGGCGAGGAAGGAGGCGGCGAGGAAAGAGACGGGGAGGAAGGAGGCGGGGAGGAAGGAGGCGGGAAGGGGCCGGGGAAGGAGGGAAGGGGGAAATAAAAAAGGCGCAGACACCTCACGGGGTCCGCGGCCTCCTCCTGCCAAAGACGGTGCGGAAGCGACGCGTTTAACCAACGAATCCAAATCCGTATTAAATCCGCCAGGGCAGACGATAGAAATTACTAATGTATATAACCCAAAATTTAGACAATTATGTTTTTCGTGTCCATCCTATCGGTTTGCTTGAAATTTCAAGCATGATTCAACCCGAAAATACGAACAAGGTATCGACCTAAGGGGTCGTTGAAACATATCTAAGTCATGAAAAAAGTGTTTCGATAATCCATAGTATACCATTACGCGCCGGATGCCGACGTCAGGGATCAACTATGTTATGGTGTGACTCTATTCCGCGTAGGAATACAGTGGGATTGCGTGTCGAAATAATTTTCGCTGAAGGATATTACTCGATATCCGATATGCTTTGGGATAATATTAAAGGTAGTCAGACCGAAAATTAACAGGGGAGGCCGGTCCAAACCTCGAGAGGTGTAGTTAGCGTGGAGGAATTCTATCGTCCACTGATGATTGATTCATAATGTGGCAGCCTTCGTCAGCGCTGCTTGTGATAATGAAACGCATAATGTTCAGGAGATATTATTATCTTAAATGTTAAAATTTGATTATTAACGAATGTTATTATACAACTTTCTGATAATCAGAATGGTACGAGGCTATATGAGAGAATGATCAGGAAACCGTATCCAGATGTGTCATTCCCGGGAACGGGCAATGGAATATTGGTTGTGTGAAATTGATTTATTATATTTGCAATAGAGACCGATACAGCAAGAGATGACCCCGACACCGGCACAAATACAGGAAGAAAAGCAAGAGATTGCGGCAGCATATCAGGATATGTTGCAGGCTTATCTGCGCAGTAACCATCGGCGAAAGGTGGAACTTATTGAGCGTGCCTATCGATTCGCTGAGAAAGCTTATGAGGGGGCAAGGCGTAATTCGGGAGAACCTTATCTGAAACATCCCGTGGAGGTGGCGCGGATTGTAATCAAAGAGCTTGGATTGGGCTCTACTTCAATATGCGCGGCTCTGCTTCACGATGTTCCGGATAACACGGACTATACGCGAGATGATATCAGCTCGATGTTCGGGGAGAAAATCGCCTCCATTGTGGATGGCCTGAGCCGTATATCCGGAGGCATCTTCGGATCGAAAGCTGCGGTGCAGGCTGAAAATTTCAGGAAACTTCTCCTTTCGATGTCGACCGATATACGGGTGATACTCATCAAGATGGCCGACCGACTGCATAATATGCGTAATCTGCGGGCTCAGCAGGAGTCGAAACAATCCAAGATAGCTGAGGAGACACTCCATATCTATGCTCCGTTGGCCCATCGTCTTGGCCTCTTTAAAATGAAGACCGAATTCGAGGATTTAGCATTCCGTTTTGAACACCCGGAAGAATACCGGGCCATAATGGAGAAAATCAGCGAAGGAGAGGATGAGAGAGCGGAGATTGTGAGGAAATTTGTGGATTCCGTGCGTGAAAAGTTGGATAGGGCCGGGTATCGTTATGAGATAAAGGCCCGGGTGAAGAGCGCATACTCCATCTATAGAAAAATGCAGAAGAAGGGAATCCCCTTTGAGGAAGTGTATGATATCTATGCCCTCCGCGTGATATTCGAGAATGACGATGATGCGCTTGAGCGCTTGAAATGCTGGGAGATATACACCTTCTTCACCGACGGTCATCAGGTCCATCCAGATAGAATCCGTGATTGGACCAGTACTCCAAAATCCAATGGCTATCGCGCCCTTCATCTCACGGTCATGGGGCCGGATGGAAAATGGATAGAAGTGCAGATACGTTCGCGGAAAATGGATGATATCGCCGAACTGGGCTATGCGGCCCATTGGAAATATAAGACAGGGGAGGAATCCCCTCGTGAAAGCGAGCTTGACAAGTGGGTGAATACCATTAAGGATATCCTTGCCAATCCGGGCCCCACCGCGCTCGACTTTCTTGATACAATACAACTCCATCTCTTTTCGTCGGAAATATATGTCTTCACCCCGAAGGGAGATCTGGTGACACTCCCTGCCGGCTCCACCATCCTCGATATGGCCTTTGCCATCCATAGCCAGTTAGGGCGACATTGTCTGGGGGGGAAAGTGAACCATAAACTCAGGCCTTTGTCGTATAAACTGGAATCCGGCGATCAGGTGGAGATAATCACCAGTGAATTCCAGCGTCCCAAGGAGGATTGGCTCATGCATTGCCACACGGCCAGGGCGCGAACCCGTATCCGGGCCCTCCTTAGAAAGAATAACAGTCTGTAACTCCTCCAGACTGTGAAGTAGAATCTCAGAAACTTAATCTTCTCCCGATTTCACTCCCATGGCATCAACTAAAACCGATCGAAGCGGTCGAAAAAAAATAGGACTTATCCAGGCAGGCCTACTGATAATGGCCACAGCCTTGATTCTGCTTATACTCCCAAGTACAGACCATCAGTCGTATACCTACGAATTGAATCAGCCCTGGCGATATCAGTTGCTGACAGCGGATTTCGATATGCCGATCATGCGCGACTCAACATCGTTGGGCCGTATACGCGATAGTATCGCTCAAAACTTCATCAATTTCGTGAAGTTAGATCCCACAGTGGCTGATACACAGATTGAGCGTTTCCGGAAACTCACCTCCTCGACTGCGGCTCCGGCACAGGTGGCGGAAGTGTCGCGGTTATTGAGGCAGGTCTATGACCGGGGTCTGACAAGCGTGCAGATATATAACCGCACACGGGCTATGAAGACTCCCCGGCTGAGAGTATCGGCCGAAATGAACGGAGTTACATCCGTGGAAACAATCGATGCCTCAAAGATGCTGGGTCCTATCAAAGCCTACGACTACATTGACTCCGCCTACCGTGCGCATCCTTCGCTCAGCGCCACATATCCTCTGGATGGGGAGGTGGCGAAGGCACTGAACCTCTGCCTTGTGCCGAATTATGTCAGTGATACCGAGAATAATGAGAAATTCAGGAGTCAGGAGGAGATTGTGGCAAATGGAGCGTTGGGTGTGATCAAACGTGGCCAGAGGATTGTCGACCGCGGAGAGATCGTGACACCGCAGATCTTCACCAATCTGAATACATATATCAGTATGCTGGAGAAGAATAATGATACCGCCGGAAAGCAGACCTACTTTGTAATAGGGCAGGCGCTGTATATCCTGATGATTTTCGGTGTTCTTTATCTCTACCTTCATCTCTACCGCTATCAGTTCTATACCAACTGGAAGAAGATGTGTTTCCTAATGGTGTATATCACCCTCTTCGTGGTGGCGTCTATCCTGATGTTCGAATTTGTGCCCGGAGGCCTCTACTTTCTGCCGTTTGCAGCGGTGCCGGTGATAATAATGATATTCTTTGATTCGCGCACGGCCGTATTTGCGCTGATGGTCACGGTGATGCTCGCCTCATTGGTGGCGGTGGATCCGTTACGCTTCATCTTCCTACAGCTGAGTGTGGGCATTGTCGCCACATTCAGTATCCATCAGCTCAGTCAGCGTTCCCAGCTATTGCGCACGGCGGGGTTGACTTTCGTGGTCTATGTGCTGGGCTATATCGCCATGTCTCTCCTGAATGAAGGAAACCTGGAAAATTTCCAATGGACTGTAATCGGTATTTTCGGTCTGAATGCAGTGGCTCTGTCGTTTGCCTATATTCTGATGCTTATAGTGGAAAGATTGTTTGGCTTTACCTCTGTAGTGACACTTGTGGAGCTTTCAGATATCAATAATCCTCTTTTGCGCCGTCTGGCTGAGGAGGCACCGGGCACGTTCCAACATTCGATGCAGGTTTCGACGCTTGCCTCCGAGGCTGCTCGTGCGATTGGAGCAAATACGCAGCTCGTGCGCACCGGGGCGCTCTATCATGATATCGGAAAACTTGAGAGTCCGATCTTTTTCACAGAGAATCAGCATGGTGTCAACCCCCATGTGGGTCTTAATCCCGAGACCAGCGCGCAGAAGATTATCTCCCATGTCACATCCGGACTTCAATTGGCTTCGAAGGCTAAACTTCCGGAGGTGATTCGCAATTTCATCACCGAACATCAGGGCCGTGGTATAACCAAATACTTCTACAATACAGCGGTGAATCAGAATCCGGATATGGATATCGACCGTAGCCGTTTTCAATATCCGGGTCCGAATCCCCAATCAAGGGAGACGGCTATAGTGATGATGGCCGACGCAGTGGAAGCTGCCTCGCGCAGTCTGAAGGATTATTCCCAGGCTTCGATTGATGCGTTGGTGGATAAAGTGATTGATGGTCAGTCGGAGGATGGAATGTTCAAGGAGGCGCCGATCAGCTATCGTGACGTGGAGACCGTTAAGGATACGTTCAAGCGCCGTCTGGCCACTATCTATCACTCGCGCGTGGCATACCCCGAACTTAAGAAGAGCTCTGTTGAACAGGCGAAGAAGAGCTCTGCTGAACAGGCGAAGGATACTTCATCAGAAGGAGCCGAAAAGCAGTCTTGACAGATATCGGGAAGAGACTCTGACCCTCCCTACGGGATAGCTTCTCATGTATAAACCGGGGGGAGGAAGAGACTACAGGAAAGGGTGGTTAACATTTTTTATAATTACGAAATCGACTACTATTGGTTATATTAGTAAGACACTATCCACGCTATGGCATTATTTCTCATCATACTCAGCGGGCTTTTATGGCTCCTCTCATTCTGGCTGTTGCGCGGGCGGCAGTTAGGCGCACCGGTTCTATCGTTTGTTGCTCTGGTAGTGATAAGCCTTGCTAAGAGTAATGGCTATCAATTGCTTCCGATCAATCTTACGATGCTGTCGGGATGGCTATGTATGACATTGGTGGTGACCTTTGCCTGCTGGCTGCAGCCGGCAGTGTTACGCTCGCAGTCGAAGGGCTGGGGATATATGCTTGTCGGCGCGCTTACGGGTATGGTTGTCGGGCTGTTGGGCCCATCGTTTGGGGCTGCAGAGCTTTCTATACAGAACGGCGTGATGATAATAGCCACAGTAATTGGAATCTTCCTCGGATTTCTGCTCTATACGCGCACACCGGATGGTCGGCCGATTGCTCCCGGTTCGGGATATTTCTTCAAGTATCTGCTGGCCAAGGGATTCCCGACGGCAATCAGCGTGATGCAGCTTGGGGTCACTCTATTGCTTGTGATAGCTGTCCATTAAGGCGGATAGCCAAGATGGTAGGAATATCTGAGAGGTATATGGAAAAGGGATTAAGGAATGGATTAGGAAAAGATATAACTCAAAATGGAAAGACATTGAAAAGATTAAGATATATCCTCTGGGCCTTGGGAGCCGGATTGATGATTTCGGCCGGGGCGGTAGAAACGGGAGCGCAGGTGCGTTCATCCCGTCTTTCGGAGAAGACCGTGACCACACGGCCTTCCAAGTCGACGGCTACAAAGAAATATAAGAATGAGGCTCCCGATATGCAGGAGATAATGGAGTCGACACTCGATCCCCATAGTAAGTATTATTATCCGAAGCTGAAACAGAAGTATGACCGTAAGGATACGACAATGACCACGGATGAATTCCGTCATTTCTATCTCGGGTATATGTTTCAGGAGGATTTCGATCCCTATCGTGTGTCGCCCTATGCGAGCCGCACGGATGATTTGCGTTCCAAGGCCAATCATACCAAGCAGGAGATGGACACCATCGAGAAGTATGCCAATTTAGCATTGGAGGATAATCCCTTCGACCTGCGTCAGATGTCGTTTCTTGTCCATGTGCTAAAGGAGAAGAAAAAGGATATGCGTGCCAAGATATGGGAGTTCCGACTCGAAAATCTGTTAGGGACTATCATGAGTACCGGCACCGGTAAGGATGTGGATCATCCATGGTATGTGATCTATCCGATGCATGAATATGATGTGGTGCAGCTGTTGGGGTATCAGGCGGTGGATGTGGATTATCCCCGGGATGGCTTTGATTATCTGATGGTGGAGCCTGATCCGACTGATAAGCGTGCCCGGGATAAATCGGCCAAAGGATTCTATTTCAATGTGGAGCGTCCGCAGCAGCAGTATGAGCTGAAGCATCCTGAAACTGAGGAGGCGGTCCAGGAGCAGTGATCCGGACAATGTTTGAACGATAGGAATTAGAACGATAGGAATTAAAGACAAATATAATGAGCAAGGAAAAAGAAACTGTAAAAGGAGCTGAGGTAGTAGGCCCCGGCAAGTTTGTGGAATATTCGTATAAGCTATACGATGATAAGGATGGCTCTCTTCTCTTTGAGACGGAGAAGGGTGCTCCCGACTTTATGGTATATGGTGTTTCTCACGAGATTGTACCCGGTCTTGTGGAGGTGATGAAAGGTCTTAAGGCTGGAGATAAGTTTGAGGTCACTCTTCCTCCGATGGTAGCCTTCGGAGAGGCCAGTCCTGAATATATCATGGAGCTTGATAAGGAAATCTTCATGCGCGATGGTAAATTGGCAGAGGAGGTTCAGGTCGGAGAATTACTTCCGATGATGACAGCCGAAGGCTATCGTGTGCAGGGCAAGATCCTTGAGGTAGGCGATAAGATCAAGATGGATTTCAATCATCCCTTCGCCGGCAAGACAGTGAGATATGAAGGTAAGGTGGAGTCAGTGCGTGAAGCCACTCCGGAGGAGCTCACTCCGACAGGCGGTTGTTGCGGTAGCTGCGGTAGCTCGGAATGTGGCGACAGCTGTGGATGCGATTCCAAAGAGCATGGCTGCGGTGGCGGCTGTGGCTGCTAAGATGAGAGGTGTCTATACTTCAAGGATAAACAGTAGATAATGTATTCCATCATAATGATGGAAGCAAAATAATAACATCACCCGAAAAGCGGATCCGCTTTTCGGGTGATGTTCTTATTTGAGTGTTGGCTTGTGTTGAATTATCAGACTAAATTCTAAGGCCGGAGCTTAAGGCTCTACTTCTTCTTCTTTTTCTTGGATTTGGATGAAGTGGATTTAGAAGATGCAGCTTTTGTGGAGGCACCCTTCTTGGTCGGAATCTTCAGCGACTGTCCCGGCTTGATAAGAGTGGAGGAAGCGCCATTAGCCTTCATGAGTTCCTCGGTGGACACACCATGCTTGCGGGCGATGCGTTCGTAGCTATCACCACTCTGTACGGTGTGGGTGGTGGGAGCTGCGGGCTTAGCCGCCTGTTTCTTGACTGTCTCTTTTTTTGAGGATTTCTTAGAAGAGGAAGACTTTGACTCTGCCTTAGCGGCAGAAGCCTTGGCATCGGCCTTAGCCTTCGAACGGGAGGCGGCAGAGGGAGTGGTGCGACGGGGAGTCTCTGCGGCGACTGCAGCCTGACGGGAAGCCTGACGGGCTGTGCGGGGCACGGTGACAGTCTCAGCTACCGAACCGGAGGCTGAGGTGCCGGGAGTGCCGGCGATGCGGAGCACCTGGCCGGTGCGCAGAGAATTGCGGCGCAGATGATTCCAGTTTTTGATATCTTCGGGCGACACACCGTAACGTGCTGCGATGTCTGCGAGCGACTCACCTGGAGCGACCTTATGTGTGGTGGCTCCGGACTGATTCCCTGCAATCGGGCGCGACTCCTGGACAGCGGGAGCAGTCGGCGCCACTGACTGCGCTGCCGTGACATTACTCACGGTCGGAGCATCCGCCATATCGGCATAGACATTTGACGAATCTTCGATCCCCTCCGTGGATGTATTATCCGCCAGCTGATTGGGTTCTGCAGATACCCGGCGGGCGTATTTATCAGCTTCATGGTTCACGATATCCTCCTCGCTCATCAGATAAGCATGAATCTGCTGGGAGGGGAGAATCAGATTATAGCTTTTCGACGCGGTTCCGGGAATGATATCGGCACGGAACTGCGGATTGAGAATGCGCAGTTCCTCCATCGGAATATCGAGAACATCCGAAATCTGCTTCAGATGAAGGCGGCGATTGATATGGAGAGTATCTGTCACCAGCGGTCGCGTCGGCACCACAGGGGAGATGTTGTGCTTATTGTAATAGTTCATCACATAATTTGCGGCGATGAACATCGGCACATATCCGCGGGTCTCGGCGGGGAGATAACTATAGATTGACCAGAAGTCGTGGGATTTCGGATCTCCTCCGGCACGGCGTAAGGCCTTGTTGACAGAGCCCGGACCGCAATTGTAGGCCGCGATAGCAAGGCTCCAGTCGCCGTAGGTCTTGTAAAGGTCACCAAGGAATTTGGCTGCCTTTTTTGAAGAGATATATGGATCGCGGCGTTCATCGACAAGGGAGTTCACCTCCATATCGAGGCCTTTGGCAGCAATAAGCATAAACTGCCATAATCCGGCCGCCCCATGTCGGGATGTGGCTGTAGGATCGAGAGCCGACTCCACTACGGGAAGATATTTGAGTTCGAGAGGGAGACCTGCCTCCTCGAGAGCTTGTTCGAAGATGGGCATATAGTAATTGCTCAGACCAAGCAGACCGGCCACCATCGGACGTCCCTTGACTGTGTAACGCTCGATATAGCTTTTCACAATCTGATTATAGGGAAGATCTATTTTTGTGGGGAGTTCCGCCAGACGCTGACGATATACGGCATCTGAAGTGGGCACATCTCCCAGACGCTCATAGCGGTCGTCGGTAGCGGTATAGTTTTTCATATACCATCCTTCGAGCATCTTATGGCTATCCGACTCAAAGCTTTCCGGGAAAATGATATTACTGTCGGTGATGCTTTCCTTCACATCGAGCACCGACTTTTTCGGAGCTCCTGCCGCATTGAGGCATCCGAAGAACGCCGCTGCCGCAAAGGAGGATATCAGGAGGTAGGAGCGAAATATTTTCATGATTTAAAAATTGAGGGCCCAGGAGAGGCCGAGTTGGGGTTTTGAGGATGAGCGCTCGATCATCATAGTGGGCGCCACATCCATCGATAGAGAGGGAGATATATCGAAATGCGCCAGAGAGGCGTCGACATAAGCATCAAGCATGCAGACCAGATAGAGCGCCACGACACAGATGATGCAGAGGTCGCGGTTACGACGGAAATAGTCTTTCCGGCTTTTGAAGGTCTGTGTAAGCCACTGGACATTGAGATCGGCCTCATTGGTGGTGGGAGGAAAGAAATCCATGTAGCTTTTGGTATTAGGGTCGCTGTCGGTGATGTCGCGGTAGGCCTGCACATAATCCTGATACTGACTGTTGTTCCAGGAAGTGGCATATGCCAGACCCATGAATCCACCGACCACGATGGGGAGTTTCCAGTAGCGACGGTTATAGATCTGACCCAGACCGGGACAGAGAGCCGACAACCATATTGCGCGTTCCGGAGAGGGATTGAAAGGTTTTTTGCCTGAGAGTCCGTAGGGATAATCATCGGCTTCCACCACGGTGGGGACGGTGTCGGTCTCCTCAACGGGGACTGCGAGCTCGAGTTCGGCCATGGGTTCGCGGTCGTCAGAGGGTGCGGGTTCCACGATTGGTTCGCGCTGCTCGAAGGTGGGGGTCATTGCCATGGCACGGGGAGAAAGAAAATCCCAGGGGAAGAGGAGCAGCAGACAGAGCATGGCGATGGCCGACCGCTCGCAGAGCGATCGCTCATCAGCCCCTTCGGCTGAATTTCCCCGGACACGGCCATGGAGGAACGGCAAACTGCGGAATATCCTCATTTGCGTAGCTGATCGAAGAGTTGAACCAACCGCGTCAGTTCATCATCGGACGCGAAACTGAAAGAAACCGAACCTTTCCCGGCCTTATTGCGGACAATCTTCACCGGAATATCGAACACCTTGGAAAGGTCTGTGGCCAGACCGGAATAAGGATTAGCCGGTTTAGGAGAAGGCTCTTTTTCGGAATTGTCCTTCTCGGCCATCTGGCGTATCATCTGCTCCACGGCGCGGACCGATAATCCCTCATCAAGAATCCTCTTATAGACCTTGAGTTGAATCTTGGGATCCTCGATTGCAAGAATGGCACGGGCATGGCCCATATCAAGCTTGCGGTCGCGCAGGCCGAGCTGAATCTCGGCGGGGAGTTTGAGAAGCCGGAGGTGATTGGCGATTGTGGCACGCTTCTTGCCTATGCGCTCAGAGAGACGTTCCTGGGTAAGATTATATGTATCGATGAGTTTGCGGAAACATAGCGCCACTTCAATGGCATTCAAATCCTCACGCTGGATATTCTCGATGAGGGCCATTTCGGTGAGTTCGGAATCGCTGGCGGTGCGGACGTAGGCGGGTACGCTATCAAGGCCGGCCATTTTAGCGGCCCGCCAGCGGCGTTCGCCGGCGATTATCTGATAATCTCCGTCATCAAGAAGGCGGAGCGTCAGGGGCTGCACCACCCCGAGTTCGCGGATAGAAGCAGCCAGTTCATTGAGGGCTTCCTCATCGAAAGAGCGACGAGGCTGGTCCGGGTTAGGGGATATGCGGTCGAGATCGATATCCGAGATTGCCGAGGAGCCCTCGGTCTGGATATCGCCTAATGATATCAGGGAGTCGAGCCCTCTTCCGAGAGCATTTCGTTTAGCCATTTAAGCAGAATTAATCGGGTTAATCGGGCCGCAAGAAATAGTTAGTTCTTACGGGCTTTTTTACGGGAACGGGAGTCGAGTTCGCGTGCAAGCTGACAATATGCAATAGCCCCTCGGGAATCGGGATCATAGAGAATCACCGGCATTCCATGGCTGGGCGACTCCGAGAGCTTGATATTTCGGGGAATGACAGTGGAGAACACCATATCACCGAAATGACCTTTCAGATCTTCATATATCTGGTTGGCGAGTCGGAGGCGGGCATCATACATTGTGAGCAGGAATCCTTCGATTTCGAGTTGCGGACGCAGGCGGCTCTTGATGATGCGGATAGTATTGAGCAACTGCGATATTCCCTCCAGGGCGAAATATTCAGCCTGAACGGGGATGAGCACAGTATCTGAGGCCGTGAGGGCATTGACCGTGATGATTCCCAGCGACGGCGAGCAGTCGATAAGAATATAATCATAGAGGTCGCGCAGGGGATCGAGCACCCGGAAGAGAGTCTTCTCCCGGTCTTTACGTGAGCGGAGTTCCACCTCCGCACCTACGAGATTCATATTTGAGCAGATGATATCGAGACCGTCGATATCGGTATGCTTGATTGCATCCTGTGCAGGATAATTGTCGACCATACACTCATAGATAGTGGGATCGGACTCCTGGAGTTCGACACCGATACCTGAGGTGGTATTTGCCTGGGAATCGGCGTCAATGAGCAACACCTTCCGTCCCTGCTTGCTGAGACATGCTCCGAGATTGAAGGTGGTGGTGGTTTTTCCTACGCCGCCTTTCTGATTTGCTATAGCGATAATTTTTCCCATTCTGATTTATTGGATGGAGCCTTAGTAATATTCAGGGGCAAAGAAAATATGGAGGCCCCTGAAAATATGGAGCCGACCGATATATTCCCTTGGCCGTAAGACCTTTGGAAAGCCCCGTCGGTAAAGCCAAATGGAGGCTTAATAGAATGCAAAAATAACAAAAAAAGTCCGCATTTGCATATATAAGGAGTGAAAATCTATGATAAGGAATGTAAAAGAATGGTAAAACGGAGAAGTGAAAATAAGGGTTTAGACAGGCGGAAAAGCTGAGTGTACAAACTTTTTTGTTATCTTTGTGTATTAGTAATAAAGCGAATAAAAAAGTTATCTACAGGTCCGGACTCTCCCACCGGGTCGCGAATAACCCAAAGTAATAGATATGAGCGAGAAAAAGAGTGGCGAGCCTACAGCCGGACCTCAGTCCGTGGCGAAGACTCTTGAGGAAGCCACAGCTTCCGAATATAAATACGGATTTGTGAGCGATATTGACACAGAGACAATACCGCCGGGACTGAGCGAGGATGTGATACGCTATATTTCCCGCAAGAAGGGGGAGCCGGAATGGCTGCTGCAGTTCCGTCTTGATGCCTATCGTTATTGGCTTACGCTCACTCCTCCGGAATGGGCTCATCTCAATATACCGGAAATCGACTTCCAGGCCATCAGCTATTATGCGGCTCCAAAGAAAAAGGAGCTTAAGCAGAGCATGGATGAAGTGGATCCCGAACTGGTGAAGACCTTCAATAAGCTCGGTATCTCTCTTGAGGAACAGAAGCAGCTTGCCGGAGTGGCCGTGGATGCCGTGATGGACTCTGTGAGTGTGAAGACCACTCATCGTGAGAAGCTCGCCGAATTAGGCGTGATCTTCTGCTCCTTCTCCGAGGCTGTGAGGGATTATCCGGATCTGGTGAAGAAATATCTTGGTTCTGTGGTGCCTTACCGCGATAACTTTTACGCAGCGTTGAATTCGGCCGTATTCTCAGACGGATCATTTGTCTATATCCCCAAGGGAGTGAGATGTCCGATGGAGCTGAGCACATATTTCCGAATCAATGCCGCCGGCACCGGACAGTTCGAGCGCACCCTGATTGTGGCTGACGATGATGCTTATGTCAGCTATCTTGAGGGATGCACGGCTCCGATGCGGGATGAGAATCAGCTTCATGCGGCCATAGTGGAGATTGTGGTGGAGGAACGCGCGGAAGTGAAATACAGCACGGTCCAGAATTGGTATGCCGGCGACCAGGAGGGACGCGGCGGTATATATAACTTTGTGACCAAGCGAGGCTTATGCCGCGGCCACCGCTCGAAATTATCGTGGACACAGGTGGAGACCGGCTCTGCGATCACATGGAAATATCCATCGTGTATCCTGAAAGGGGATGAGTCGGTCGGTGAATTCTATTCTGTGGCTGTGACAAATAATTATCAGCAGGCCGACACCGGCACGAAGATGATCCATATCGGACGGGGCTCCCGCTCGACGATTGTGAGTAAGGGTATCTCAGCCGGATATTCACAGAATAGTTATCGCGGGCTTGTGCGTGTGGATAAGAATGCCACCGGCTGCCGGAATTATACCCAATGCGATTCGCTCCTGATGGGGGATAGCTGCGGGGCTCACACATTCCCCGAGATTGATGTGAGAAACACCACCTCGACAGTGGAACATGAAGCCACCACCTCAAAGATCAACGAGGAACAGCTCTTCTACTGTCGTCAGCGCGGAATTCCTACCGATGAGGCAGTGTCGCTCATTGTGGGAGGTTATGCGAAAGAAGTGATGAATAAACTCCCGATGGAATTCGCCGTCGAAGCTCAGAAACTGCTTCAGATATCCTTGGAGGGATCGGTAGGCTGATCTGTTTGAAACGGCTCTGCGACGGAGAATTATCGGGCCAAAGATTCCCCGATAATTACGGGACAGATGATGATGAACGAAAGAACAGTAATAATAGACAATGTGGATCCCCAGATTTTTTATGGGGTGAACAATAATAACATAAATCTCATACGCAATCTCTTCCCGAAATTGCGTATGGCTGCGCGTGGGAATGTGATAAAGGTGATCGGCGCTCCGGAAGAAACCGCGGAGTTCGAGAACAAGATTCATGAAATCCAGGCGCATGCTGCAAAATATAACAAGCTCACGGAAGATGCCATAATTGATATCGTGCGCGGTGAGGCTCCCGCGGAGGTGAATGCCGAGGGCGTGATTATCTACGGTCAGAATGGCAAGCCGATCGCTCCGCGAAATGTCAATCAGACCAAGATGGTGAAGAGCTTCGGACAGAACGACCTTACTTTCGCTTTGGGACCGGCCGGAACGGGAAAGACCTATATCGCGATAGCATTGGCTGTGAGCGCGCTGAAGAATAAACAGTGTCGGAAGATCATTCTTTCGCGTCCGGCTGTGGAGGCGGGGGAGAAACTCGGCTTTCTCCCGGGCGATATGAAAGATAAGATCGATCCCTATCTTCAGCCTCTATATGATGCTCTGGAGGATATGGTGCCTCCGTTGAAGCTTAAGGAATATATGGAGGCCGGAACAATCCAGATTGCTCCATTGGCTTTCATGCGCGGACGCACGCTCAATGATGCCATCATCATTCTGGATGAGGCGCAGAACACCACGCGCCATCAGATGAAGATGTTCCTTACCCGTCTTGGCCAGAATGCCAAGATGATCGTTACGGGAGATGCCACTCAGATCGACCTTCCCCGCTCCACTCAGAGCGGCTTGCTGCAGGCCCTCAGAATCCTGCGCGGAGTGAAAGGAATCGGTATCATAGAATACGAGAAGAAAGACATTGTGCGACATCCGCTTGTGCAGCGTATCGTGGATGCCTATGAGCATCGCGAGAAGGAGGAGGATGAAGAGAACGGTGAAACCGGGCGGGAGACCGGGGAGTAAAACAGACAACATAGTATGGCAAAGACTGGAGATATGGTGCGTTTCCTCAATACCACCGGAGGAGGACGCATTACAAGAATAGAGGGCCGTCTGGCCTATGTGGAGGAGGACGGTTTTGAGACGCCGGTGCTTCTGAGCGATATTGTGGTGGTTCTTCCCGCAGGGCATGAGCCGAAGAATAAGAATGTCTCCAAGATGTTCGATCAGGAGGCATTCGATGCCGGCAAGAAGTCCACGCGTCAGAATCCGCGTCAGGAATCGTCGGAAAAGACCTCTCAGGTGAAAGAGGAACCCCTTCCGGTAGTGGAGACAGAGCGGGGAAATAAACTCAATATTGTGTTGGGATTCGAACCCCGGGATATCAAAGACCTGTCAAAAACCCGCATTTCGGCCGTTTTGGTGAACGACTCCAACTATTTTCTGTCGTTTACCCTGAGCGTGCGTAATGATGAGGTAAATGCCTGGGAGACGCTCTATCAAGGAGAAGTGTCACCTAACGAACTGATAGACCTGGCTGCCTTTACACAGCAGACCATCTCACGCATGGAGCGGATCGTGTTTCAGGCAATCGCATATAAGAAGGGAAAAACGTTTGAAATTAAAGAACCGGTGAATGTCTCCCGTAAACTTGACATCACTAAATTCTTTAAGGTACATTGTTTCCGTCCGGGAGTCTATTTCGACACTCCGGTGCTGGAGATCCCATTGTATCACGAACGCTGATCCTCTTCCTTTGACCAAGCGCTTAGGGAAATTTTTCTGAGCGCTTGTATCATTATCTGGAATAGGCTTAACTTGAAATAGGCTTAATTTGAAAATAGGCTTAACTATAGACAGAGAGCTTGCTTATGGCAAAAGAAAGATGGTGGACGGCTCCCACTCAGACAGAGTCGGGCGCTACGGTGATGGTCACCGGGCGTGACAACCTTGATAAAATCATCTCCAAGGGAAAATATATCTATCGTGTCACGGTGATATGGGATTATGATGCCGAGCCATCAGGCTATCCTGATAAAGCCACATCCGAACTCATGGAACAGGCCACAGACGCAATGGCAGAGGAATTCCGCAAGGATGATATTGCCTATATGACCGGCATCTATACAGGCGATGGGCGCCGCGAATGGGTGTTCTATACCTCGAATATGAATATCTTCAATAAGGTGTTCAACCGCGCATTGGAGAATCTGCCTGTGTTGCCCATCGTGGTGGAGGCTGAGGAAGACCGCGATTGGGAGGAATATCGCGAGATGCGCGAGATAAGCTATATCCCCGAGGACGAGACGGAATAGAAATGTTAAGACATATCCGTCTGTTCAGAATATGGACAATCAACACTTAAAACCAATATATCATGTTAAAAACTTACCTTGCGTTAGTGGCTCTCTTTGTGGCGGGATGTTTCGGACTCCGTGCCCAGGTGGTCACTACGGAGCCGTCTCCTCTTCAGGAAGACTCCAAAGATGTAGTGATTTATTTTCATGCCGACCGTGGCAATAAAGGCCTTATGGGTCAGGCGGCTTCGGCTCAGATCTATGCTCATACGGGAGTATGCGTGGAGGATGCCTCCGGCAATGCCACCGATTGGAAGTATGCCCCCACCTGGGGAGCCAATCTCCCTAAGTACAAGCTCGAGTATGTGAGCCCCGATCTCTGGAAACTCAATATCGGCGATATCCGCACTTATTATGGAGTGGCGGCCAATGAGACAGTGAAGAAACTTGCATTCGTGTTCCGCAACTCCAACAATTCAAAGGAGGGTAAGGGAGATGGGGGTAAGGATATCTTCGTCGATGTCCTGGACACAGGCTTTCAGCTGGCGCTGACTTCTTCCTCGGAATCGCAGTTTGTGAATGCCTCAACCGGAGCCGTTACCTTTACGGCCGGCACCACAATCCCGGCGGATATAACAATCGCTGTCAATGGCAAGAGCATAGCGCAGTCGAAAGGCGTTACATCCCTGAAAGGAGATTACACCTTCACGGCCACCGGAGATTATGAAGTGACAGCCACTGCCGTGGCCGGAGGTGCCACCCAGACACAAAGCCTGAGCTTCTGCAATCCGGCAGCCTCACAGCCCGGTTCAGGAGCTGTACCTGCAATGGGGGCTACACGTAATGCCGACGGATCAATGACATTCTGTGTCGCTGCTCCCGGTAAGACCACCGCACTCATCGTGGGCAACTGGAACAACTATAAGGTGACCTCGACCCAGACAATGAAGTATGTGGACGGCCCTGCGGCCGGAGAGGGATCGTTCCGTTACTTCACAATCACCATTCCCAATCTTCCTAAAGATCAGCCTATCATTTACTACTATAATATCGATGGCAAGAGTGTAGGAGACCCCTATGCACGCCTGGTGCTGGTGAACAGCGAGGATAAATGGATTTCCCCGACAGTCTATCCCGGGCTGCCCGAATATCCCGTGGAGGTGAACGAGGAGATTCCCCTGGCTTACTATAAGGATAATCTCGGCGACTACAAATGGAAAGTCACCGACTTCAAGGGAGCATCGAAAGATGATCTCGTGATTTATGAGCTGCTGCTGCGAGATTTCACCGGCACAGAAGGGAAGGCCGATGGAAATGGCACCGTGCGCGGAGCCATGAGCAAGATTCCCTATCTTAAAGGTCTCGGTGTGAATGCCGTGGAGCTTCTCCCTATTCAGGAATTCAATGGCAACATCTCATGGGGTTATAATCCCAACTTCTATTTCGCAATCGATAAAGCCTATGGCACTCCGGAAGATTATAAGGCCTTCATCGACGAATGTCATGCCAATGGTATTGCAGTGATTCTCGATGTGGTATTCAATCAGTCGGATTGGCTCCATCCCTGGTATCAGCTCTATTCCGTAGGTCAGAATCCGTTCTATAATGCTACTGCTCCTCACGCCTACAGCGTGCTCAACGACTGGAATCAGGGCTATCCTCTGGTGCGTCAGCAATGGTATGACATGGTGAAATATTGGCTGAAGGAATATAAGGTGGATGGTTATCGTTTCGACCTTGTGAAGGGCCTTGGTAATAACGACTCCTATCCCAACTCGGGCGATTCCGGAACAAATGCCTTCAATCAGAGCCGTGTCGACAACATGAAGGCTATTCATGATGCAATGCGCGAAGTGAATCCGGATGCTTACTTTATCAATGAGAACCTTGCCGGAGCCCAGGAAGAAAACGAGATGGCCAAGGATGGCGAGCTTAACTGGATGAACTGTAACTATGCCGGATGTGAATTTGCAATGGGCTGGTCGGGAGCGAGCCTTAATTCCATGTGGGCTCCGAAGGCCGATCGCACCCCGGGATCGTTGGTTTCATATCTTGAGAGTCATGATGAGGAACGTCTTGCCTATAAGCAGAAGATGTATGGTAACGGCGCGGTAAAGACAGATGCCGATGTGGCATGCCGCCGTCTTGCCGGGGCTGCAGCGCAGATGCTGCTCGTTCCCGGTTCGCATATGATCTGGGAATTTTCCGAGATGGGAAATGCACAGACCACCAAGGATGCCAACGGCGGCAACAACACAGATCCCAAGATTGTGGATTGGGCTTTGATGGATAAACCGGCCAATGCAGCTCTCGTGCAGTCGTATCGCGAACTTATCGGAATCCGTCTGAACAATCCCGACATGTTTGCCCAGACAGCCAACTATAGCCTCAACTTCTCCAACTGGGGAGCGCGTACCGTAACAAGCCTTACCTCTGATAAGGAACTCTACGCTATAATCAACTGTAGTGTCACAGCTCCCGTTGAGGCAACCGTGATGTTCCGCTCCAACGATTCGGGAGCCTACCGCATCCTGTCGCAGTCGGAGGGTCCGGAATCGACATTCAATGCATCGACCAAGAAGGTGACAGTTCCGGCTAATGGATATGTGGTTATCGCTACAAATAATGTAAGCGGAATGGAATCCATTGAGTTTGACGACGCGCAGCGTATGACGGTTACAGTAGATGGAGACGTGGTGACTGTCACAGGAGCCCCGGCCGGTATCGAGATCTACAGTCTTGCCGGAGCAAGAGTGGCTTCCACCCCGGCTACATCTATGACCCGGACGCTGGCCAACGGTATTTATGTGGTCCGTTCAGGTTCGGAAGCTGTTAAGGTAGCTGTATTCTGATTCTGAGATCAGTGAAGCAGTTCTGTCACTGACGTATAAAAAATCTAAGCCTCAAATGTTAAAATCAAGGATATTTTAACATTTGAGGCTTATGAATTGTTAAATCTTAGGGTATAGGTTGCAAAAAAAGTGAAGAAAATTATTGTGGTATCAAAATAAGTATTACCTTTGCAACGTTTTTGATAGCAAAAAAGAATATTGTTTTATTATTTTAAATTTTAAAGAGATGAAGAAATTGGTTTATTCTCTTGCTGTTCTTTTCAGCATCGCAATGGTATCTTGCGGCGGTAACAAGGCTGCTGAGACTGCTGACACTGTAGCTGCTGACTCTGTAGAGGTAACAGAGGTAGCTGAGGTAGCTGCTGATTCTAACGAGACTGTAGCTGCTGTAGCTGAGACTGTAGAGGCTGCTCCCGTTGCTGATTCTGCAAAATAATTGCGAATCCACAGCAAGACGAAAGTCACAGATTAAAAATCGGCATTCCGCTTGCGGAATAGCCGATTTTCTTTTTTATCCGGTCTTCGGAGCCTCTGCCATCAGATCTCCGGACTTTCGTAAATTTTAAGTCTCCCCATATCTCATAGATCTCCCATATCTCATATACTTAATAAAAAATGAACAAGAAACAGAAGATGCTTCTTTTCGGGGCTGCGGCAGTGGTGCTTTGTATGGTGGCTCTGGTGGTGGTGCTTATTCTGCGCGACCAGCAGACTGTTCAGGCCGTGAACGATGCGCAGGCGCGCGCGGATTCGCTGGCTGTGGCCAACGATCGTCTTGTACTGACCAATGAATTCAATCAGCTGAGTGCGGAATTCAATCAATATGAGGGTCAGCAGATGTATCTCAAGAATGATTCATTAGTGCAGAAATATAATCAGGCCCGCATGAAAGTGGAGGGGCTGATTCAGGAATTGAATGCAGAGAAAGCTAAGAATGTACGCACCTCTAAAGACCTTGCCGCCACGCGTGCCAAGATCAAGCAGCTGGAGGGTGAAGTGGCGACCCTGAAAGGTATCGTGCGTCATTATCTGGAGGAAATCAAACGTCTCGGAGAGGAGAATGCTGGCTTGAAGCAGGAGATTCAGCAGGAGAAGCAGCGTAATGAGCAACTGAGCACACAGGTGACACAGGCCACGGCGAGCAATGCCGAGCTTACCCAGACTGTGAAGCTGGCCAAGAAGCTTAACATCACCGGCGTCTCTTTCCATGCCTACAATAAGAAAGGAAAGACGGAAAAGAACATCACAAAGGCGAAGTCATTGGGAGTGCAGTTCACGGTGAGCCCGAATAATACAGCAGCCCCGGGAATGAAGACCTTCTATATGCGTATTCTTACGCCTGAGGGTTCGTTATTGAGTGGAGGTGGAAGCTTCACTATGGATGGACAGACGATTCAGGCCACAGCGCAGCGTAGTGTGGAGTATGCCAATGAGGAATTGCCTGTGGCAATCTATTGGGATGTCAATACCACACTGACCCCGGGAGACTATACCGTGGAGGTGTTCTGCGACGGGTACCGTCTGGCATCCCGACATTTCACCATGACTAAATAAAATTTTCTCAGTGGTTGCTAAAAATTAATGAACAAGTCTTACTGGTCAAGACTTTTCCCCACCGCTTCCATAACCAGTATCGTTTAAATCTTAGCAACTCCTTAACATAGGCATAGAAAGCGCCGATATAACCCAACGGTTGTATCGGCGCTTTCTGTGCCTATGTGCGTCTCCTTAATATGATTATCTCACCTTGTATAATTGCGAAGAAGATAAACTTAGATTATAAATTCATAAGAAAAGGAACAGGGATAATTGATAAGTAATTGTGATTATAGGATAATAATCCATATAATAAGTTTTGATAAACGTGTATACTGTGTATATAGTCTATTTTATTATATAACCTACCATTTGACTTATAAATATAAGATACCTAATTAATATGATGAATAAAATAATATTAATTTTTATTTTGAGGAGTGAAAAATAATATCTATATTTGCAGATATAACCCCGATCGGCCAATCGTGTATTGCTAACTAATTATTTTAAGCATGAAAAAAAATTGTTTTATTTCTAAAAAAAAGTGTATTATTCCGAAATATTTTAACTGGAATGATTCTGGTTTTCGGAATTTTCCCACTTGTTGCTGCGGGAAATGCCGGAATGGATTCAATTAATTTTCCGGATTTGGTACAAGTATATCATTCTCTGAATCGCCGGGAGAATACAGATACTGTAGGGTTCAAACTCAATGGGGGGCTTTATACAGGAGCTGAAAATGTCAAATTAGGATTTAAATTCACCGATCCTGATGTGGACTATGCTTTAGTCAGTGTGGAGAGATGTAATGGTCCTATCGCCACTCCCCTATGGTCGAAAGATCGGATTGAATGTCTGGATCTGGCTAATGCTATTGATAAAAATTATCCCGGCATCACGATTAAAAAACTCGCTGATGGAGAAATGGCCGATTTCAATGTGTCTGTACCCGGACGCTACGCAGTTGGAGTCTGCCTACGCAATAAGAAGAACAGTACCGTTATAAAGATAATAGTCAGTCAATTTGATTCTTATTATGATGACGGGGAATGGACCGATCTGGGGGAGGTTTCCCTTAATTCCACTCTTCTCGGTATGGACGATACTATGGAGTATCCGTACTATGATAAGGCAGGATGGACAGCTCAATTGGAATATCATCCCCGTTTGAAGCTTTACAGAGTGGTGGATCCGTTTGCCGGTAACAGAGATTTTAAGGATTATGTGGCGGCTCCCGAAGAAACCCCTTCAACTGCATCTTACGTTCCGAAGGGATATGTTCTGGACCGCACCTCTCCTTCATGGCTTATAATTAATGCCGAGGATCCACATGATATGTATTCCGAGCCTACATTCACTGGTTTTAAAATGTTTGAATCCACAGGTCCGGTGTCTTATGCGTGCCGTCGCTACAATGAAAAGGCAATGTGGGTGAAATATACATTGAGCCCCAAACAAGATGTATATGAGACCGGTTATTTTATGGATGATCCGACAGCTAAAAACCTTTCCATGATCACAGTTAATTTTGCAGGATGGTCGGATGTTCCAATGCTGGAAACCACATCGGCTGAAACTCCGGAATATTATACCTTAGACGGGCTGAAAGTGATGAATCCTACAAAAGGTATCTATATCAAACGTCAAGGCTCTAAAACAAGCAAGATCACGCTATAACCTTTAACGGATATGTGAAAGCAGCCTGAGAAGTGACTTAGACAAAAAAGAGTTGCACTCTAAAAAGTTTTGACCTGACTTTTAGAGTGCAACTCTATTTTTATTGCTATACGCCTTAAGGCCCCGTCTTTATGAACGGATTATCCATGAATCAATGTTTCGGGAGGAGGAAAGGAAGTTGATGCCGATCTTGAATACCTTACGGCCATCATCCTTCCATGGCAATGCATATTCTTTTGAATCTATCTGTGCTAATGCTTCTTCGGGCGACTTATCGAGTTTCAACTCCATAACGTATACAAAATCCGGCAGTTCGAGAAGCAGGTCTATACGGCCGTCGGAAGTCCACCACTCAGTACGAGCATCGATGCCGATCAGTCGGAATAGAAGATAAAGATTATTCTCAAAGAATATCTCAGTGTGATTGGCAGTGATATTGCCGGGAATACCTTTGAAAAACGACCGGATGATATCCAGTCCTAAATTAGGGTTGCCCGACTGAAATGCATCGCGGATATCCCAAAGACGCTTATCAAGAGAATATTTCTCCATATTCATATTAAAAGAGAGAAGCTCCATGAATAAGCTTTCCTCCACTTCCTTGTTCGGAATTCCCAAAAGGAAGCTTCTCCGCCGCGGATTATAGTCTTTTATTGTGAGGTATCCGGTCTGGAAAAGGAGGGCCAGGGGAGTAGTCTTATAAGCCTCGATATCTGCAAGCATCATTTCAGGCACATCCTCTCTAAACAGTCGGGGTAAAGATTGGGTCTGGCGCGTGATATATTTGACAAGAAATGTGGGAGTGGCCGTCTGAAACCAGTAAGGAGCAATCCGGGAATCATTAAGGGCGTTAAGCAGACTGTAGGGATTATAGATATCCGGTGACTCCTCCGTAAAATGGTATCCATCATAATTAGCTTTCAGCAGAGCTAATGCCCCCTCGTAATCTATATGTTGCCTTGCTGCCAATCTGGAGATGCCATCCCGGCAATTATTCCGCAATTCCGACTCTGTGATTCCGCATATGGCGCTCCATTCCGGTAGCAACGAGATATCCTTAAGATTATTCAGCCCGCTGAATATCGTCATTCTGCTGAAACGCGAAACCCCTGTCAGCATCGCGAATTTTATATACATATCCATATCCTTTAGATTGGAATATATGGACTTCAGCAAATCCCGAACCTCCTCTCTATTGGCATCATTATCGAGATGAGCCACCATCGGGGCATCATACTCATCAATCAGAATCACCACTTTACTCCCCGTTGCCTCGTATGCCCCGCGGATTATATTTCTGAAACGTTCTGCGGGATCTTCCGTGTTCCGGACAATACCATAACGACTCTCAAATTCATGAAAGCGATTGTCGAGCATGGCCGTAAGATTACGGTCTGTGGGACGGTATCCGGCCAAAGAGAGCATTATCACAGGATAGGAGATCCAGCTCTGTTCCAATTTCTCTATAGCCAGACCTCGGAATAAATCTTTCCGACCCTCAAAATATGCAGCTATTGTAGACAGAAGAAGACTCTTCCCAAATCGTCTTGGGCGTGAGAGAAAATAATAATTCCCCTTTGATATAAGCCTATAGATCAAGGCCGTTTTGTCAATATAGAGATAGTCTTCTTCAATTAACTTGGAGAAGGTCTGAACCCCTATGGGATATTTTACACTGTAATCAGACATTGGTAATTAGGGTCTTAAGGGATTGGAAAGTCGCATCACTGTGTGCCGTCCGGTATTCCTTAGGTATGGCTCAGATGGTGGGGTGCCCGGGGCGTAAACGCGCCGGAGGCGTTACGGCTTTCGGAGGACGCATTCCGCGGCGGCGCAATTCGCGTGCAAACTGCTTCATCGACTTATGCCGTGAGGTGAATGCCCGATTGATGACAGGTTCTCCCTCGGGCGTGAGCAACCCCTGACGGCGGGCAGCCTCGGCCAGACGACGGTCGGAAGCCTCAAGCTGTTCGCGCCAGCTCCGTTTGCGGGTATTCCCCGCACGGCTTGCCTTTGCCCCGAAAGGAGTGATTTCCATTCCGGCATCTGCCAGGATGGTGAAATAATCCGGGAAAGACTTATCCACCACCTCCGGATTCTTCATCGAGATATATGGCCGCTTGATGGCAGAGAGAGCCATCGACATTGCCATACGATGATCAGTATGGGTTTCGATGGTTTCGTTTTCCGCAGTCGGTACGTGTCGGCCAAGCCAGGCCAGCACCGTGCCCGAATTGGCTTCCGGATGCTCCGGATCATCAGGGAGGATGAAGGGGATACGCTCTTCATGACGCAGGAAATCATCAGCAGTACCGGGTGTCGGGGGCACAACAAGCGCATACCCCACTTTCTGCAATTCCAGACGCAACGCTTCCAGACGATCGCTCTCCTTATGGCGGAGATGGTCGACACCATGGAGCACAAAACGGATGCCGCTAAGACACAGCGCCACAGCCAGAGCCGGCACCATATCGGGAGTGTCTTCCATATCAAACTCCAGCGGAGACGTTTTCGAAAGATCAGCGATAGCCTTACATTTCGCCTCATCGCATATCAGTGTGGCCGACCCATCGGGATTATATCTTGTGGAAACACCGACGAAATCAAAAATCTCGGCGCAACGGGAATCTCCCTGTGCTGACTCTGAGGGGGGAGTAAGACATGTGAAGGTGATACGGCACTTCGGATCCAACAGAGCGAAAGCATAGAAAAAGGCCGCGGCGCTCCAGTCGGGCTCCGGGGCGAGAGCCTCATAGCCGGCGGAAGGGTATCCGCCCGGTTTTACGATGATACCCTCCGGCGAAGCCTCCACCATTGCCCCGGCACCACGCATGAGCCTTTCAGTCATGCGGATGTAAGGGAAGGATACCATTTTCTCGCCCCCGAAATCAATCCTGATGCCATCTTTCCAATAAGGAGCCACAAGCATGAGGGCAGTGCAGAACTGGGAGCTTACCCTCCCCGGCATCTTTAATACGCCACCGGGAAGGTGGTGGCCCTCAGAACGCAGGGGGGGATATCCCTCTTTCCCTTCGAATGAGATCTCCGCGCCGCTTTGTCGAAGAGCCGAGATAAGCGGGAGGACAGGACGACGGGCCATAGCCTCCGAACAGGATAGCCTGCTGTCGAGACCGGGCCAGGATGCCGCTAAAGCTGTGAAGAAGCGGAAGGAGGTGCCGCCGGAGCCAAGGTAGAAATCTCTCGCCTCAGGTCTCTCCGGGGGGGTAGCTATAGCGGCTTTTAGGCCTCCTATGGGAAGTTTTGCGATAGCGGCGGAGAGTTCCTCGGTGTCGTCGCAGACGGGTAGATCAGGAATTCGGAGAGGATCAAGACCCGCTGCGGCAGCAATCACGAGTGCACGGGCGGCCATACTTTTTGATGTAGGGAGAGAGACATGAAGGTCTTTTGCCTCCTTATTGCGATATATGATTTGAATTCCGGGCATTCTGAAAAAGATTGAATAGATGGTTAGGAGGGTGTGGTGAGAGGATCGTGACGTATCGCGGCCTATTCGTATCTCGGGTCAGACGCGATCAATCGCGCTCCCGGCGCCTACTTTCTGAAGAAGAGGCAGGCATCGCCATAGGAAAGGAAGCGATAGCCGGCATCGAGAGCATGATTATATATAGAACGCCAGCGGGGCATGGAGTTTTCAATCCTGGGATAGGAATCCCCCAGAAAAGAGGCCACGAGCAGGAGAAGAGTCGACTGGGGCTGATGGAAATTAGTGATTATGGAATCCACGATTCTCCATTTGAATCCCGGGGCAATCATTATGGCGGTTGAAGCCGACAGATGGTCGAGGCCTTCCTCCTCCATTCTTTTGAGAAGATTGCGGAGGAGAGAGTGCGTATCCTCATTCTGATAAGCAGGATCGTAGGCCATCCATTGTGGAACGTGCATTTGCTCGGGATCCGTGATATCGGCCGTTCGTGCGAGAATTGCCAGATAGGGGAGCGACTCGATAGTGCGGACCGAGGTGGTGCCCACGGCCGTTATGGGACGCTCATCGGCAATTGCCTCTGCAATATCGGCTATTACGCTTCGGGGAATGTGTATTGTCTCGGTATGCATCGGATGATCTCCGATGTTATCGCTTTTGACAGGCTGGAATGTGCCGGCGCCGACATGAAGCGTCACCTTATCAATCTTCATTCCGCGGTTTTCGAGAGTAGAGAAAAGTTCGGGAGTGAAATGCAGTCCGGCGGTCGGAGCAGCCACAGAGCCCTCCACACGTGAATAAACCGTCTGGTAATCTTTGAGATCTGACTCTTCGGAATCGCGGTTTAGATAGGGGGGGATAGGAATATTTCCGGCGTGTTCCACAATGGTGGCAAAAGTCACATCAGGATTATCCCATGAGAACTCCACCTCGCGAGTGGGAGCCGGAGAAGAGGCATCCTTAAGAGGGAGGAGGCGCGCATTGAGGAGAAGAGGAGCGGCTAAACCGGGAATCATCACCTCTTTGGTGAGTCTACCCTCCTTCCATTTCTTGAGATTACCGATCATACATGCCCAGGTGCAATTCCGGCGAGAAGCGAATGATACCTGATAATCAGCCGGAGATGTGGGGTCGAGGATAAAGATTTCGATACGGGCACCGGTGGATTTATGGAATTCGATACGGGCATTGATCACCTTGGTTTCATTGCAGATCATCAGGCCCGGGGCGAGGATCGCGTCGGGAAGGTCGGAGAAAATCCCATCGCGTATCGGGCCCTCCTTAGAGGCCACAATCAGGCGGCAAGCATCTCTTTTGGGCAGGGGATGAAGGGCAATACGTTCATCAGGGAGAGGATAATCAAAATCGGCTATCTGTATGTCTTTTACCATGTTAAGCAGAATTAAGGAGGGTGGTCGCGACCTACGGGAGAGGGAAAGGAGAAAAAATTTATACAAAAATAGCGAAAATTCTTGTGAGATTTAAAAAAATAGCGTAACTTTGCAATCGCAAACGGGTGATTAGCTCAGCTGGTTTAGAGCATCTGCCTTACAAGCAGAGGGTCTGCGGTTCGAATCCGTAATCACCCACNGTTCA